>JANNQN010000045.1:0-2911 GCA_031400775.1 Planctomycetia bacterium | reverse complement strand
GGCACATGCCGTAGAGCGAGCCGGTGCGAATGGGGTCGCGGTGCGTGCTATCGATCTGGGCTTCGTAGCCGTCAGTGAAGCCGGGCTTGCGCGTCGTGCGGAAGTACAGGCCCGAGTTTCCCTTGTCGTTGATCTTTACTTCGCAGCGGTAGCGGAAGTTTTTGTACGGTCCCTTGGTGCAAACCACCATCGAGGCTGGGCCCGAGCCGCACAGGGCTCCGTCCTTCACCTCCCAAACACTCTGCTCGCTGCCGATCTTTTCCCAGCCCTCCAGCGTCTTGCCATCGAACAGCGAGACCCAAGCTTCGTCCGCGCCGCTTGCCGCACTCGTCAGCAGCGAAAAGCACAGGGCGGCGGCAAAAGAGAATCCGCGAAGCACAGAATTCATCGGTGGTTCCTCATCGGGATGGAGCGATCGATCGTTGGGAAGGCGAAAATCTCCGGTGGGCCCATTCGCAGCGAGCGACCAGGCACAGGCTGAGATTATTGAACCTGGGAGCCCTGCTGGCAAGCAGTATCTTAAGTCGGAAGGCGAACCACAACGACACAAAGAACACGGAGGGTAAGAACGCCATGCTCTTAACCTTTGCGTTCTCCGTGCCGTTGTGGTCCCCTGCGGCCGTCCTGAGTTTTGTAGGCCAGCGCTTAGCCGATCAGTGGCCAGTTGAGCTCCGTGCGGAAGGTGGTCGGGTCGGGGTTCGACTCCGGGCCCGTGACATAACGCTCCCAGAGATTGGGGGCCGTCTTGTGACCATTGGCCGCCAGCCAGGATTTGAATTCACCCCAGGCCGGGCCCAGTCCCTCATAGCCGCCGTGATACACGGTCCGCGCTACCTTCGCGCCCGGCAATTGGCTCGGCTTCATCCGCCCCGCCGACGCGACCGCCCCAGTGACGGGCACACCGACTTCGAAATCGAACGTCTCGGGGTCCATCTTCAAGTGGTGCGAGAACACCGGCCCGGCGGGATTGATGCCCTGGGCAGCGACGGCGGCCATCACCTCGCCAATGGCTGGGCCCATGACGTGCTGAATCTCCGCGCGTGGAATCGTCAGGCGAATGACGGCGGCCGATTGCGCGGCGGTCTCGGTGATTTGCGGTGTCTCGATCATGGTGCGTCATTCTCCTATTAATTTTCAGCGTTGATGTTGAGTCCAGGTTGGCCTGCCGATTTCGAACCGGCTGTCAGCTCTGTTTCTACCAATAGCCGAACGCGAAATCTCGCTTTCGACAAGTCGACCGGTCTTTTTCAATGATATTGGCGCGCCACGCCAGGGCAGAGAAGAATGTGGCCACGGAGGCTTCGGCCGTGAGCCCCCCTCGGCCTGACTTCGGCGAGCTCAGTCGAGCCGAGCTCGGGACGAAGGCAGCCGAACGGCACTTCGGTGTGATTCTTCGAAATACCGTGAACCGGCGGACGCTTTCCGGCGTCTAGGGCTTTAGCAGGGTCCATGCCGCGGTGGTCGCGGTCGGCTCGAATTTGGGGCAAGAATTTCAGGTTGTTCCTTCAATGATTTTCTTTCGGCCAGGTTGGACCCAAGAACGGATAGCTGGGAATTATTGCGCGCAGCGACATCGATCGCTCGCGGGTAATTCTCCCGCGCTCCCGCTGCGCCTGTGACGCCTGGCCGCAAGCTTGTTCTGGCTGCCAAAGCCCGGTGTCACAAGGACATCGGGCTTTTCTGTTGGCGGGTGCCGAGCGCCGGAACCAATTCGTGTCGGAACCATGAAGTCAAATCCATGTTGTGGACAATTTTGAGAGCACTGCGAGTTTGGATATTCGGCCAGCCTGAGCCCGCGCGATCGTTGGATCAAGCGGCCCAGCAGAAGCCCGAGATTGCGACGCATTGCGCCGAAGTGACGCATTCCGCCGAGCAAGCGCCGGCGTTGGCTGGACGAAACGAAGGGAGGATCACAATGAACGCCGCCTACGAAAAACTGATCCAGCATCTGGACAACCAGAACATTGGCTACTGGTCGCGCAGCGAGGACCGCTCGATCTGTACGGATTTTCGCGGCGAGGTCGGCACTTATCGGATCATTGCGCACGTCGACGCGGAGGACAGCCTGTTCCAGGTCTTTGGCTATTCGCCGGTGCGAGTCCCGATCGGGTCGCGCCCGGCGGTTGCCGAGGCGGTGGTGCGGGCCAACCACGGCTTGAAGGTCGGCAAGTTTGAGATGGACTACGACGAGGGTGACCTGCGTTTCCAGGCGGCCCAAGTTCTGGTCGACGACGACCTGGCGGACGAGACGATCCATCGTCTGATGGGCACGACCATGGCCATGTTGAACACCTATCTTCCGGCCGTCCTGTCGGTGATCTACGGCAACGAGTTGCCGGTGGACGCCGTCAGGCAGGCCGAGCCGGGACGCTTTGGTGTCGATGAAAGCGACAGCGGCAAGCGGGGAGCCGACGACTGAGCCGGGCCGACGTGGCCTGCTCAGCTCGCGGCTCTCCGCAAGCCCGTCCGCGCGTATCCCTTCGGAAGAGGCCTTGGTGATGACAACGTCCGCAGTTAGCCCGCATTTTTTGGCGCGCGTGTCCAAGGCTCGGTTTTGCTCTCGCGCCAGGCATGCCAACCAAGCGGAAGGTCTGCGAGCTCTTCGAGTCTGGGCTCGATTTCCACCATTCGTTTTAGTCCTACAACCGCCGCCTCCTTCATGCTCGCCTGGCCGCGCGAGGGAAGGAACTGCCAGGCCCCATCCTCCTCATCGTGGGTGACGGCGTGTACCCAATCCTCTTCATCGAGGATGCGCACATTCGTGATCACGGGATAACGTCCTGATTGTTGCGCACAAATTGAAGGGGCAGTCCTGGAACTGGTAGAAGTTTGTTTGTCTAGAACGAACCTACCAGCACGAAAGGACTGCCCGATGGACAATGTAGCAGGATTGGCAAGCGGCGCGAACTTT
>JANNQN010000044.1:0-6277 GCA_031400775.1 Planctomycetia bacterium | reverse complement strand
ACTTGCCGACCAATGAAAACAGCCCGTCGACAACAGGTGTCAACGGGCTGCGACGAGTGGAGCGGAAGGGAGTCGAACCCTCGACCTCTGCATTGCGAACGCAGCGCTCTCCCAATTGAGCTACCGCCCCAAACGGTTGATGCATTCTAAAATCGTGAGTGCGGATTGTCTAGGCGAACGCGGGCCTTGGGAAACGGCGGTATCGTCTCGTTCCTGTTGTCGCGTGGAGAATACTAGGGCTCCAGGCCCACGCTCGAGCGATAGGCGCTTCGCTGCGCGTCCAGGCCCAGTTCGGCCGTGATCTTGCTCCACTCTCTGGCCGCCGCCGACAAGGCATCGGCCGGCGACGTTTCACCCCGCACCGCTGCGTGTACCGCGGCGTCGAGCGCGGCGAGGTATTTTTCCTCGCCTGGAATTCGCAGGGCAAAAAGATAGGCCTGCCGACTCAGCGCATCCCGCACCGTCTCGGCATATTGACTGGCCGCCTGCTGATCGGTCTGTGGATCGAGCCAGGGCCGCGGCGCGCGCAACTGGCTGCGGCGATAGAGCGTCGTGGCACGGCTAGCGCTACTGACCGCTGCGCCCCACTCGCGGCCCGACAGCCAGGCCAATAGCTGAAACGCGGCATCGGCTTGTTTCGACTCTTTCGTGATGGATCCCAGCCGACCGGCGAAGCACAACAGCGGCACGTGCGTGCTTTCCTCACTCTTGCGATTCTCCCAGACGCCGCCTGCCACGTTGTAAACCTGCTGCGCTCCCGGCAACTCGGAAAATCCCACAGCCGGCATGCTCACACTATCCGACTGCGAATCGCCAGTCGCGTGTCCGGGCACGGCCAGCGCAAGCGCCGCGCGTCCCGCCAAGAATGCTTGTCGAGCACCGTGTGGATCCAACTCGAGACGATTGTCCGGCGAAATTCTGGCGGCGGCAACCAGCTCTTCGAGCGCGCGCACAAAGGGCGCGCCGGCAATCAGCGGCAGCATGCTGTCGATTTTGAACAAGGTCGAGTAATGGTCGCGGTGCCGGGCGTAAGCCGCGGCACGGGCCAACAGGACCCTTCCGGCCCAGCCCTTGGCCAACGGCTCGACCGTGCCCGACCAGTTGTCCGGAAGCTCGACGCCGGGCAGATTCTCGCGCTTCGCGAAGAACTCGGCCAGCGCTTGGTATTCCTGCCAGGTGGCGGGCGGGCGCTTGTGGAAGCGGTCGAACAGGTCGCTGCGATAGTAGCAGGTCAAAAGCGTCGAGCCGAAGGGAACCGCGTACGGGCTTTGGCCCCAGCGCGTCTCGGCGACCTGCAACAACTCGAACGTATCGGACCAGGCCAGCTCGCGATTCGTCGCATAGTCGGCCGGCAGGGGCACGATCCAACCGCGCTCGGCCAGCAGCCCCATCTGCCCAGAGGGATAAATCACGGCGTCCACGCCATCGCCCAGGTTTTTCGCCGAGAGCAGTTCATCCTGCGTGAGCTGCACGATGGCGAGCGTCGCGCCGGTGCGGGCTTTCCATTCGGCCCGCAGTCGTTCGACGGCCGCGGCCATGGGCGGATCATCGACCACAACCAGCTTGAGATCGATACCGCCCTGCGCCCCCGCAGCGCCCGCAGCCGGCGTTTTTTCTTGCGCGGAGCAGCCCGCCGCCAGCGCAGCCAACAGTGCCAGGTTCGCCAGCCAAAGCCAGGCCAAGATTCCGGGAAATCGATCGTTGGATGCCATGCGTCCTCAACGGGTTTCCTTGGAAATGGCTGCCACGAATCGGCTGCGAATTGCCGTCGCGAATCTCGCGAAGCCGCGCGCGATTCAATAGCCTGAATTGCATCGTAAGGACACGGCACGGCGGCGGTCAATCGGCTCGCTGGTAGTTGGAGGCCGGCGGTTGCCAGTCCGCTGGCGGCCGGGTTACAATCCGCCTCACTTACCGTGCTTTTTCTCCTCGGAACCTGACAGTCGCGCCGACACTATGAGCATTTTTCTTGGCATCGATATCGGCACCTCCGGCACCAAGACGCTGGCCATCAACGAACGGGGCAAGATCCTGGCGGAGTCCACGAGCCTATATCCCTCGTATCATCCCAAGCCGCTGTGGAGCGAGCAGGATCCCGAAGATTGGTGGCAGGCCACGGTCAAGACAGTCCGCGCGGTCGTCAAGCAAGGCAAGCTCAAAGCGGCCGACGTCAAAGCCATCGGACTGTCGGGGCAAATGCACGGTTCGGTATTTCTCGACAAGCAGAACCGCGTCATTCGCCGGGCGATTTTGTGGAACGATCAGCGCACGGCGGCCGAGTGTGACGAGTTGGAGCGGCGCGCCGGCGGACGCAGCGAGTTGATTCGCATGGTGGCCAATCCGGCCCTGACGGGTTTCACGGCGCCCAAGATATTGTGGTTGCGAAATCGCGAGCCGCGGCATTTCGACAAGACCGTCAAGGTTCTCTTGCCCAAGGACGACGTGCGGCGGCGGATGACCGGCGAGTTCGCGACCGATGTCAGCGACGCCAGCGGTATGTTGTTGCTCGACGTGGCTCGACGCGACTGGTCCAGCGAACTGCTGGGCAAGCTGGAGCTGGATCGATCGCTACTGGCCGATTGCTATGAGAGCGAGGAAGTGACCGGCAAACTGACCAAGGATGCGGCCCGGGCGTTGGGATTGTCGACCGATTGCTTGGTCGTGGGCGGAGCAGGGGATTGCGCCGCAGGCGCCGTGGGCAACGGCGTGGTCAGCCGCGGAACGCTGTCAACGTCGATCGGCACCTCCGGAATCATGTTCGTCCACAGTGATACCGTTCAAGTCGATCCGGCCGGACGCTTGCACACGTTCTGCCATGCCGTGCATGGCAAGTGGCACATGATGGGCGTCAGTCTGTCGGGCGGCGGTTGCCTGCAATGGTTTCGCAATCGGCTTTGCCAGGCGGAGATCGCCTCTGGGAAAAAATCAAAGATCGATCCCTACGACACGCTCACGGCCGAGGCCGCCAAGATCGCGTCCGGGTCCGAAGGTCTGTTCTTTTTGCCGTACCTTTCCGGCGAGCGAACCCCGCACGCCGATCCCGACGCGCGGGCCTGTTTCATCGGGCTCACGCTCGCGCACACGCGCGGACACATGGTGCGCGCCGTGCTCGAAGGGGTCAGCTATGCGATGCGCGACAGCTTGGCGATCATTCAGGAGTTGGGCGTGCCGGTGCGGCAGATCCGGGCCTCGGGTGGCGGATCGAAGAGCCAGCTCTGGCGGCAGATTCAGGCCGACGTCTTCGGCCAGAAGGTCGTTACTCTGAACGCCGAGCAAGGCCCGGCCTATGGCGTGGCGCTGTTGGCCGCGGTGGGTACTGGCGCGTTCAAGAACGTCGAAGAGGCCTGCGGCGCCACGATTCGAGTGGTCAAGCAAACCTCGCCCAACAAGCAGGCCTCGAAGCGGCACGATGCGGCGTTTGGAATCTATCAAAATCTGTATCGCGCGCTGAAGGACGAATTCAAGCACATCTCCGCAATCGAAAACGGGTAGAATTGAGCGCGGAGGCCGCGCGGCCGAATTACGACCGACCGATTCGTCACAGCGAGCTTGATCATGGCAGCCCTGTACCTGACTGAAGCCGACGTGACGCGGCTGCTGAACGTGGAGCTGGCGATCGAGGTTTGCGCGGAGGCCTTTCGCCGCCTGGCCGCCGGCGAAGCCGAGAACGTCCCGCGGTCCAGAGCGCAGGCTCCCGGCATCATCCTGCATTCGATGAGCGCCGCGGCGGGATATTTAGGTCTGGTCGGCTGGAAGAATTACACCACGACTCGCAAGCGAGCGCTGTTTCATCTGGGCCTTTACGACACGACCGGCGCGCTGGTTGCGCTCATCGAGGCCGACCGGCTCGGCCAACTGCGAACCGGCGCTGCCACCGGCGTGGCCGCCGGCGCGATGGCCCTTCCCGAAGCCACCGAGGTCGGTCTGTTCGGCGCCGGATGGCAGGCTCAAACCCAACTCGAGGCGATTGCCCGCGTGCGTGCTATCAAAATGGCCTACGTATATAGCCGCAACGAGCAAAAGCGCAACGACTTCGCCAGCCGGATGTCGGCCCAACTCGGCATCGAGGTTCGCGCGGTCGACCGCCCGCAGGAAGCCACCGAGGATCTGCCGATCGTGGTCACGGCCACCACCAGCCGCGAACCGGTTTTTGACGGCACTTGGCTGGCCGAGGGCACGTTGGTGTGCGCCGTCGGCTCGAATTGGTTGACCAAGGCGGAAATCGACTCCAACGTCATTCGCCGCGCCGACAATATCGTTTGCGATAGCGTCAAAGCCTGTCAAAACGAGGCGGGCGATTTCGTCGACGCGCTGGAGAAGGGGGTCTTCGACTGGTCGCGGGCCGTGGATCTGGCCGACGTCGTCACCGGCCGCGCCACCGCTCGCAACACGCGCGAGAGCATCGCGCTATTCAAGTCGGTCGGACTGGCCATCGAAGACGTGGCGCTTGGGGGCAAAGTGCTGGAGCTGGCCCGAGCGCAGGGCGTGGGGCGCGAGCTGGCGATTTAGGACCAGCTAACCCCGCACGAATTATCGCTTGGCTACGGGCATCCACTTTCGCGGCGCCGGGCCCGTGTAGTTGGCCCTCGGTCGAATCAGGCGGTTGTTGTCGAGCTGCTCGATCACGTGCGCCGCCCAGCCTGTAACGCGGCTGAGCACGAATAGCGGCGTGTAAAGATCGACGTCCAGGCCCATGTAGTGATACAGCCGGGCGCTGGGCCAATCCAGATTCGGGGGCAGCTTCTTTTCGTTGCGAACGATCGTTTCGATCGTGTCGGCCATGGCCTCCATGTCCTGGTTGCCTGTCTCGACCGCCAGCTCGCCGCACAACGTGCGCAGGTAAGCGGCCCGCGGGTCGCCCGTCTTGTACACGCGGTGGCCGAAACCCATGATGCGTCGTTTGTTGGCCAGGGCGTCGCGAATCCAAGCTTCGGCACGCTGGGCCGTGCCCACTTCCTTCAGCACTTCCATCACGGCTTCGTTGGCTCCGCCGTGCAGCGGGCCCTTGAGCGCGCCGATGGCCGCGGTGATGGCCGAGTGCATGTCGGACAAGGTCGAGCAAACCACGCGGGCGGCGAACGTCGACGCATTGTACTCGTGCTCGGCATACAAGATCAGCGACACGTCCATCGCCTTGGTCAGCCGGTCCGTGGGCGGCTTCTCGAACAGCATCCATAGGATATTACCGGCCAGCGACAGCCGGGGATCGTACGCCACGGGCTTCTGCCCTTTGGCCAGGCGATAGCGGGCCGCCATCACGATCGGCAGTTGGGCCAGCAAATGTTCGGCCTTGCGCAGGTTGGCGGCGTGGCTGCCGTCGGCCGCGTCGGGATCCCAATGCGCAAGCGCGCTGGCGCCGGTGCGCAGAATGTCCATCATCGGCACGCCGGCGGGGATCTTGCCCAGAAAATCGACGAGCGCCGCGGGCGCCTTGGCGCTTGCATTCAATCGCTCTCGGAAAGCGGCCGACTCGTTGACGTTGGGCAACTCGCCGTGCAACAGCAAGTGGGCGACATCTTCGAATGTCGCGTGCTCGGCCAGGTCTTCGATCGAATAGCCGCGATACTGCAAGCCGCCGGCGATCGTGCTGATGGCGGTTTCGCCAGCGATCACGCCTTCCAGTCCTGGACTATAAATCGGTTCCGCCATGAAAGCCCTCTTCTAAATTGCCTCGTTGTCCACGCGGAGACTACGCGACTATTGCGGCGGCTGGCCGGGAAAGTACTCCCGATCGCGAGCCTCGTAGTCGCTATATCCTAACAGATCGTAAAGTTCCTGGCGGGACTGCATCAGGTCGAGCAATTCGGCCTGGGTTCCCTCGGTGGCAATGACGGCCAGGGCCGCTTCCACGGCCTTCATCGCCGTGCGCAAAAGCGTCACCGGGTACAGCACCGCCGCATAGCCCATCTCGGCCAGGGCGTCGAGCGGCAAGAGCGGGCTTATGCCGAACTCGGTCATGTTGGCCACCAGCGGCGCATCGATCGCGCGGGCGAATTGCTCGAACTCCTTGGCGTCGGCGAGCGCCTCGGGGAAGATCCAATCGGCACCAGCGTCGAGATAGCGTTTGGCGCGCTCGATGGCGTCGTTCAAACCCAGCGATGCCCGGGCATCGGTCCGCGCGAGCAACACCAGGCTCGAGTCGGAGCGCGCGCCTGCGGCGGCGCGCAGCTTCGCGCACATGGCGTCGGGCTCGACCATCATTGCATTTACGTCACCAGTTTTGTTTGCAGTGAGCGATAATTTATATTCTGTCTCGCTGATTTTTAATACTGTAGCG
>JANNQN010000043.1:0-15407 GCA_031400775.1 Planctomycetia bacterium | reverse complement strand
CCTCTCGACCGGCACGATCCCTTTAATCGGCAAACTCCCACACACACTTTGCCTCTTATCGATGCACCGCCGGAAAAATCTCGCAATCCTCGCCAACTTAACCACCAACCACCCAACCGAATCTCCAAAGCTTCCTATCTTCACAAATGCGAGGTTTTTTGACTGAACTCCACGCGGCGCGAACCACCCGGGGTTTACGACCCGTATGTAGGGAAGTACGCGAAAAAAGGCCAGTCGCCTGAATCGTTGACAGCGTATTCCAGCCAAGTAGGATAAGGACTAATGCCTGCCTTGCGGCGAGTTCAAACGGGGCATGTCGACATAACGCACTCGCCGTTTTTCGAAGGCTTCGATCGCGACGGTTCGCGCCGCGTCGGATTTGACTTGCAAGCGACCCGTGGGCGGCATTTCTCTCGATTCTGCGAGCGATAGCGGCCGCTTTACCCGATCCCGCACCTTTCTGGATTGCCGAGCATGAGACGCCTGAACATCAAGTTGACGTTGTGGCTGATAGGCATCGTCGTGATTTCCGTGGTGGGGGTGCACTTCCTGCACGGCTACCAGCTTGGCCGCAACGCCGACTTTCTGCGCGTTCAAGCAGAGACCGCGCGGGAAAGCGGGAACGCTCGCGAGGCCATGAAGCAATACAACCAATACCTGAAGCATCGCGACGATCCCGCAGGGTATTCGGCGTTGGCGGAAATCGTGTTAGAGATTGCCAAGGACAAGGATGCGACGGTTCCGGACAAGCGGCGCGCGTACAACATTCTGGAAGAGGCGATTCGCCGCCATCCGGATTTGGACGAGGTGCGGCGCAGCCTGATCGACTACACGATCCAAGCGCGGCGCTTTGGCGATGCGCTCGAGCACATTCAGTATTTGACCGACAAGGGCAAGAAAGATCCGGAACTCGAGTTGAAGATTGCGCTGTGCCACTTCTACACCGGTGAGGAAGAGAAGTCGCTCAAGCAACTATGTGAGTTGCTGGGCTACGACATGCAGACCGGCGGATTTGTGGCCGAGGCGCCTCCCGGCGCCAAGGAACTTGCCGCATTCGAGCTGTTGTCTCAAGTTTTGCGTTCCAAAAACGATGGCCCTGCCCAGGCCAACAAAGTGATGGCCCAGATGGTGGTCTGGAACCCAGACTCGGCCAAAGCGCACCTCTCGCGTGCGGGCTTCTTGATCAACACATCGGAGTTTAACGTCAAGTCGCAAGAATTTCAGGACGCGAAGCCAGAATTGGATCGTGCGATCGAACTGGAGCCCGAGAACGTGGACGTTTTGGTAACGTCCGCCATTTACGCGATGTCGCTGGGCGGATTCGCCCAATCTCAGCAGGACGCAGCGGCGGCCGAAAGCGAATTGGCGAAGGCCCAGGGAAACTTGGACAAGGCTCTCAAGTTGATGCCGGACCGGCAGGATATTTACTTGCGCATGGCCCAACTATCGCTTTCGCGCGGAGACACGAAGAAGGCCGTGGAACAGCTTACAGCGGGCCTGGCGAAGGCCAGCGACGTCAACACGATCGTCGAGCGGCTCATCGACCTTCGGTTCCAGACGAAGGATCTGGACGCGGTTCGAGCGCTGGTCAAGCAAATGCGCGATCGCAATACGTTCACATCGGAGATGATCCGATTTCAAGATGCGCGGATCAAATTCGCGGAGAACAACTTTCAGGAGGCGAGCCGCGAGTTTGAGGCCGTGCGGCCGATTCTGGCACGATTTGGCAAGTCCGGCTACGCGCTGCAACTCGATCTCATGCTGGGTCGCTGCTACGAAGTGCTGAACCAGCCGGATCGCCAACTGGAGGTTTATCGCAGGGTACTGCAGGCCTCGCCCACGCAGGCCGGCGCCCGTCTGGGCGAGGCCACGGCACTGCAAAGCCTCGGCAGGCATGCGGAGGCCGCCGCCTCGATCAAGCTGCTGGCCGACAACGCCGATAAACTGCCGTTCCTGCAGACGACCGTGATCTACATGCTAATCAACGAACAGATGCAGCTTCCGGAGGATCAGCGCAACTGGACGCAGGTCGACAAGATCGCGGACATGATCTATGCCGACCAGTCGCGAACCGAGTTGGCCAACGCGCTTTTGAAGTCCGAACTGTTGATGCTGAAGAATCAGTTTGACGAAGCCCAGAAGCTGCTTCTCGAAGCACAGAAAAAAAATCCCAAGGAGGCACGGGTGTGGATGACGCTGGCCAAATTGATGGCCCGCAACGAAAAGACGCGGGCCAGGCTGCCGCAGCTTTTGAGCCGCATCGAGAAGGAAGTAGGCAATATTGCCGCATTGCGGGCCGAGCGGATCAAGTTGGCCATGCAATTGGAGCCCGAAAAGGCCACGACCGAGCTGCGACAATTGGAGCAGGGACTTGAGGAATACACCGAGGGAGAGCGGCTCTCGCTGATGTTGACCTTGGGCAGCGCCTACTTGCAAGCTCGCGCCCTGGACGACACCAAGCGATGTTGGGCCTATGCGATTGCCAAGGATCCCAAGAATGCCATCATTCGTCAGTCTCTGTTTGACCTGACGATCGATACCAAGGACGAGGCGACCGCGAAAGCGATGCTGACGGATTTGCGTAAGTCGCCTCATTTCGGCCCGGATAGCGCCCTTTACAAATACTGTACCGCCGCGGAGATGTTGTCGCGGTTCACCAAGCAGCGCGAGGGCAAGACCGGACCGTTGAGCGCGGCGGACCAGAAGACCCTTGCCGACGCGCGAAAGTTGGTGGACGAAGGAATCGCCTCACGCGGTGAATGGAGCGTGTTGTGGCGGCTGCGCGGTGAGGTCGATCAGCTCGAGGGCAACTACCCAAGCGCCATCGAGAATTACCAGCGATCGTTGGATTACGGCCGTACCGGCCAGACGGCGACGGTGCGTCGTTTGATCTCGCTGCTGTACGCAACCAACCGCTTTGAGGATGCCAACGAAGCACTGAAATACTTGGGAGAAACCACTGCGGCGGACCCGTTGCGGAAGGTTGTATCGGATATTAAAGACAAAACAGGCAACGTCGACGACGCCCTCGAAATGGCAAAGAAGGACGTGGAAGCTCAACCGGAAAGCCCGCAAAATCATCTCTGGTACGGACAGTTTCTCGTGCGCGCCGGGCGCACCGACGACGCCGAGAGCGAGTTTCGCAAGGCCGTCGAGCTGGGCCCGAAAACCGAGGAAGCCTGGGAATTGCTCGTGCGTCACTTGATGGCTTCGAAAAAGAAGAACGAAGCCGTGGAAGCCGTTCGCGATGCGAGCAAGCAACTCGCGGACAACCCTGTCGCACTGGCGCGGCTCTATGAACGAGTCGAGGATCGCGAACAGGCGGAGCACTACTACAAGGCGGCCATTGAGGCCGATCCCAAAAACCTGCTCGCGGTGCGGCGAATCGTGGAGTATTACCTGGGAATTAATCAGACCGCCAAAGCCGTGCCGTTCCTGGATCAAATCATCCAGAAGACCGCCAAGAGTGCCCAAAAATCGGATCGCGATCAGTTGGCCTGGGCTCGCCGAAGCAAGGCACAAGTCGTCGCGTCCGCCGGCGATTACGAACACGTGATGGAGGCGGTTCGTTTGATCGAGCAAAATGTTCAAGAGGATGGGCGCCTGGCGCCGGACGATGCGCTAGCGAATTTCCAATTGTTGTCGCGGCGCCCAGAACCGGAATCGCGACAGAAGGCGGCCAAGTTGATGACCAAGCTGCAAGAAGTGCGCCCGCTGCTGCCGCGTGAGCAGACCGCCTTGGCGCAGCTCTATGCCACCTCCGGTCAATGGACGCAAGCCCGCGATCTGATGTTGGCGGCGATCAGCCGCCGCAGCGACGACCCCGAGATCCTCGTCAATTTTGCGAACATGTTGGCCAACCACGAGGAGTACGAAGACGCGGAGCGCTGGGTCGAACGTCTCGAGGAGATGATCAAGCCTCCTGCCACGGCGGCCGACCAGATTAAACAGGCGACCCGTCAACTCCGCGCGCGCCTGCTCATCCACCGCGGCCAGAAGGAACAAGCAGTCGCGGCGCTCGAGAGTCTCGTGCCCGGCCCGCTGCCGCAGAACCAGCTTTATCGCTTGGAGTTGGTCTCCAAGATGATGGAATCGATGGGTCTGCTCGAAGGCGCCGAGCGTCTGCTGAACGACTACATGTCGCAGGAGCCTCGCGGCGCCATTGCGATGGCGTCGTTCGTTGGCCGTCGGGGCGATATCGACAAGGCATTTGTCTTGCTGGAGGAAGCCCGCAAGAATCAGCCGGTCACCGAGGTCCTGCCGGTTGCGCTCGAGGCCCTTCGGTTGCATAGGGACAAAGCTTCGAAGGAGAAGTACAAACTGCTCGAAGAGTGGGTCCAAGCCGGCTTGCAGGATGAAGCGAACGCCGAACAAATTAAGATGCTGTTGGCCGAGGTTTACGATCTGCAAGGTCGATATCCCGACGTGATGGCAACGTATAAAGAGGTGCTGGCCAGCAAGGACATCACCATCTATCAACGCGCGCAGGTGCAGAACAATCTGGCATTTCTGCTGGCGCTTATGAAAGAGAACGGCGCCGATGCGCTTAAGATGACGAACGAGGCGATACAGGTGCTGGGGCCGATTTCCGACCTGCTCGACACCAGGGCCCTGGCGTATCTTGCCGTGGGAAAACCCAAGGAAGCCGTCGCCGACTTGCAAACCGCCATTGCCGACGCACCGACCGGCGGAAAGTACTTCCATCTCGCCCTGGCCGAGCAGCAAGCGGGCAATCTCGAAGGCGCCCGCGCGGCACTGACCAAGTCGGAGGAATTGGGCGCGAACGTGAACCAGTTGACGGAGCTCGAGAAGAAGAGCTACAACCAGTTGGTCGCGGCATTGAAATAAAGACCGGGGCAAGCGAATTCCCGCACCGTTTCGACTCGCCGCCGACTTTAGGATGAATCGGGTTCAAGATCAGCTGCACAACGGATATCCAACCCATGGGCATGGACGTCGCGGAATCCTGGCGGAATTGCTTTCGGCAATGGCCCTCCGACCTCGAACGACGAGGCGTGTTGGTCACATCGTTCGGCGATCAGATCGTCTTCGACGCGTTCGCGACAAGCGATGACATGCTGTTGCTGGAGCGCAAAGCTCCCGATACCGTGGGCGCGCGAACCGTCATCCTCCCCTACCAGAATATCCAGGCGCTGAAGATCGTCGACGTGACCAAGGCAAAAACGTTTCAGTCGATGGGCTTCACCGCGCCACCTTCCACACGGAAGTAGCGCCCTTCGTCGGCGCAATGGCGTTTGCGCGGACGAATGGCTGGCATCGCCCCATCCCGCCGGTCAGAATTCAAGCGGCGGCCTTCCCGGTCGTGTGTACTGGTCACCCTTCAATCCACTCGCCTGCCGCATAAGTGACCTCGATCGATGGACTGCGGACCCCGCTTATCGACCGGCGTTGACGGCCTGGACGCACGCTTGGGCGGCGGACTGATTCCCGGCACGCTGACCCTGGTGGTCGGGGCCACGGGCATCGGCAAGACGCAGTTGGGAATGCAATTTGCCAATCAAGGCCGCCATCAGGAAGGCACGCGCGGAATTGTGTTCGACATGAGCGCGCGGATCGACTCGCAGAACCATGCGAACTACGCACGGCGAATGTTCGACTGGCCGCTCGATAGTCACGGCGGCCAGCGGTTTTCAGCCGACGGCTTCTTCGACGCCGGCCGCGCCGTCGGCGAGTACTTGCGCGTGTTCGAGCAACAAGGGCGCCGCGTCACGCAACAAGAATTGGGCTTCGATGCCTGGCACGATTGGCAAGTCGAGTTGGCCGCACAATTGGAGCTGACTATCGATTTTTTCTACAGCAACTTCGTGCGCGGAGCGCGGCGTGCGGTGATCGACGGCATCGAGCCGGTCAAGCGACAAAACCAATCGATTCAGTTCGAGCTCTTCGAATATGTCTATCATCAGATTCTGCGCAAGGAATCGGCCTGGGTCGCCCGCGATCTGTTCCGGCAGTCGTACCGCGAGCACGCCGACGAGATCGAGCGCCAGACGTACGATCCCAGCCAGATCGGAGCCATGCTCTTGTCTACCTCCCACGAGACGATGCTGGACGATCTGATCTCGAGGCCCTTGGTGGACGGCGACGCGCTGGCCGCGGCCAACACCCTGATTTACATGGGCAAGATTCGCGACGGAGACCGGTTTTCTCGCGGGCTGTTTGTCGCCAAGCACCGCGGCAGCGCTTGCTCGGACGAAATCCTTCGCTTCACGATCGACGATCGGGGAATTCGACTGCGTTAGTCGCCCGCGACTTAACAACGCGCAAGTTTGCGATCGAAGCGTAGCGCGCGCGGCGGAGATCTACCCGCCGGACTGAAGGATTCGCGCGCGGGCCATCGCGTCTTCGGCCTCGGGGATCTTGCCGGCGCGCTGAAATGTCACGCTCATGGCCGTGAAGCTGAACGGCTCCTGGGGTTCCAACTCGCAGACCTTGAGACCGTGCCGGATCGCGTCGTCGTGGCGCTTGAGTCGGCCATAGATCACCGCCAGGGCCGAATGCGCCAGGGCATAACTGGGGTCATGCTCGGCCAACCGGACGAGCACCGCGGCCGCTTCATCCAACTTTCCCTGGTCCTTGAGCTTTTCGGCCTCGCTGTACAACTCCTCATTGGTCGGCATCGCAATCTCCTGATGTTCGTCGCTCGGCAAGTTCTCAATGACAACCGCCGGTTACCCACGCTGACTTCGGCCCCGGTGCTGGCGCAGGAAAATTCTACCAAGTTTCGCTGCCTTCCGCTGATGGAACGTGAAATCGAGCGTCGGATCAGCCATAAACCCCGAACACGATCGGCTAGACAGCAGTCCAGAGGCTGGGCAAGACCGGTCCCGAACGGCAGATTCCGCAGGGTCCTCAAAAGCGGCATTTTGGGTTGCACCCGCGCGCACGGAACAACCGATAACGAAGTGCAGAGGATCATTCCTTTCCACACGAAAGGCCCTGCTGAATTCCTCGCCTCGCCCTGCCCGCGCGAGGGTCCCGCCCGGGACAAAGCCACCATGGTAGTTGGGCTTACGCCGCCCTCGGAGACTTCGACGGTGAACATCCATCCTCAGGCTCTCGTCAGCTCGCAAGCTCAACTCGGCCATGGCGTTTCGGTAGGACCCTTCTCGATCATTGAACCCGACGTGATCATCGGCGATGGCTGTTCGCTGGCCAGCCGCGTGGTCATCAGGAGCGGGACGACTCTGGGCGCGAACAATACCGTCTACGAAGGCTCCGTGCTGGGCGGTTTCCCGCAGCACACGCGCATGCCCGAGCAGTTGGGCCAGGTCGTGATTGGCTCGAACAACACGATTCGCGAAAACTGCACGATCCACCGCGCCCTGCACGCCGGTACCAGCACCAAGGTCGGCGACAACAATCTGTTGATGGTCGGCGCCCACGTGGCTCACGATTGCCAGGTCGGCGACAACATCATCCTGGCCAACAACGTGCTCCTGGGTGGCTTTGTCACGGTTGGCGATCGGGCGTTTGTCTCCGGCGCCGTCGGCGTCCACCAGTTCTGCCGCATCGGCCGCCTGGCGATGATCGGAGGCTGCGCCCGCGTCGTGCAAGATGTGCCGCCGTATGTCATGGTCGACGGCCACAGCGGGCTGATCGTGGGGCTCAATCTGGTCGGTCTCCGCCGCAACGGCTATGGAGCCGAAGAAGTCGGCCAGTTGAAGACGGCTTACCGCCTGATCTATCGACGCGGCCTGCGCTGGGTGGAAGTGCTCGAGAACCTGAAAGCCGAATTCCCGGCGGGGCCGGCGGCGGATTTCCACCCGTTTCTGTCGCAAGGCACTCGCGGATTCGTGCAAGAGCGCCGCATGCCGCCCGGTGCGACCCTCAAACTGCGCCGTGCAAACGACGACGAGCACGAAGGCCACGGCCGCGCGGCCAAGGCCGGCTAAGACCTGTTGGGCGCGTTACGCCTTTTTCGCTGCCGCTCGTTCGGCCACGGCCGCTTGAGCGGCCGCCAGTCGGGCGATGGGCACGCGAAACGGCGAGCAACTGACGTAGTTCAAGCCGATCTCGTGGCAGAAAATGACGCTGGCCGGATCGCCGCCGTGCTCGCCACAGATGCCCAATTTGATTTGCGGGCGCTCCCGCTTGCCGCCGGCCACCGCGATCTTCATCAGCTCGCCGACGCCGTCGCGATCGATCGTCTGAAACGGATCGTTCCCGATGATGTCCTTCTCGCGGTATTCGTTAATGAAGCTGCCATAATCGTCGCGGCTCATGCCTAGCGCCGTCTGCGTCAGGTCATTGGTGCCGAAGCTGAAAAACTCGGCGCTCTTGGCGATCTGATCGGCGCAGATGGCTGCTCGCGGCAATTCGATCATCGTGCCGACCAGGTAACCGACCTTGATACCCTTTTCGGCAAACACCCTGTCGGCCGTCTCGCGAACGATCTTCTCCTGATCGCGAAACTCGGTGGCAAAGGCCGCCAAGGGAATCATCACCTCGGGAAGGACATCGATGCCGGCTTTCTTGACGTCGCAAGCGGCCTCGAAAATAGCACGGGCTTGCATCCGCGTGATCTCGGGATAGACGATTCCCAAGCGGCAGCCGCGATGCCCTAGCATGGGATTGAATTCGTGCAGTTCTTGCACGCGACGAGCGATCGTTTCGGCGCTGACTTTGATCTTTTTCGACAACTCGGCCTGTTCGTCCGCCGTGTGAGGCAAGAACTCGTGGAGCGGCGGATCGAGCAAGCGAATCGTCACCGGCTTGCCTTGCATGGCCCGAAAGATGCCGTCGAAATCCTTGCGCTGATGCGGCAAGAGCTTGACCAGGGCTTTTTCGCGGTCCACGAGCGTATCGGCCAGGATCATCTCGCGAAAGTCGTCGATGTGTTCGAAGAACATGTGCTCAGTGCGGCACAGGCCAATGCCCTCGGCGCCGAAGGCAATCGCCTCGAGCGCCTGCTTCGGCTCGTCGGCGTTGGTTCGCACCTTGAGGGTGCGGTGCTCGTCGACCCACTTCATCAACTGCTCGTAGCGCTGGAAGGTTTCCGCTTCGTTCGGCTTGAGCGACTTGGAGATCAGCACCTGCAGGATCTCGCTAGGCCGCGTTTGCACGGCGCCCTCGAAGACCTCGCCGGTAAATCCGTCGATCGAGATCGAATCTCCGGCCTTGAGCACCTTGTTGTTGACCGTCAGGGTGCCGGCCTGATAATCGATGTTCAAGTCGCCGCAACCCACGATGCAAGCCTTGCCCATCTGCCGGCTGACCAGGGCCGCGTGCGAACTGGCGCCGCCGAAGGCCGTGAGAATGCCCTGCGCGATTTTCATTCCGCGCAAATCCTCGGGACTGGTCTCGCGGCGCACCAGGATCAGTTGCACCTTGTTGTCTTTCAGCCACTCGCCCTCGGCGTCGGAGGCGTGGAAACAGATCTTTCCCGAGGCGGCGCCGGGACCGGCGTTGATGCCCTTGGCCAGCAAGCGCCCGGCCGCGATCGCCGTCTTTTTCGATTCAGGATCGTAGATCGGCTGCAACAACTGGTTCAAGTCGTCGGCCGGAATGCGCTTCGAGCTGAGCGCGTCTTCCTTCGAGATCAAGCCCTCGTTGACCATGTCGACGGCAATCCGCACGGCGGCAAAGCCGGTCCGCTTGGCATTGCGGGTTTGCAGCATCCATACTTTGCCACGCTGGATCGTGAATTCCACATCCTGCACGTCGCGGTAGTGGGCCTCGAGCTTCTTGCCGATTTCCACCAGCTCGTTGTAGCCGGCGGGCATCACCTTGGCCAAAGTCTCTTCGATGCGCTGCGGCGTGCGAATTCCGGCCACAACGTCTTCGCCCTGAGCGTTGACCAGGTAGTCGCCGTTGAGGCCGGGCTTGCCCAGGGCCACGTCGCGGGTCATGGCCACGCCCGTGGCACAGTCGTCGCCCAGGTTGCCGAATACCATCGCCTGGACGTTGACGGCTGTGCCCCACTCGTGTGGAATTCCATAAGTGCGGCGATAGACGACCGCGCGATCGTTCATCCAACTGCCAAACACGGCGCCGATAGCGCCCCAAACCTGCTCCATCGGCTCGTTGGGAAAGTCCTTGCCCGTGCCTTCCTTGATGGCCTTCTTGAATTCGGCGACCAGCTCCTTGAGCTGCGCGGCCGTCAATTCGTAATCGTTGTGGACCCCGGCCTTTTTCTTCTTGGCTTCGAGCAGCACTTCGAACGGATCGTGATCGTGCTTGGTCTTGGGCTTCATGTCGAGCACGACGTCGCCGTACATCTGCACGAAGCGGCGGTAGCTGTCCCAGGCAAAACGCTCGTTGCCCGACTGCTTCGCCAGCGCCACGACCGTCTGGTCGTTCAAGCCAATATTGAGCACCGTGTCCATCATGCCGGGCATCGAATCGCGAGCGCCCGAGCGGCACGAAACCAACAGCGGATTTGTCGTCGAACCAAATTCGGCGCCCATTTCGCGCTCGACCTTGGCCATGGCCTCGTCGACCAGCTTGCGCAAATTGGACGGATACGACCGGTCGTGATCGTAGTAGTACGTGCAGACGTTGGTGCCGATGGTGAAGCCAGCCGGCACGGGCAGGCCGAGATTGGTCATTTCGGCCAGATTGGCGCCCTTGCCACCCAACAGGGCCCGCATCGCAGCGGCGCCGTCCGTGCCTTTGGGACCAAACGAATAGACGTATTTTTCATCCTTAGCCATCGATCGACGTTCCTCTTGGCGGGGCGGCGAGCGGGTGGGTGCCAACTTGCCTGGCGGCCCGCTCCCTGCCCGCGCGCGCGACGGGTCGGTTGCCCATTAAGATACAAGCGGGACAATTTAACAGATCGCGAATCGCATCGTCAAGGAGCCCTAAGTCGATTAAAAATAAGGAAATAGACTGTTTAAGAGCATTCCGCCAAGGAGCCTAAAAGGAGACACGTGGAACCCGTTGAACCTACTGACGATCAGCCATTCAACGACACCGACGCGGAAGAGCCCGGGTCGATCTTCGCAAGTGCGCTGGTAGTCGAGTTAGGACTGCTGATGCTCGCATTGCTGGTGGGCTGGTTCCTGGATCCGTCGCCGCTAGAGCAGATACAAGCCAACACGGCCGACTTGCTCTATGGACTGTTGGCCTGCGTGCCGCTGTTGGTGGGACTGGTCGCGATGACCCACTATCCCTGGGGACCGCTGGGTCGGTTGGATGCCTTCGTGCGGCGCAATGTGATCCCGTTGTTCGCGGAGTGCCGGCTGTGGCAAATCGCGGCCATCGCGCTGCTGGCTGGGATCGGCGAGGAAGCCCTGTTCCGCGGCGTGATCCAGGCCGGCATTGGGCAGTATTTTGGCTCTCCGGCCTGGGCGCTTGCGATCGCCAGTCTGTTGTTCGGCTTGGCGCATCTGGTCACGCCGACCTATGCCGTCCTGGCGGGTTTGATCGGAGCGTATTTCGGCTGGTTGCTTTTGACGACCGGCAATCTGCTGACGCCGATCGTCGCGCATGCCGCCTACGATTTTGCCGCGATCCTGTACCTGCTGCGACGCGAGCGAATCGATTCAGCGAGCGGCTCGATATTCTTGGACGACCCCGAGTAGTTTGTTGGCCGCCGCCTCGGCCGAGACATGAGCGTTCATTGCCACGGCGACGTACACGCCCGCCTCGACGTCATACGCCATCAAAGCCCGCAGTCCCGGCGTGCCACCGCTGTGCCCTAGCCAGACGTGCTTCTGCTGGTCCTTGTCCTGGAATTCATAGAGCATCACGCCGCGGCCGTAGAAGGTGCCCGGGTCGTACATGGGATAGAGTCGGGCAAATGCCGCCTGCACGGCCGGCTGGCCGACGAGTTGCCCCGACAAATGCGCGTTCCAGAACAACACCATGTCACGCGCCGATGCCGCTATGATTCCCGCGCCAAAAGGCGTGGTGGGCTCAAAGTCCGGATCCCGTTTTCCATCGACGTGCCCCATCGCCAGCGACTCGAGCTTTTGCCGCGGCGCGAGCGCCATGGTCTCGCGCAGCCCGAGCGGCTCGATGATCCGAGTGCGGACAACTTCGTGAAAGGGCTGGCCCTCGATCCGTTCGACGATCAGCGCGAGCAGCACGTAGCCCGTGTTCGAGTAGTGCCAGAGCTCGCCGGGGCAACACACGCAACCATGACGCGCGGCAATTTTCAGACACTCTTCGGGCGTGTGGTACCGCCTCTGTTTTCGAAACGGCAGATCGGCGTTGAAGCTGAAAATGCCATTGGTATGCGTCAACAGGTGATCGACGGTGATTGCGCCGGCGTTGGGAAAATCGGGAAACCATTTCGCCAGCGGATCGGTGTACGCAAGTTTTCCTTCTTCGACGAGTTGCATCACGACCGCCGCGGTCAGCGCCTTGCCGGCGCTGGCCCAATGGAAATGGGGCGTATCCGCCAGCGGCGTCGGCGGGTCCATCAGGGACGCTCCTCGCGACTCGGACCAGATGCCCTCGCCGGGTATGCCGATCGCCGCCGAAATCCCAGGAGTCTTGGTATTCGTCAAAATCCAATCGACGACTTCATCCAGCCGCTTTGCCAGCGGCCCTTCAATGGCGCCTTCCAACTCGTGCCCAACGGCTGCGAGTGTTTCGGCCGATACAGCCGCGTGCAACGGCGCGCCGCGATACTCGACGGCCGATTGACAGATTTGCGGTTTGAAATCTTCGGCAGAGCTGACACTAGACAGCGCCATTGCCAGAACGCAGACGACGACTTGAAAAGGCCGTGCCATGTTGTCCTCTCCCGGTTCCAGTTGAGCAAGAAACGAGCGTGCGAGCGGCAAACGCGCCGCCGCCCGCACGCGATCGAATCGGCAGAACAACGCTAGCCGGCCAAGACGTGCTGCCGGCGCTGGCTGGACTGCCGCCAGACGAACAGGCCACAGATGGCCAGCGGCACGGAGAACTGCACCACCTGCCACGGACGCGGATGCGTGTTGACGCCGAAACCGAACGCCAATGAGCCGTTCGGTGGCGTTCCCGGAGGGTTATTGGCTTCGTGAAACTGCGTGCCGTGCAATACCCCTCGGTCGACGCCGGTCATCTTCACGTCGAACAGCGCGGCGCCGCCGATCAAAGCCAAGATGACGCAGGCTCCCAGCGGCCATTTCCAACCGATGGCCGCTCGCCCGGCAACGCGGCACACCAAGGCAGCGACCAGCGCGATCGGCGACAACACGAAAGCGCCGGTCAAAACAGGAAAAATCGCGATCAACCACTGCGGCCACCGCTCGCCCGATCCACCGTTGAGCCAGACAATAGCCTGGGCGCCCAGCACGAACAATAACACGGCGGCGATCCAACCAACCGCGAGCGAAAGAATCGGCAGCACGACGAACATCAAAACCGGATGTCGGGAGGAAAACCGCCGTTTGCGAAACTCGCCAATCGCGGCGGCGGCAACCGCGGCGGGAGTGCCCAGGGGACTGGTGAAGTGACGAAGATCTTTGGCATCCGTGCTCATACGATCCTCCAGAGAGTCGGTGATGTGATCGGACAACTCGGTGACGAACCGTTCCACATAGAACGGCGGTAGATTCTGGCGGGACAAGGCGGCCCGCAATTGATTAAGCCACTGCTGCGCGTCCATGCGCTCCTCCTTCCAGGGCCGTATCGATCGCGGTCACGACGCGCCGCCACGCGCTGACCGAATCGGCCAATTGGGCCTTGCCCTTGGGCGCCACGCGATAGACCAGCCGCACTCGGCCCGAAACGGTCTCTTTGCTCGCTGCGAGCAGCTTGTCCGATTCCAGGCGGTGCAGGATCGGATAGACGCAGCCTTCGCCAAATTCCAGGCTGCCGTCGGTGGCGGCACGAATCGTCTGCACCAGCTCATAGCCGTGCATCGGCCGCCGCGATAGCAGTTCCAAAATCAGCAATTCAGGCACCCCGTTGAGAAACGCGGGGTTCGATTTTCGCAGTGCCACGGACGGGTTCCTTATGCTTATGCCTCGAAGTTCGAGGGCTTGTACCTCAAGATTTGAGGTATGACAAGGTCAGTTGCCAGGTGTTTTGAAGCGGCCGATATTTCTTGGCACAATGGTGCCGCGAACAACGCCCGACAGAACACCGCAAGAACTTTCTGCCGTGAAGTGGCCGCCTGGCGACTTCAAACTATCAAGGTGCCATGTGCCGGAAAGATAAGCCTCGCGACCGACGAGGCAAGGACATCTCTCTTAGGTGCCTATCCGAGAACTGTCTCGGAGAGGGGGACAGTCCCATTTTGCTCGAAGCCATCGCAAAATTGAGACAGTCCCCGACAGTTCTCGGGTAGGCACTAAGTCAAACCGTCCGTTTGCCTTGTTGAGTAAATCAACAGGCTGCTAGCCGCGCCGGCGTGTGGTCCGACGCGGCTCACGGCTTCGTGTGTTGGTGGCTATGGTCTGCGGCGGCGGTGGCCGTGGGCGAGGACACGATGGTCCCATTCTCAAAACCGATCGTTCGCGGGGGCCCGCCGCTGGCGCTGTCGTTCCATCTGAACATGCTGGTTCACACGGTCGGCGGAGCGACCTACCGTGAGGCGGACTATCGGGCCTGGCTCGCCGAGGCGGGCTTTCGAGACATCACGCTGGAAACGACGGCCGGCCCGGCCTCGTTGATTTACGCGAGCTAGAACGCCAAGGCTTTGGCCATCCAGTTCAATACTAACCCGACTCGCAAGCGAGGGTAATCGCCACGAGTTACGTTTCGTATGGTGAACCGCGAATGCACGCGAATAGTCGCGAATACATTCCCGCTGGTTTCTTGATTAGCGTTCATTCGCGTCCATTAGCGGTTCCTCGTCGTAGCGGCGCCGAGAGGTGGACCCCTGCTATTGAGACGCTGTTCAGCAAGGCCGGCGCCGGCCTGGGCGAGGGGCTCGTCATGCCCACGCATCAACTGCTTGACTAACCCGACTCGCAAGTCTTGAAGTTGCGCGTCGGGTTAGTGTGAACGCCCGCCAACAAAAACAGCGGCCCGATCCATTGCTGAATCGGGCCGCCGGTCTTTGACCAGACCTTCCCTGAACGCTCAGAGGAAGACCACTCTAGGTACTTTCATCCTTAGCCACCGCAACCGCAGCTCGGCTCGGCCGCACAGCTCGGTTCGCAAGCCACGGGGCAGCAAACCTTGACCGGAACCTGCTTGCAGACAACTTTCGGGCAGCAACGTGTCACCGTGTAGGCGACCTGCTTGGGCACGCAACGTTGGACCTGGATGGTCTTCGTCGAGTGAACCGGCTTGCAGATCGTGTACGGCACCTTCTTGACGCACTTCTCGGCAACCATGTGGCACACCTGATAGGTGCAGGTCTTGACCCGCTTCTCAGGAACCATGTGGCAGACCGTGTAGTTGCAAGTCTTGACACGCTTCTCGGCAACCATGTGGCACACCTTGTAGGTGCAGGTCTTGACCTGCTTCTCGGGGACCATGTGGCAGACCGTGTAAGTGCAGGT
>JANNQN010000042.1:0-7432 GCA_031400775.1 Planctomycetia bacterium | reverse complement strand
GGTTCGCCAAGATTCCGCCGATGTAGCCATGCAATTCATCACGAAGAACATGATTGCGCAAGTATGGGCGACGGTCTTTGGTGGAAAACACCGTGTGGACGAGTATCTTGGCCAGAGACTGCGGCATGGCGGCACGTTGCGGATGGAGTTTGGGCGGATGCAACCCTTTCAGGGTTGGCCTGGTGCGCCACCCAGTATCCCAGGGTAGCTCGAAGACTCGCAACCCTGGGCTGAATGATGCAATCCCGTTGGGATTGAAATTGACTCGACGCAACAAAACATGGCTGGGCAACCCAGCAGTGGCACCCGGCGAAGCGGCGTACGGCTGCTATGATGAATCGACCGGCAGGGCACGTCTGGGCGTTCGCCGAATTGTTCAAGGCGGTGCTGACATGAAGTGCGATATTTGCGGCAAGGAAACGGAGGGAGATCCTATATTCGACACGTACAGCGAAGGGCTTTCAGGCGAAAGCTTCCCCAACAAAACACTACCGCTTACGATGTGCGCAACTTGCTTTGAAGCCCGGAGCGCAACTCGACGCGTAATGGCGTGGAGCATATTGCTGATCGTTGGCGGACTTTTAGCGGCGGCGCTCCTCGTTTGGTTGTGCGCACATTACTGGTTTAGTTCGCCCGCTAAACCCAGCAGGCCACATTTTCGACACTACCCGGTTCCGCAGCCCGTTAGCCGACCAACTCACTCGTAGGACACTACCCTCGCAGCCCGTCGCTTGACAGCGCGTTCGGCGCGGCTGCATATTGAGTGCTGTCTTTTAGCCGGCAGTCGCCTCGGTGGGGAGCCATTCGTGAAGGATTTCGAGTTTCAGACCGCCACCACCGTCGACGAAGCGGTCAGCCTGCTGGCGGCGGGCGGGGCGCGGGCCAAGGTATTGACCGGCGGAACCGACCTGATCGTCCAATTGCGCGAAGGTTTGCGCGAGGCCGACCTGGTCGTCGACATCAAGAAAATTCCCGAGCTGATGCAGCTCGAATACAGCGCGGCAGGCGGCTTGCGGCTGGGCGCCGCGGTTCCGTGCTACCGCATTTATGGCGACGCCCAGGTGGCGGCGGCGTATCCGGCACTGGCCGATGCGGCTCGCATCATCGGCGGATGGCAGATTCAAAGCCGCGCCAGCGTAGGCGGCAATTTGTGCAATTCGTCGCCGGCCGCCGATTCGATTCCCGCGCTGATCGCCTACGCCGTCCGCTGCCATTTGGCCGGGCCGCAAGGACGCCGCGTGGTCGAGGCAGCCGAGTTTTGCACCGGCCCAGGCAAGAATGTGCTGGCTCGGGGCGAAATCTTGACGACGCTCGAGTTTCCGCCCTCGAAAGAAAAGAGCGGCGCGGCCTACCAGCGATTCATTCCGCGCAACGAAATGGATATCGCCGTCGTGGGGGCGGCGTCTTGGGTGCAACTCAACCGCGCGGGCGACACGATCGAGCAGGCCCGGGTGTCGCTAGCCGCCGTGGGACCTACGCCGCTGGTCGTAACCGCCGCCGCCGAGTGGCTCGCGGGCAAACCGGCGACGGCCGCGAGCTTTGCCAAGGCCGGCGAGCTGGCGACTCAGGCCGCTCGTCCGATCGCCGACAAACGGGGCACCGCCGAATATCGCAAACACCTGGCCGGAGTTTTGACCCGGCGAACCTTGGCCTTGGCGGTCGATCGGGCTCGCGGAGTTGTTCAGAAACATTAAGAGGCTATCTGGTCGGGTGAAGGGGACAGTCCCATTTTTCTCCCCGACCATCCTACGGACGGTGCCCGCCGAAAAATTGGGACAGTCCCCAACAGTTCTAGAGTCTCAGTAAGGAATCATCCGTGGCGAAAAAAATTCACGTAACGACCGAAATCAACGGCGAGCCGGTCGAGTTCTTGTGCGAAGCCCGGCAGAGCCTGCTCGAAGTCTTGCGCGATACGCTGCAACTGACCGGCGCCAAGGAGGGTTGCAACAACGGCAACTGCGGGGCCTGCACGGTGCTGCTGGACGATCAACCGGTCGATAGCTGCCTGGTGCTTGGCGTGGAGGCCGAAGGCGCACGGATCGCGACCATCGAGGGACTGGCTTGCGCCGCGCACCTGCACCCGATTCAACAGTGCTTTCTGGAAGACGCCGCGCTGCAATGCGGCATCTGCACGCCCGGGTTCATCATGTCCACGAAGGCGCTCTTGGATCGAGACGCCAATCCCGACGAACACACGATTCGCTTTCAACTGGCCGGCAACCTGTGCCGCTGCACGGGCTACGACAAGATCGTCCGGGCCGTGCAAGACTCGGCGAAGGCATTGGCGAAAAACGCCGTGCGGTCGGGCACCGAACGTGACCAGTCCAACGGCAATCGAAACACAACTGAGCGGATCCAGATCCGCTAAAAGTCTGTGTACGTTCGATTCTTGACTTACCTATCAATCGGGGAGTTCGCGTCCGATGGCTCCGAAGAATACTGAAGCGAAGAAATACAACGTCATCGGCACCCGCCCCATACGGCACGACGGGGCCGACAAGGTGACCGGCCGGGCCATTTACGGTTCCGACCTTCGAATGACCGGCACCGTGCACGGCAAGATACTGCGCAGCCCGCATGCCCACGCGCGGATCCTGTCGATCGACACATCCGCGGCCGAGCGGCTGCCCGGCGTCGTGGCGGTTGCCACGGCCGCCGACCTGCCGAACCTCAAGGACAAAATCGCGAACCTGGGCGAGGGTTCTGTCAATCTCGCTCACCTGAGCGCCAACGTGCTGGCCCACGGCAAGGCGCTCTACAAGGGTCACGCCGTAGCGGCCGTGGCGGCCACCAGCCCGCACGTCGCCGAGGAAGCGGCGAAGTTGATCAAGGTCGAGTATGAGCCTCTGCCGTCGGTCACTTGGGTGCTGGATGCCATGAAGGACGACGCGCCGCGATTGCACGACGATGTGCGCACCAACTCGATGGGCAAGAAATCCGACAAAACGAGCAACGTGCCCACGCATATCCACTTTGAAATGGGCAACGTCGACGAAGCTTTTTCAAAGGCTGACGTGGTAATCGAGCGCGAATTCAAGACGGCCAGCGTGCATCAGGGCTACATCGAGCCGCACGTCTCGACGGCGCTTTGGAACGAGGACGGCCATCTCACGATTTGGACCTCGACGCAGGGCTCGTTCACGGCGCGGCAGCAGACGGCCGAGCTGTTGCAAATCCCCGTCTCGCAAGTCACGGTGGTGCCGTGCGAGATCGGCGGAGGGTTTGGCGGCAAGATCGCCGTGTATCTCGAGCCGGTGGCGGCCATTCTGAGCCGCAAGTGCGGCCGGCCGGTGAAGATGACGATGAACCGCGACGAGGTCTTCGAGGGCACGGGGCCGACGCCCGGCTCGTTCGTGCGGATCAAGCTGGGCGCGACCAAGGCGGGCCAACTCGTGGCCGGCGAAGCCTGGCTGGCCTACGACGCCGGCGCATTTCCCGGCGGCATGATCGGCCCAGGGTGCATGTGCGTCTTCAGTTGCTACGAGCTGGCCAATGCGCGGGTCGATGGCTACGACGTCTTGAACAACAAGCCCAAGACGCAGGCCTATCGGGCTCCCGGCGCCACGCAGGCCGCGTTTGCCTGCGAGTCGGTAATCGACGAGCTGGCCGAAAAACTCGGCATCGACCCGATCGAGTTCCGGCTGCAGAACGCCGTGAAAGAAGGCTCGCGGCGCGTCGACGGACCGGTCTATCCCAAGATCGGATTCATTGAAACCCTGCAGGCCGCGCAAAACAGCCCGCATTGGAAGTCGAAGCTCGAGGGCAAGTATCGCGGCCGCGGCATCGCCAGCGGGTTCTGGTTCAACATCGGGCTGAAAAGTTGCGCCGCAGCGCACGTGAATCCCGACGGCACGGTGAGCCTGGTCGAAGGTTCGACCGACATCGGCGGCACGCGGACCTCCGTGGCCATGCAATTGGCCGAGACTTTGGGAATAACCGCCGAAGCGGTCAAGCCGCGCGTGGCCGATACCGACGGCGTGGGCTACACCGACGTCACCGGCGGCAGCCGCACCACATTTGCCACGGGGCTGGCGGCCTATGAGGTTGGACTGGACATTGTGAAGCAGATGAGCGAGCGGGCCGCACTGCTATGGGAGTGCAAAGCGTCGGAGGTGAAGTGCGCTGATGGCGTTTATCAATCCAACGGCAAGAGTATCACGTTCAAGGAGCTGGCCGCCAAGCTGTCACACACGGGCGGCCCGGTCGTGGGCCGCGCGGCGGTGGATCCCGAGGGGCCGAGCAACGGCTTCGGAACGCATATCGTGGATGTCGAGGTGGACCCGGAAACGGCCAAGGTGACGGTGCTGCGTTATACGGTCGTTCAGGATGCCGGCAAGGCGATTCACCCCGGCTACGTCGAAGGCCAGATGCAAGGCGGGGCCGTGCAGGGCATCGGCTGGGCGCTCAACGAAGAGTACATTTTCGACGACAAAGACCGGATGCTGAACGCGAACTACCTGGACTATCGCATGCCCACCGCACTGGACGTGCCGATGATCGAGACGATCATCGTCGAGGTGCCGAACCCCGCGCATCCGTATGGCGTGCGCGGCGTTGGCGAAACTCCGATCGTCGCTCCCCCGGCCGCGATGGCCAACGCCATCTATGCGGCCACCGGCGTGCGGATGCGCGAGTTGCCGATGTCGCCGCCCCGATTGTGGGCCGCCATGTCTGCGAAGTCCTGACCGGCGTATTCGCGTGAGCGCTCAATGGCCAAGGTTTACATTCCCGCGCAATGGCGCGATCTGACCGGGACAACCACCCAGCTCGAGATCGAGGGGGCTTCGCTCAAGCAAATCATCGACGGTTTGGAGCGCAAGTTTCCCGGCATCGCCAAACGGCTTTGCGAGGATGGTCAGATCGCGGCCGGGCTGGCCGTCTCGATCGACGGAGACATTTCGTCGCGCGGGTTGCTGGCGCCGGTTTCTCCCACCAGCGAGATCCACTTTCTGCCCGCGATCGGTGGCGGCTGAATTCCGTGTGCGCAGTCCGGTGTGCGAAACGGCCTCGACCGGACCGGTTGTGCCGGATCTGCCGGTTCGAGACGCGCCCTTGCCGAGAGAGTTCGTGCTCCGTGCGCGGCGAATCGCTTGTGGGCCCACCGGGCGCGCTCTAAGTTGAACTTGGCAGGCGTGAATTCGCACACAGCATCGATCCAATTCAATTGGGCCATACACCTTGAACCGCGTTCGTTGGCTCATTTTGATTTTGGGACCGCTGCCGATCGCCGGCTCGTCGTGGGCCGTTTCGGCCTGGTTCAAATCGGCGCCCAACGCGGCGGTGGTTCGCAACTCGGTTGTCGCCACTCCGCGGGGTGAAGTCGCGTTGGCAATGGGCGACGAGGTCGCGACCGCCGACGAGCAACACCCGGCCCTGGCCGAAGCCTGCGATCAAACGGCAGCCCGCCTGCGCAAGGACCTGGGAACGGACTGTCGCGTCGTGGTGCGGTCCCCCTTTGTATTGGCCGGCGATCTTTCGCAGGACGAGCTCGAGTCCTGGTACGACGGCTCGATTGCCCCGGCCGTTCGCGCGATGCAAGCGGCCTATTTCAAGACTCCGCCCAATGCGCCGGTCACCGTGCTGCTGTTTCGCGGCGAGACCAGCTATAACCACTACTGCGTCAAGTTGTTTGGCGATCGCGACATTTCGGTCTTCGGATACTACAAGCCGAATTTGCGCACGCTGGTATTGAACGTCGACACCGGTGGCGGCACGCTGCTGCACGAGTTGACGCACGCGCTCGTGGACTTCGACTTTCCGCAGGCGCCCGACTGGCTGAACGAAGGTCTGGCGAGCCTGCACGAGCAATGCCGCTTCCGCACGGGGCCGAACGGACCGTGGATCGAGGGATTGGTCAACTGGCGGCTGGAGGGATTGCAGGAGGTCATTCGCCAAGGCCGCCTGCGGTCGCTGGAGTCGCTGGTCGTGGACCCGGAGTTTCGCGGACACCTGGTCGGCGCCAACTACGCGCAGGCTCGATTCTTTTGCTTGTACATGCAGGACAAGGGCGTGCTCGAACAAGTCTTCGAAGATTGCCGCCGCGACCCGACCGAAGATCCGCGCGGATTGAAAGCAATCGCCACGGCGTTTCCAGACATGACCTGGAGCCAATTAGACGCGGACTTTCAGGCCTGGGTGGCGCAGTTTAACAAAACGCCGTAGAAGACCCGTCGCTGGGCGGCTATACTTCCCGCTTTCGAGTGCCAGGCCACCACGCGCGCGGGTTGGAATGCCGCAAGACTATGTGATTCTGTGTCTGGCCGCGGCGGTTGGCGGCGCGATCAACGCGATTGCCGGCGGCGGAACCCTGCTGACTTTTCCGGCCCTGTTTGCCGCCCTGGGCACCTCGCCCGAAGCGGCCGTCATCGCCAATGCCACTAGCACCGTGGCACTCATGCCCGGTTCGGTGGCGGCGCTAGCCGGCTACCGTCGCGAGATCCAGCAGGAGCGCCACTGGGCCCGCGCGCTTTTGGTGCCCAGCCTGATCGGCGGGTTCGTCGGCTCGCTCTTGGTCGTGCTACTGCCCGACGAGCTCTTCAAGGCCGCCGTGCCCTGGCTGATTCTGACCGCGGCGCTGCTATTTGCCTTGCAGCCGCAAATCGCCCGTTGGACCGGCATCGGCAAGCCGAATCCGACGCTGCACTCGCGGCGGTTGATCGCGGGCGCCTGGAGCTTCCAGTTCTGCGTGGCGGTGTACGGCGGATATTTCGGCGCTGGTATCGGCATCTTGATGCTCAGCGCGCTGGCGATGCTGGGGCTGACAGACATCCATCGCATGAACGCCGTCAAGACGCTGTTGGCGTCGGTCATCAACGGCACGTCGGTGCTGGTCTTCGTGTCGACCGGAAAAGTACACTGGCCGTTCGCGCTTGCGATGGCCGTGGCGGCCTCGATCGGCGGCTTTCTGGCGGCCCACACCGCACGGGGCATCGACCGCAGAGTGGTGCGTGCGATCGTGGTGGCGATCGGCTTCGGACTGGCGGGCTATTATTTCTACCGCCAGCTACTGGGCGGTTAGAAGTCCCAGGGTAGCCGCTGCGCGACAACCCTGAGCTAAATGCTGCAATCCCGTTGGGATTGAGGCGGACTCGACGCCCAGAATCAAGACATCCCAGGGTTGCGAGTCGTTGAGCTACCCTGGGATACTGGGAGGCGAACCAGGCCAATCTTGCCTCCAATCCCGACGGGATTGCATCATTCAGCCCAGGGTTGCGAGTCTTCGAGCTACCCTGGGATACTGGGTGGCGCACCAGGCCAACCCTGAAAGGGTTGCATCCGTCCAAACTCCATTCGCAACGTGCCGCCATGCCGCAGTCTCTGGCCAAGATACTCGTCCACACGGTGTTTTCCACCAAAGACCGTCGCCCATACTTGCGCAATCATGTTCTTCGTGATGAATTGCATGGCTACATCGGCGGAATCTTGGCGAACC
>JANNQN010000041.1:0-2620 GCA_031400775.1 Planctomycetia bacterium | reverse complement strand
CGTGATCCATGCTTGTCATACCAACGACATGACCAAGATGGGCGGCCTGCGCAAGAAAATGCCCTGGACCGCCTACACCATGTTGGTCGGCTGTTTGGCGATCATGGGGGCCGGCGTGCCGTTTTCGATTTGGCTGGCCTTTAGCGGGCACTATTCGAAGGACGCGATCCTGGCACAGGCACTTTCCTTCAAAGCGGCGAATCCGCAATTCGCGTTGCTGTTTTACGTGGCCGCCGGCGGCGCCGCGATCACCGCGTTTTATATGTTCCGCTTGTGGTTCATGACGTTTGCGGGTGAGCCGCGCGATCGACACATCTACGATCACGCCCACGAGTCGCCCCGGATCATGTACTATCCGCTGGTGATCTTGTCGGTATTCGCGATCGGGGCCGGCTGGAGCGTATTCGGCTTCGGCGTGCAGCCGCTGCTGGAACAGGCCAGGCCGGCGGGCATTCTGGCTGAGGCGCACGGCAAGCTATTGCCCAATCTGGTGCATCCCAACGAGCACGACTCGCATCTCGACCAAGTCCACGTGCCGGCCACGTTGTGGGCCACGGGCACCGCCCTGAGCGGCTTCCTGCTGGCGGTTTTGTTCTACGGCCTGCGCGTGCTCGATCCGCGCGAAGTGCGCAACCAATTCCGGCCGATCTACGAGTTCCTGCTACATAAATGGTACTTCGACGAGTTGTACAACGTCATCTTCGTGCAGCCCGTACTGTTCATTGCGCGTCGCATCGCCGAGTTCGACAAGAAGGTAATTGACGGCTTCATCAATAACCTGGCGCTGGCGGTGCGTATGGTCGCCACCTTCGACGACTTGATCGATCGCTACTTCGTCGACGGGATCGTGAACGTGGTCTCGCGTTGGATTTTCGGATTCGGCGAATGGTTGCACGGCGCGGAGACGGGCAAGCTGCGGCAATACGTGATGTTCATCGTTATCGGCACGGTGGCCATCTTCGTGCTGGTCACATTTTATCTGAAGAATACCCTGGCGGGGCCATGACGAATTGAGACTGTCCGGGCTTTACCGGACTGGCCAGACGAGAGTTTAACGGCCGGCATTCGGCACCACTTATTATTTCCGGAAGATCGCGACCATGGAATCGACCTACGTGACGCTCCTGAGCTTAATTGTCTTCTTGCCCGCCGCCGGAGCGCTGGCCTTGACGTTCTTCCCGCGCGAGCAGACCGAGGCCATGAAGTGGTTCTCGTTGGCGGTCACGGCCGCGGTGTTTCTGCTGACGGCGATCATGGCGCTCCCCTCGCAGGCAGGTGGCTGGCAGTTCGACATCGACATCGCGGAAATGCAGAAGGTGTTTGCGATCAGTTGGATTCCGACGTTTAACATTCAGTATTTCATGGGCGTCGACGGCATCAGTTTTCCGCTGTTGTTGATTACGACCCTGATCTCGATGCTGTCGATGGCCGCCAGTTGGCCGATCAACAAGCACGTGAAGGCTTATTGCATCCTGTTCTTGATTCTGGAAACCGGCATCCTGGGCGTGTTCCTGTCGCTCGACTTCTTCCTGTTCTACGTGTTCTGGGAAGTGATGTTGCTGCCGATGTACTTCCTGATCGGCGTGTGGGGCGGCCCAAGGCGCGAATATGCCGCCATCAAGTTCTTCCTCTACACGCTGTTGGGCGGCGTGTTCATGCTGATCGCGATTCTGATGCTGTATTTCGCCAGCGATCTCAAACAACTCAACGACCAGCAGTTGATCGCGGCTCACGTGGTCGGTGCGGAGTTGGACGCGGCGGCACAGGCCGGCGAGATCGCGGCGATTCGTGCGCAGCCCAATGCCGTCCATACCTTCAATATCCTGGCGATGCAGCAGTTGGGTCAGCACACGAAGGCCTTCAGCGAGTCGATGTTGTTCGGCAAGACCCTGCAATGGTGGGCCTTCTTGCTGCTGCTGTTGGGCTTCATCATCAAGGTGCCCTCGGTGCCGCTGCACACTTGGCTGCCCGACGCGCACGTTGAGGCGCCGACGCCGATCTCGATGATCCTGGCCGGAGTGCTCTTGAAGTTGGGTGGGTACGGCATCATCCGCATCTGTTATCCGATCTGTCCCCAGGCGGCATATGACCTGGCCTATTTCGTCTGTGCGCTGGGCGTGGTGAGCATGGTCTACGGCGGCTTCGCGGCTCTGGCTCAGAAAGATTTCAAGCGACTCGTGGCCTATAGCTCGGTGAGCCACATGGGCTACGTCGTCTTGGGCATCGGCGTGTGGAGCTTGGGCATGTGGAGCGTGGACGGGCAGCAGTTCAATACCGACGCCTGGAAGATGGGCATGAACGGCGCCATGTTCCAGATGGTCGCCCACGGCATCAGCTCACCTGGCATGTTCTTTCTGGTCGGCGTTGTCTACGACCGCGTTCACCATCGAAATCTCAACCAGTTTGGCGGCTTGTTTGCGCGGATGCCGGTCTATTCAGGCCTGGCAATTGGCATTTTCTTCGCCGGCTTGGGTCTGCCCGGCTTGTGCGGATTTATCGGCGAAGTGCTGGTGACGCTCTCGGTTTGGATCTACAGCCGGGCGTTGGCCGTCATTTCAGCCTCGGTGGTCATCATCACCGCCGCGTACATCCTGTGGACGCTGCAACGCGTGTACCTGGG
>JANNQN010000040.1:0-16881 GCA_031400775.1 Planctomycetia bacterium | reverse complement strand
CGCCTTCGCCCTCGGCGAACGGCATGCGGCCAAACTCGCCGCCCCACAGCACCAGCGTGCTGTCGAGCAGCCCGCGGCGTTCCAGATCGGTCAACAGGGCGGCGATCGGCTGATCGACCTCGGCGCCGTGCTTGCCGTGATTTTTTTCGACGCTCTCGTGCGCATCCCAAGTGTCTTCCAGGTGTCCGCCGCCGGAATAGAGCTGCACGAAACGGACGCCCCGTTCGACAAGTCGCCTGGCTACCAGGCAATTGCGGCCGAATTCGTCGGTCGGCTCGCGGCCCACACCATACATGTCGAGGGTTTGCTGGTCTTCCTTGGCCAGGTCAACCGCCTCGGGCGCCTCGGACTGCATGCGGTAGGCTAGCTCGTAGCTTTGGATGCGCGAGGCCAATTCGGCGCCACCGGGGCGGGCGTCAAGATGCTGCTGGTTCAAGCGCGCCAGAAGATCGAGCTGTTCGCGCTGCGCGCGGCCAGCGACCGGTCCCTGGAGATCAAGCACGGGCTCGCCGACCGGCCGGAACAATGTGCCCGAATAGCTGGCCGGCATGAACCCGCTGGCCCAATTGGGCTGTCCGCTGATTGGGCCGCCCCGTTTGTCCATGATGGCCACATAGCCAGGCAAACTCTGATTGGTCGTGCCCAGACCATAGACGGCCCAAGAACCCAGCGACGGGCGGCCGATAAACGTGCTGCCCGTGTTCATCGCCACCAGGGCCGATCCGTGCGCGTGGCTGTCGGTGTGACACGAGCGAAGCAGCGCCAGCTTGTCCGCATGCTCGCGCACTCGCGGGAAATAGTCCGAGATCATCAGTCCGCTTTGGCCGCCGGGAGAGAACGGGCGCCAGGCCGGCGTCAGGAAACCCATCTTGCGGTTGCCCGAGTTCGTGAATTGCTTGTCGGCCGGCAGCGGCTGGCCGGCATATTTGGCAAGGCTGGGCTTGTAGTCGAACGTGTCAACGTGGCTCGGCCCGCCGTTCATCATCAGAAAGATGCAACTCTTGGCCTGCGCCGGAAAGTGCGTGGGCCGGGGCGCGAGGGGTTCTCTGCCGCGTGGGGTTTCGCCAGCGTGGGCGTGGCGGCTGAAAAAACCGTCGCCGGCCAGCAGACTCGACAGCGCCAAGCCGACGAATCCGGCGCCCATCTCCCACACGAACTCGCGCCGCGAAAGGCCGCAAGGAAACAAGCGCGGTCCGCTCATTCGTCGGAAATCGGCGGGTTGCTGTTGCGGCTCAGTCGACATAAATGAACTCGTTGGTGTTGAACAACACGTGGCACAAGCTTGCCAAAGCCCGCTTGTGGAGGTCGGCCTCGCCGCTGGCCGTTTCGGAGCCGGCCTTGTCGGAATTCAAGTCGGCAGCCAGGTTGCGGCGCTGGGCGGCCAGGTGCGCAAGCGCTGCCGAGCGCTCGCTTGCGCTCGGCTCGCGGGCCAGTGCCAGCCACCAGGCGCGATCGATCTGGGCCGCCGGGTCGCTGCCCGCTTCGGCGATGACGCGCGCGGCAAAGGCCCCGCTCTGCACGTGCACAAAATCGTTGTTTAGTAGAGCAAGCGCCTGCGGCGCGACAATCGATACGTTTCGCTGGCTGCAGGGCTGCGTCGTGTCGCTAAAGTCAAAAGTCGTCATGAGCGGCAACAGCAGCGACCGTTTGGTCATCATGTAGATGCTACGACGGCGCTGCTCCTCGGGCGTGGAAGAACCCCACTCGGCCCCTTTCTTGGAAAGCCCTTCGAGCGATTGCCGAGTCGCGGACGGAAAAAAGCTGGGGCCGCCGGCCTGGGGATTCAACTGGCCGCTCACAGCCAGCATGGCATCGCGTAGCGGCTCGGACTCGAGACGCCGACGGCCGGTGCGCCACCAGAATTGGTTGGCGAAGTCCGACTGCGAGTACTCGGTACCGGTCGCGTGCGTCGAAGACATCTGATACGTGCTGGACAACAAAATCAGCTTGTGCAGCCGCTTCAAGCGCCAGTCACCGTCCATCAGTTCGCCGGCCAGCCAATCGAGCAACTCCGGGTGCGTGGGCGCATTTCCCATCGTGCCAAAGTTGTCGGGCGTCCGCACCAGGCCTTCGCCGAAGTGATGCTGCCACAGTCGATTGACCATCACGCGAGCCGTCAGCGGGTTGCCGCGATCGGTGATCCAATGGGCCAGTTGCGTGCGCCGTCCCGTGGTCTTCGCGCCGGAGGGTGGCGGTTCGACCGCGCGGCGGACGACCGAAAGCATCGAAAGGTAACCGGCCGAAACGGTCTGGCCCGGACTGGTCGGATCGCCGCCTTGCAAGAGTTGCACCGCGGGCGGACTCGTGCCGGCATCGGTATAGGCCAACAGCGGGCCCTCGGCCGCCTTGCCGCCGATGAAGAAATTCAGCACGGCGTAATAGTCCGTTTGCGGAATCGGATCGAACTTGTGATCGTGGCAGCGGGCGCACTTGAGTGTTACGGCCAGAAACGTGGTAGTCGTGGCGTGAATCAAATCGTCCAACTGCTCGTACTTGTACTTGAGCGGGTCGTTGGGCTCGTCGTCGAACGTGCCCACGCGCAAAAACCCGGTGGCGATGCGAGACTGGTCGTCGGCATCGGGCAACTCGTCGCCGGCCAATTGCTCGAGCACAAAGCGGTCGTATGGCTTGTCCTCGTTCAACGAGCGAATGACCCAGTCGCGATATTGCCAGGCATTCGGCTTGAGTGCGTCGCGCTCGTAGCCGTTGGTTTCGGCGAACCGCACGAGGTCGAGCCAATAGCGGGCCCAGCGCTCGCCATAGTGAGGGTTGGCCAGCAGGTCGTCGATCAATCGCTCGTAGGCGTCGCTGCGCGTATCGGCGACAAATGCCGTCACCGCTTCGGGCGTGGGCGGCAAACCCCACAGGTCGAAGTACAAACGCCGAGCCAAACGCGCGCGATCCAGCGGCGCCGCGGGCCGCCAATTCTTGGCTTCCAGGCCGGCCAGGATGAATCGATCCAGCGGAGTCTTCGGCCAACTGGCGTCCTTGACCGCCGGCAATTCGGGACGAACCACCGGCGACACCGACCACAACGCCGCTTTCGTGCCGGCCGCATGCTCGGCAGCCAGGCACGGCGGAACAACGCCGACGACCGAAAGCAACAGGGCCAACTGGCAAAGAACCGCGGCAAGAACCCGATGACAGGGCGCGCTGCGATGGCAATCGTCCGTGGAGGTCGTCCGTCGATGGACCATAAGGGCGATTCAATTACGATAGGGGGTGACGTCGAAAACCAGTCTAAGCCAGCAGCGGCGGGCGTTCAATCGTCTGGGCCGGCGGCCGAGTCGTCGCTCCGATCGTCGGCGCGAGCCGTCACGCCAATTCGCCGGTGCGGATCGACAAACAACCAGGCCACCGCGGCGATGAAATAGGCCACCGATGAAAGCAGAAAGCTCGACGACCAGCCAAATTGCGCCGCGAGCCGCACGATAAGCGAAGCGGCGACGGCCGCACCGATGTTCCCGCACATATTGCCCGCTCCCAACACCGTGCCGGCATATGCGCCGCCGATGTCCTGATACGTCGACCACAAAGCGCCCAGTGCGAAGTCGCCCAAGAACGACGAGATGATCAGCCAAACTACGATCGCGTTGACGTCGTCCAAGCCGAAGCAAATGGCATAACTAATCGCGGCGCCGCCGTAGGAGATCAAACTGGGAACTCGCCGGCCCCACGTCAGTCCCAATCGGCGCACAAGAAAATCGGTCGCCAGGCCGCCTGTTAAGCAACCCGCCATGCCGGCACCGGCTGCCAGGCTGGCCGCGAATCCCGCCTCGACTTCGCTCTGGCCATGCACTTGGATCAAATAGGTAGGGAGCAGCGTGCCCACGAAAATCCAACCGACGTTTACCGCAAAGTTGATCACGCCCAACAATTGCAAATTACGACTCGCGACCAGCGCTCGGGCCGGCAGACCGACGACCGTTTCGGCCGAATCGCTGAGTTCGACTGGCTCGGAACCCTCGATGAGCTCGATCTCGGCGCGATTGACACCCCGGTGAAGCTCAGGCCGATCTCGAAACCAGCGCCAAAACAAGAAAGCCCACACGAGCCCAACGCACCCATAGGCAATGAACACCGGGCGCCAACGGCCGGCCTCCATGCCCCACAGGCCGAACGATCGCATCAGGATCGATGTCAGTGCCGGCGCCAACACGCCGCCGGCCCGACCGCCCAGCGACACGGCGCTATTGGCAAAACCGCGCCGTTCGAACGGCATCCAACGGCGCAAGAAACTGGCGGTCGTGGCGTAGGCGCCGGCCTGGCCGATTCCCAACAGCGCGCGCATCGCTACGAGCGAGGCGAGTCCTTGCACCAATCCCAGCCCGGCCATGGCCAGCGACCAGGCCACGACATAACTCGTCAGAGCACGGCGTCCGCCCCACCGGTCGCCCAGCCAGCCGCCGGGTATCTGGCACAGTGCGTAGCACCAAAAGAATACGGCGACCGAATCGGCCACCTGGCTGATCTCGAGATGCAGGTCCTGCGCAATCGCCGGCAACGCGACTGAGATCGCCATCCGATCCAGGTAGAGGATGACGGCCATCGTTACCGAGAAGCCAAGCACGCCGTAACGCACCTTTGTCGGACGCTCGGAACCTGAAGAGAAATTTTCCAAAAGGCACTCGTCTCGACAAGTGAATTCTTCGCCGACGCAGCGCGGCGTTGCTGCGCGCTCGATGCACGGCTAGCATGACGCCCATCAGGCTAGCCGCACGGCCCGCGCGCGGCAATCCAATCACCCCACGAATCGGACGCCACACCCTTATGTTGATTTTCGACGCTCACTTGGACCTGAGCATGAACGCGCTGGAATGGAATCGCGACCTGACGCGCGACATCGAGCACATCCGCGCGCGAGAGCAGGGCAAGACCGATAAGCCCGACCGCGAAAACGGCACCGTCTCATTCGACGAGATGCGCAAGGGCCAGGTCGGCCTGTGCGTGGCGACCCTGATCGCGCGGTACGTGAAACCCGGCAATCCCTTGCCCGGCTTTCATAGTCCGGAGATCGCCTGGGCCCACACGCAGGGGCAATTGGCGTGGTACCGCGCGATGGAAGAGGCCGGCCAGTTGACGCAAATTCGCGATGTTGCCGGGCTTGAGCGGCACGCCCAACTGTGGCAAAACCCGCCCGCCGGCGCACCAATCGGCTATATCCTGAGCCTCGAAGGCGCCGACTCGATCCTCACGCCGGGGCACCTGGCCCGCGCCTATGAACAGGGCCTGCGCGCGATCGGCCCGGCGCACTATGGACCCGGCACCTACGCACAAGGCACCCACGTGAACGGCGGGCTGGGTCCGCGCGGGCGCGAACTGCTGGCCGAGATGGAGCGGCTGGGGATCATCCTCGATGCCACCCACCTGTGCGACGACAGTTTTTGGGAAGCGCTCGATCACTACCACGGTACGGTATGGGCCAGCCACAACAATTGCCGCGCGCTAGTGAGCGATGCGCGACAGTTCAGCGACGATCAAATCCGGGAGTTGATCGCCCGCGGCGCGGTTATCGGCGGCGCGCTCGACGCCTGGATGATGGTTCCCGGCTGGATCCGAGGAACGACGCGGCCCGAGGCGGCCGGCGTACGGCTCTCTCACCTAGTCGATCACATCGATCACGTCTGTCAGTTGGCCGGCAACGCGCTACACAGCGGAATCGGCACCGATCTGGACGGCGGCTTCGGCCGCGAGCAGTGTCCAACCGATCTGAATACGATCGCCGATTTGCAAACCATTCCCGCGATGCTGGCCGAGCGAGGCTACAGCGCCGTCGACGTATCACGAATCATGCACGGGAATTGGATCCGCTTTCTCAAGGACGCATGGAGCTGATGTCAGCATTTTCGGCCCGGATGCTCGCTAGAAAAATAGATAATTTAGCGAAGATGCGGTGAGCATTGGGGGTTGACAATAGAACCCGGCGCGCGGACGATGATGAGAGGTCATGTCTGCAAATTCCCACCTATTGCGCCGATCCGCGTTTAGTCGCACGGCCAATTGCCATCCTGGCAGCAATGTTGTTTCTGGAGGCCCCTCAATGGAAGACGCGCTCTCCCTTCCTCGTCCGATCTCTGGGCACTTGACAGTAATTGCCAGGGCCGTTTCGGACATCTTGAGCCCGGCCGCCTTGTCAGTTCCTTGCATGTTGCTGGGGGTCTTGGCTAGCGACGTGCCGGGCACGTACCGATTTGCCCTGCTGTACTTTCTCGTGGCCATCCCGCTACCAGTCGCCTACGTGCTGTGGCTGCTGAAGACGGGTCGCGTAACCGACTTCCATCTGCCGAATCGCCGAGATCGCACGGGGCCATTTTTAGTGAGCATCGCAGCAGCCTTAGCCGCCGCCGCCTTGCTGTACAAATTCGGGGCGCCCGCGATATTCCTGGCGCCGCTGGTCGTGGCGCTCGTGCAGACCTCGGCCCTGTTCCTAATCACCTTGGCCTGGCAGATCAGCATTCACACCGCCACGACAACGGCGCTGGTCACCTTTGCCGTGTTGGCCCTGGGCAGCGGTGCCAGCATCTTGGCGTTTTTGGTGCCGCTGGTGATGTGGGCTCGCATTTACCTCGGCCGCCATACGCCGGCACAGGCCGTGGCCGGCTCGCTCCTGGGTTGCGGCAGCTTTGCCGCCCTGTTCGCGCTTCGCGGCATTGTCTGGTAGAAGCGCGAAAAAAAGCCGCCCGAAGGCGGCTTTTCGCAAACTGCGCGAGATTCGTACGCCGCAACGGCCTAACGCTGCATTTGCGTGCGTGCTTTCGGTTGTTTGGCCTGTGCGGGAATCTTGGTGGCTTCGGGCATGACCTTGGGCATGTCGATCACGACGCCCTCGGAGTGCGACAGGTCGGCCGATTGGGCTACCTTGCCGTCCTCTTTCCACCAGGTCCAGCGACCGGTCGGATTGCCGTGAGCGTATTGGCCGGCGATCGATTTCTGACCGGTCGGATACCACCAGGTCCAGGAACCATCCTGCTTGCCGACTTCGAATTTGCCTTCGAGCGCCTTCTGGCCGTTGGAGTGCCACCAGGTAAACGGACCAACCTGAGCATCGTGCTCGTAGGCGCCCTCGATCTGCCGTTGACCGTTGGCATACCACGAAGCCCAAGGGCCATGCTTTTCGTCTTTGCCCTGGGGCTTGGTCACGCGAACTTTGCATTCCCACCAATCGTCCGGCGATTGTTCGAGTTCGCGGGCGAACAGGTACATGCCCTGCGACTTCTTGGCGCCGGCAGTATGATTGGCGGTTTTCGAGGCCAGCTTGCGGCCAGCTTGATAGGTACTCTTGGTAAGAACGCTGCCGGCCGGGCCGTAGTCGATCCAGTCGCCGTCGACGTCGCCATCGCGATACTGAATTTCCCGCATCTTGCGGCCGGTGGAAAACCACCAGGTGGACATGCCGTGTCGGCGTCCTTCGACGAAATGCCACTGACTGATCTTGCGTTGCTTGCCGTCATAGATCGTCCAAGCGCCGTCCAACTGACCATCCTTGAACGTGGCCTGTGAAATGAAAGGGCCGGCGAATTGCTGATACGGCATCTGCGTGAGCAGCTTGGCCTCAGTCGCGCCGCGGTACCAGCGGACCCAAGTTCCCATTCGCCTGCCGTGCTGAAACTCGCCTTGAGCGACCAGGTTGCCGCGTTCGTCCCAGGTCTTCCACATGCCGTGGTTGACGTAGTTGCCGGCCGTGTCCTGCGTGACTTCGCGCTCCACACGCACCGAACCGTTGGCGAACCTTTCTTTGATGACTTCCGAATCGTCGGCGGATTCACCGGTCTCCGCGGCCGCCTCGGGACTGGCGGTTTCTTCGTCGGCTGCGCCGTTGGCGTGATCGTGTTGGTGGATGCCGCTGTCGGGCAGCGCGTAGTCGTTTGGCATGTTGTCGGCGTCGGCCGAGTCCGAATCGGTCGAATCGGCGTCGTCGTACTGCTCGGTTTGGAGCGACGCCGGTTCGCCGTCGTCAAACAGTTGTTGAGCCTGCGAGGGCGCTGCCGTGAAGGCCAAAGCCAGGCCCAGGGCCATCGAAGACATCCGTGTCAGCGAGCGGACCATGCTGCACTCCTTTTCTTATGCCGAACCTTAAGGACTGCTCTCGCAGTCTTGCGATTTGAACGTTTTTGCGCTGCCCTCGAAGGGTTGGGCGGCAAGCAATGAATAAGTTGCCGCCCGCGCGTTGTATAAGTGCTGCCGGTAGTATCGGCAGAACCAAACGTGCTACTTCGGCCGATTCTGTGGATTGTGCACGAAAAAATCCCCCGGCCCTGCTACCACGATCCCCCGACAGGGGGCCATCGGTCGCCACGCATGAGTCGATTGACGTAAGCCGGTCGCTGGCCGCACAATGAATCCCCATGGACGTAACCCGCATTCCCCGTTGTTCGCCCGCGGCTAGATACCCCGTCAAGACGGCGCTGTTCTCGGTCGTTGTGGTACTGGCCTCACTTGCCGCTAGCGGCGCCGATGGCGCTGAAAAATCCGGCACTAAGAAGCCGAGCTTGCCGGCCGCAAAGACCGAAACCTCGACGGACCGAAAGCCCGAGCCAGTCAACCCCGTGGTCCAACTGGCGCGAGATCCGCAAGTTCAGGCCGAGCTGAAATTGAGCGCCGCGCAAGCCGAAGCGATGGATGCGGCTTACGCCGAGATCGACGAGCCGCTTTGGCTCTCGCGCGACGCGGCCGCTGGCCCTGCTTTCGATCGCCGGCAGGAGTTGGCTCGGCAGTTCGAGCACAAACTGGCTTCGATTCTTGAACTGTCTCAGCAAGCGCGACTGAAACAATTGATGTTGCAGGCCCGGGGGTGGCCGGCTCTGGCCACGCCCGAAGTGGCCGGGCCGCTGCAATTGACCGTCGCGCAAACTCGGCGGATCGAGGAAATCATCGACGCGACCACCGCTCAAGTCCGCCAGACGGCCCTCGAAGCCGGCGCGAGCCGCGAAGATCTCGTCACTCCGCTGCGCAAGCGCGAGGGCGCGTCGATCCAGGAACTGCTCTCGCCAGGGCAGCGGCAAAGCCTGGCCGCCATGGTGGGATCTGGTTACGACCTGTCCGGCGTTCAACCGCTCACATTCACCGCGCCCGAGTTGAAGGAAGTCGAAGCCTGGATCGAATCCGAGCCCCTGACGATGGCCGGCCTGCGCGGCAAGGTCGTGGCTTTTCACTTTTGGGCATTCGGCTGCATCAACTGCGTACACAACTTGCCGCACTACAACGATTGGCATAAGCGGTTCGGATCGCGTGGACTGGTTGTGTTGGGCATGCACACCCCGGAAACCAAGGCCGAGCACGACGTCGCGGCGCTTAAGGACAAGATCAAGCAGTTCGCGATTCGCTATCCCGTGGCCGTCGACCGCGAAAACCAGAACTGGACGGCCTGGGCCAATTCGATGTGGCCCAGCGTTTACCTGGTCGACAAGCACGGGCGCGTGCGGTATTGGTGGTACGGCGAGTTGAACTGGCAAGGCGCTGGCGGCGAAAAATTCATGCGACAAAAAATTGACGAGTTACTGTCCGAAAGGGAATGAGTGGGAGTTAGACCTCGGGGAATTTCCCAATCCCCAGCCCCCAGACCCCAACCCCCACTTCTTCGATCGACACCGCTGAGTGGAGCATAAGAATGCCCGAAAAGCCCAAGGCCACGAAGAAAAAATCCCCGGCAACCGCGTCGCGTCCGGCCAAAGCCGCCGCGCCGCCCAAGCCGAATTCGCGCTCCAAAATTGCGGCGCCAAAATCGCCGCAGCGCAAGCCAGCCTTCTACGTCAGCCCGTCGCGCGCCGCGACGGTCTCCAACGAGAAGCCCACGAACTCGCTTGACAGCCGCGAGTTTCCTTCGTTCGCCCAAGCACGCCGGGCGGCGATCGACGAGCTCGTGGCCGCGATCGAAGCAGCCGAGCGGCAGCTCTTGTCGCTGAAGCGCGCGACGCGCTACGAAGAACTTTCCGCCAACGGCAAGTCGAAGTAGCTCGATTTAGAGCCTATCCGAAAACTGTCCGGGAGAAGGGGACAGTCCCATTTTACTCCCAGGGCACCGTAAAATTGGGACAGTCCCCGACAGTTCTCGGATAGGCTCTTAGACTGCCGGCCGCGACCTGCGCCAGCGGTGCAGCGTGATCGCCCACGAGACGACCATGTAATAGACCGGATAGAACAGCGACACGAACGCCAAAGTACGAACCTGGCTGGCTTCGGCAGCGCCGGCGACGAGGTCCATCTCGGGCAGCCTCCACAGTATCCAAGTCAGCAGCACCACCCATACGCCTCCCAGAAAACTGGTCAAGCGACTGAGGGTCGAACCGCGGCTGGGATACAAGTAGTAGCTCGGCACGAACGTCAAAGCGCTCAGTAGCAGAATGACCGCCGCAGCCGCCCACGGGAGAATTTCGAGCGCGTAGAGATAGAAGGCCACGATATTCCAGTACGAAGGAAAGCCGACAAAGAAACCGTCGGTCGTCTTGGCCGGAATCTGGCAAAATCCGTAGCCGCTGGCCAAAAGCGCCACGACCAACAGCCACTGGGCGGACGAGGGCAACAGTTCCGCGCGCCAAATCAGCGCCAACGGCAGCGCCGTGAAGGTGAGAAAATCGATCAGGTCGTCGAGCTTTGCGCCGTCGAAATTCGGCAGCAGTTCCTTGACCCGTAAGCGGCGGGCCAGCGAGCCGTCGGTGGAGTCCACCAGGCAGGCCACTAGCATGCAGGCGAACGCCCAGCGGAACGACTCGCGGCTGCCTTCGATGATATAGACGGCCATGCCCGCCGCCAGAACCAAGCCCAGCGCCGTGTACCCATGCGCCACCCAGGCGAGCCAGACTTCGCGCCGCGCTAGTCGCATCGTGGGCGTCGAACGCTTGCCGTTGGCGGCGGTCGATAGACCTCGATCGGATCGAATCATGGGCAACTCGCAAATCGCTCGACGGCGCGGACCGGCGACGTTCTCAAGCCTTGTCAGATGGCTCAGCCGCACCGTGCGGCAGCGGAATCGGTCGCGGCGGATCCCAGCGGCCCGTCAAACGCGAAACGACCCCCAATAGCACCAACCCGGCAAGCGCGGCGATGGTCCGGATCGGAAACAAGGTAGCATGGCCGTTCTCGTCCAGCCAGAGGTCGGACGTGCCTGGCAACAACGGGTCGAACAGTTCCGCATAAGAGACCAAGGGCGGAATCGCCAGCATCGGTTCGCCGCCGCCCAGGCGCAGCGCAAGCGACACGACGAAGGCCACGATCGATCCGGTCCGATTGGCTCGCGGGTCGAACAACGCGTAAACGAGCTGAGGAAACAAGATCACGAAGACCAGGTCGCTCGTGAAGAACCACAGCTTCTGCACGCTCTGCACCCTTAGGGCGATCACGGCCGCAAGCGCGCCCAATAACAAAATGGAAACGCGAATCAGCCGCCGCAGGTTGACCGTCGAGATTTGCGGCGCCAGCAGCCCGCGCCCCACGTTCCAACTGATCATGGATCCGGCCGACAGAATCGACGCGCTAAAGCTGGAGGTGACCGCCCCGACGATGGCCGTCAGACCGACGATCGCCACCACCGGCGGCAACGCATCTGCCAGCAGCAGCGGCAGAGCCATGGTCGGAGCGGCGTGAAGTTGTTGCCGGGCCTGCTCGCTCCAACCGGAGTATCCGAACGCCGCCAGGCCGAGCAGCAACGGCGGCACCGTGAGCACGATCGTCAGCAGCCCCGCCGTGATCGAGTGCCATTGCGCCTTGGCTGGCGTTTGACAGGACTGCACGCGCTGAAAGTAGCAGTTCCAGGGAATGCCGCCCAAGGCCAGCATGATCGACAAGTCCCACCAGCCGACGATCCGCGGCGTCGTCCAGTAGCCTGCGGACGACAGGGGCGGAATGAGCCGCGCGGCCTCGGCCTTCTGCTCGACATAAAAGTTCCAGCAGGCGTCGAGACCACCGGCCGCGTCGAGCGCGAAGGGCAAGGCCACGAACAGCCCCAGCGGAATCAAGGCAAACTGCACGACGTCGGTGTAGCCCACGCTCCACATGCCTCCCAACACCGTGTAGCTGGTGACGACGGCGGCGGAGACCAGGATCGATGCGGTCAGATCCATGCCCAGCATGACGCCGAATGTGGCGCCGATGGCCACCAGCAACTCGGCGCTCCACAACACCTCGCCCAGCAAGGCCGGCAGCGAGAGCACGGCCGCCCAGTGTTTGCCAAAACGGGCCGTGAGCGGGTCGATGAGCGTCACGAACTCGAGCTGACGCATGCGGCGGGCAAAGAAAATGCCCCCCAACACCAGGCTCAATCCAAAAAACACTCCGCCTTGCCAGCCCGAGGCCAGGCTGGTGAAAACGCCCTCGGCGGTTCCTAACAAATAGCCGCCGTCGATCCAGGTGGCGGCCATCGTGATCGTGGCCATCCAGAACGGCATCGAGCGGCCGGCCACCAGAAAATCGGCGGCCGTGCCGAGTTGTTCCTTGCGCGAGGCGCGCCACCCGACGAAGAGGAACACGGCATACAGGCCGACGACGGCCAAGATTCCGCCCCAGTTCACCGGATGCATTCGTCGTTCTCCAGCAGGCGTTCGTCCGCCGCTTGCTCGGTGAACTCGCAGAGCCCGAAATCGCGCCGCTATTCAGTCAGCACCGCCGTCGAGTCGGTCGCCTCCGCTTCGCTCGACGCGGTTGTCGCGCCCGTCGAGCCTGTGTCGGCTGATATAGCTGGCTCGTCGGACTCGGTAGGTGCTTCGTGCGATTTACTGGTTTCGTCCGCAACAACCTTCGCTTGCGGCAACGATTCGAAGAGCAGGTGCGGGCGCATTCGAGCCACGAGATCGGACGATCCAATATATCCTGCGAAGGCGTGGCGGCGACCCACGATCGACGCGGCGTTGAGCTGGCTGACCTTGGTCCAATCGGCGGCGGCGGTGGCCCAACTGGCCAGGCCCGTATAACCAAGCGCTTGTTGCGAGCAGCGACGGCCGTAGATCCGATGATAGCGCTTGAGCAGGATGTCGCAACTGTTGTTCACCAGCAGCATGCTGCTGACCTGCGACATGGCCTGGCCGTGGAAGCGGCCGGGCATCAACCAGTCGTTATCCAGCGCGGCCACGAGCAACACGACCGGCATCGCCTGGCGGACCGGATGATTTCGCTCGTCGAGTCGATGGCCGTCGATCTGGCCGCCGCCCAGCACGTGCAATGCCCCGGTCACGACCCGGGCGCCGAAACTGTGCGCCATCAGGCTGACCGGAGTTTCGGGATTGAGTCGATCGAGGAACCAGCCCAGGTAGTAGCCGGTTGGATTCGTACGACAGGCCTTTTCTCGCGCATCCTGGACCGGTCCTCGGATAGGTTCGCTGGGCCAGGACCAGATAATGAAGCGGACTGGTCTTTCGTCCGCACATCGCACCAGCGTGCGATAGGCGCCCCAGCCCTTGGTGAAGGCCTCGTCCCAGGCGATGCGATTGCCGTGTACGAAAACCGTGGTGACTCCGCTATCGTCGGCGGCCAGCAACTCGGCCAGACTCGAGCGGACCCACGATCGCTCGCAATCGAAGCGCCAGTACTTGAGGTGTGGCACCTGTTGCTCGACGTTGCAGCCCAAGCCCCGATTGCTAACCAGCCACACCTGATCCTGAGGGCGTGGGCAGCACGGCTTGGACGAGGCGGCATACGACGCTTGCGGCGTCGAGTGTAGCGCGATCAGAACGACATATAAACCCACGAGCCGCGGCAGAGTTTCGCGGCGAAACGAGCGGAGCAACAACGAGATCGGTGCGGACATAGAAGAGGGTGGTGACAAGCTGTGGTGAGGGTTCAATGGCACGTCGGGTGCGGTTAATCGCAACGTAACGATTCTTCGGGCAGGCAACTCGCCAGCGTCCGGTACAAGTTACGTAAAATGTAGCACCTTTTCGACGTGCATGAGGCGATTTTGCTACCCGAGGCGAAAAGGCGACGCGAATTGTTTGCCAGTCGTCCCGAGCGCTGTAGAGTTTCACAGCCCAACAGCCCTCGCCATCCAACCCGCCTGCTCAGAGGGAGATCTCGCCATGAAATGGCTCCTGTTCTTGACCATGCTTTCCACGATCGCGGCCGGATCGACCGGTTGCCGCTCGCGAGGCGCTGCGTGCCGTCCGGCGTGCATCACGGCTCCTGCGTGCTGCAGCGGCGCGGAAGGCTACTCGACGACCGGCACCGTAATCACCACGCCCGGGGTAATGTTGCCTCAGGCGACGGGAATCCAAACGGTTCCCGGTCCCGAAACGTACGCTCCGGCAACCGGCCCCTAATCGCTCGAACTAAAGGCCGCTAGTCGTTTTAATCCACGGTCCATCGCGAGAGAGCTGCTAACACAAGTGGCCACTCGCGATGGACATTCGGATTCTCCGCTGCCGCCGCTTGCTGTACGGCACAATTGGCAGACGCGTTAAAACCGGCCCGCTCCTTGGGCCTATCGTGCGCCTGGGCGCTACCCGCCGGCTCTGCTTCGACTACGATGGAGGTAGACCCGACGGCCGACCGGACACTGCGGCGTTAGGCCGCTCATTTCCCATCGCACGGAAGCTCGCGATCCCCCATCAGGATTCAAGCCCGTGCGTGCGATTCTCGTCCTCTTGATGCTCGTTCTGGGAGCCCGTTCGGCGGCGGCGCAGTTCAAGGAGCCCCTGAACGACAAGGGCCCCAAGCTGGGAGGAGAAACCACCCAGCGGATGAAGGTGGGTGTCATCATCAAGGCCACCGGCGGGTTGTTCTATAACATCGTCGCCACGGCGCCGGTGCCCACCGATTGGCCGGAGCAACGCGTCACGATCGTCAAGGAAGACGTTTCCGTCTCGGTCAAAAGCCTGACCTATCGCAACATCAGCGGCGGTGGCGGCCTGAGGCAAATGGTCGTCGAAATCCCGCAGCTTCCCTCAGGCCAGGAAGCTCGAGCCCTGATCACGTTCGAAGTCACCCGCAACACGCTCTCGGCGCCGACCGACACCAGCATCTACAAGATTCCCAAGAAGCTCGATCGGCTGCTCTCGATCAACATTGGTCCCAGCCCTTATATCGAGAGCCGGCATCCGAAGATCGTGGCCGCCGCCAAAGAAGCCGTCGCGGACAAGGAAACCGATTGGGAGAAAGTCGAGGCGATTTACGACTGGGTCCGCGAGCACGTTGCGTATGCCACCGGCGAGCTGAAGGGCGCCGCGCGAGCGCTGCTCGACAAGGAAGGGGACACCGACGAACTGACGTCGCTATTCGTGGCGATGTGCCGTGTACACAAGATTCCCGCGCGGACCGTGTTCGTTCTGGGGCACTGCTACGCCGAGTTCTATCTGGAAGACGACGACGGCCAAGGACACTGGTTCCCCTGTCAGACGGCCGGGGTGCGTTCGTTCGCGGCGATCGACGACCTGCGGCCGATCCTGCAAAAAGGGGACAACTTCAAGAACCCCGAGAATCTCAAGGAGCGGCAGCGCTTCGTGACGGAGTATTTCGCCGCCGCCGGACGCAGCGGCAAGCCGCAAGTGGAATTCATTTCCGAGCTGGTCGTCGAATAGCACCGGCCGACTGGACGAGTTTCGAAACTCGAATCGCTATTTCTCGGCCTTCCCCCAGACTCTTGGACTGCGAAAGTCCGGCGGCTTGGGACGCGATTTGGGCGGGACCGCCTGTCGGGCCAGCGCTTCGTAACGGGCAGCCAGGTCTTTTACGATCTCGGGCTTGTCTGTGGCGAGATTCTGTTTTTCGCTGGGATCGGACTCCAGATTAAACAACTCGACGCGACGCGCGCCGGCCAAAGTCGTCGAGGGGCGAGGCGGTCCTGGTTCTTCGCCGTCACCCGTGTTGAGGTCGCCGTTGAGCACCAGCTTCCAATCGCCGGCCCGAATGGCGCCGTGCCGCGGTGAGGCATTGAGCAGGATCTCGGCGTGGGGCGAAGCCGCGCCAGTGGTCAGCGAGGCCCACATGTCGCGACCATCGAGCGTCAGGGGCTGCTCGAGCGATGCGCCGGCCAGCTCGAGCAACGTCGGATACCAATCGACCATGTGCAGCGGCGCTTCGACGACCGTACCAGGCTTGATATGTCCGCGCCAGGTGGCAAACGCGCATACCCGAACGCCCCCTTCGTACAGCGTGCTTTTGCCGGCCCTTAGCGGACCGTTTGAAGTAACCTCGCCCGGCTGCGGCCCACCATTGTCGCTGGAGAAAATAAACAGCGTCTTGCTTGTCAGCCGCTGGCGGTCGATGGCCGCGGCGATCTGCCCCACCGCTTCATCGAGTGCCGCGACCATGCCGGCATAGGTGCGTCGCTTCCCTTCGAACTGGGAATAGGGCTGGCTGTAGCTTTCCGGAACCTGCAACGGCCCATGCACGCCGTTGAAGGGGACATAGAGAAACAGCGGTTTGGCGCGATCTCGTTCCTCGATGACCCGCACCGCCTCGCGGGCCAGCAAATGCGTCGAGTAGCCTTCGTCGTGATTCTCGCGATCGTCGCGGTGCCAATCGAACCCCTCGTCGCGGATGTGGGTGAAGTAGTCAAGCGCGCCGTTGTAGTGACCGTATTGGTGCTGGAAGCCGCGCTGCGTAGGCAGGTACTCGGGCTGAAAGTGACCCAAATGCCACTTGCCGGCGATGGCGGTTTGATAGCCCGCCGCGGCGAGCGCTTGCGGCAAGGTGCGCTCATCCAGCGGAAGTCCGTATTCGGCCCACGGCCGCACCACTCCCACCTGCAGACCGTGGCGAAACGGATAGCGGCCCGTCATCAGCGCGGCACGAGTCGGCGAACAGACCGGTTGGACGTAAAACTGATTGAGCTGTGCCCCGGACAGGGCCAGCTTGTCCAGGTGCGGGGTCTTGATCTCGCTGCCCCGCCAACCCACGTCGTACGACCCCAGGTCGTCGGCCAGCAGAAACACGATATTCGGTCGCGGAGCCGCGGGC
>JANNQN010000039.1:0-46325 GCA_031400775.1 Planctomycetia bacterium | reverse complement strand
CAAAGTGTAGTCCGATCCCATAGCGAAGAATCAAGGGATCTCCGCCCAAGTTGCGGACGATCGAATAGCAGAATGCACGACATCAACTCCCCAAAACCAAACAGCCATCCCAGCCTTGACACCCGGCTACATAGCAGACACAAAGGACACTAAGGACTAAGGACTAAGGACAGGGGCTCAAAATCGATTGCACTGGCAGTATGCCAGGTGCCACGCATGAACCATTCGGCCGCTACGCTAGGTCGCCGGCCGATTCTTGGGTTCGCCCGCATAGGCCAGCACTTCGGCCACCTGGGCAAACAGCGTCTCGGGGACCGGTCCCCGCACAGCGACCTGCTTGTGCAAGGCGCCGGCAAGCTGCTTCCTTTCGACGATCGGCACGCCGCTCTCTTCCGCCAATCGGCGAATTCGCAGGGCGCTTGCGCCCGCTCCCTTGGCGACGACAATGGGCGGCGACATTGACTCCGCCTGATAGCGCAGCGCCACGGCCAGCCCCTCGGGCGAAGAGACAACCACGTCGGCGCCAATCACGGCCGCCACAGGACCCTGTTCGGCCAACTGACGTTGCGCCGTGCGACGTCGCGCAACAACCTGCGGATCGACCTGCATGGTGCGCTGCTCCTCGCGCACCTCTTGCGGAGTCATCCGCGCATCGCGCTCGAGCTTCCATCGCTCGAAGCCGTAATCCACCACCGCCAGCACGACCAACGTGAACCCAATCTTGACACAGGTCCACAAGCACACGTCCCAGGCAAATGCCGCAATCGCCGTCAGCCCCAGCCCGCTGACAGAAAGGATTTCCTCACGCCGCGCATACAGGCTCGTGCCCGCGACCGTGGCAATCGCAACGACTTTGACCAGTCCGAAGATCAGCCGGACCGCGCCGCGGCCCGACGCGATCCGTCCCAGACCCGTCAACGGATTGAGGCGCGACATGTCGGGCAACACCCGACTCGGCATAAACAGAAAGCCGGTTTGCAGCGTGTTCACAGCGACCGCCAAGAGAAGAATCAATCCCAGCACCGGCAGCAAAACCTTGGCCAGCCCGGCGACCAGCGCCTGCCATTGATTGACCATGACATCGGCCTCGCCGGCCGTGCCTGCCCGTAGCGTCTCCATCCAAGTCTGTCCGCTCAAGTTTCCCACCAGAAAACCGGCCAGGTATTCCAAGAGCGCCGTGCCGGTGAAGACGAGCACGGTCAGACCGCCCAACAGGACGGCCGCCGAAGTGAGATCCTGGCTTTGCGCGACCTGGCCGCGCTCGCGCATTTCGCGGCGACGATGCGGCGTGGGATCCTGAGTTTTTTCACCGTCATCCGCAGCCATGCAGAAAGTCCCGCTACGATATTGGGCGGCTCTCGGCCGCGGACGCGTTCAACCGCCGTGCTATCCGGCCGTCAGCGCTCGCAGCGCCGTATCCAGAAACGGCTCAAGCTGATCCTGAAAGATCCAAGCTGCGGCGCCCAGCGAGACGCCCAGCGCCGCCATGCTTGCCAAGGCATTGAAACCGAAGCCCAACACCATCACGTTCAACTGCGGCAGCGTGCGGCTGACTAATCCCAGTACCAGTGTGGCCAGCAGCAGCGCGACCATCGCCGGCGCCGCGGCCCGAATTCCCAAAACGAAACTCTCGGCCAACAGCGACGTCATGGCCTGGGCGACGGATTGCGAGAATCCCCCCTGCCCCGCCGGTAGCCAGGCGAACGTATCGAGCAAGGCTTCGAGTACCTTGCGGTGGCCGCCAATGATCACGAACACCGCAATCGTCACGTACGACAGCAATTGCGAGAATGCAGGCACGTTGGCGCCAAAGCCCGGATCGAATACGTCGGCCAGTTGCATGCCGCTCATCTGGCTGATGATCTGGCCGGCGACGTGCATGCTGGAGAACAGCAGCAATACTCCCAGGCCGAGCGTCAAGCCGATCAAGGCCTCGGCGCCGGCCAGCACCAGATAATCGACCAGTGTGTTGGGCGTGGGTGTCGATTTTTGCAGCTCCAGCGGCACGATCAGAATCGCCAAGGCCATCGCCAGCGCCATCCGCACCTTGGGAGGCACGGGCGACGATCCGAACAAGGGCGCGATCATCACCAACGCCGCGACCCGCACCAGGACGAGCGTGAACGTGACAAACTGATGCAGGTATAGCTCGCTGGGCCAGCTCATCGCAGCGCACCAAAATTGATGACCTACAGCGTATTCGGAATGTTCACGATCAGATCGTGCGAGTAGCGAACCATCTCGTTGACGAGCCAAGGCAGCGACAGGCTCAATACGATGATCATGGCCACCAGCTTGGGAAGGAACGAGACGGTCTGTTCCTGGACCTGAGTCATGGCCTGCAACAATCCGACCACTAGGCCCACGACCATGCCGCACACCAGCACCGGCGCGCCCAGCATGAGCGCCGTGTTCACGGCTTCGCGCCCGAGATCGATGGCGGCTTGCGGTTCCATGGCGGCTCAAATCAGGAGAATGTTTCGAAACTTTCCATCAGCATGCCCACCACCAGGTGCCAGCCGTCGACCAGCACGAACAGCAGCAGCTTGAACGGCAGCGAGATGAGCGCCGGCGGCAGCATCAACATGCCCATCGAGATCGTGACGCTGGCAATGACTATGTCCAGTACGAGAAACGGCAGATAAATCTGAAACCCGATCAAAAACGCGGTCTTCAGCTCGCTGAGCACGAAAGCCGGCAATAGCGCGGTCAACGGCACATCGTCGTAGCTCGACGGCGCCGGAGTGCCCGCTGGCAGGTATTTGTAAAACAACCACACGTCGCCGCTGTTGCCGGTCCGCTCGATCTGCGCGCTCATGAACTTTCGCACCGGCTTGACGCCGGCCGTCCAGGCTTCCTCGAGCGAGATTTCGCGAGCCGTGTAAGGCGCAATGGCCTCGCTGTAAACCTTGTTCCAAACGGGCGACATTACGAGCAGCGTCATGAATAGCGCGATCGACGTCATCACCTGGTTCGGCGGAAGCTGCTGGGTACCGAGCGCTTGCCGCAACAATCCCAGCACCACGGCGATCCGCACGAAGCAGGTGGTCATCATCAACACGGCCGGCGCCAGACTGACCACCGTCAAGAGCACCATCACCTCGAGCGCCGACGCCAGACCTTCGGGACTGGTCCACTTTTCGGGCCCACCGATTCCGCCGGGCAGCTCGAGCTTGAACAAGTCTTTGGGGGCGGCCGAAGTAGTTGGAGTCTCCCCTGAAATCACGGGAGTCGATGCCTCTTCCGCCCGCACACACTGAGCGGCAAGTGAGCAGCCGACCAGCACAATCGCAACGAAAAGCGCGAGCCACCGGATGACACGAGACGACAGAAACAAAGTTGGCGAGAGAACGTTCATTCAGGCGTGGGCCTCCCGCGCGAGTCGACGGCCGCCGACTTCCAAGTGTGCAAAGTCGAGCTCGTCCGCCTCGCGGGCTGAGACGTATGCCGCCTGGCCCTGCCTGGCGAATTGACCAAACACCTGCCGGAACGAAGCGGCGGCGCCTCCGCCAGCCTGTCGACAGATTTCTCCGAGCCGCTCGACTTCAGCCTGATCGGTAATCTCGGTGAGGGTTTCCACGCTGGCCGCCGACACGCTCAACAGCAGCACTTTGTTGCCGCAGCGAACCAGGTGCACCTGCTGCCGGCCGACAAGCGGCGCTCGGCCCAATATTTCGACGGCCTCGCGGGGCAACAGCGCCGCGTTGCGGGGCATGCCTCGACGCACGGCCCAGGCCACCATCAAGAATAATCCCAGCACGATCCCTAGACTGGCCGCGCCGGTTATGAACGGGGACATCTCGCTCGACCGCGAGCCTGGTTTCGACTCGGCCGATTTTGGCGCTAGTGGCACGGCATGTTCGACCAGCGGCTCGCGCGCTTGTCCGATATCCGAAGCCAACTCGGCGCTGCCGGCGTCTCGGCGATCCGTCGGTTGCAGCCGCGCCGGCAGTCGCAAGGGAGCGCCTGTGCCCGTGTTAATCAGCTCCGCGGGGCGATTCAGGTTTTCATCCTGCGCGCGAGGCGTTCGCGGCGTGCCCACTTCCGCCTGGCTCTGTGAGTTGGCGTTGGCGTAGTCCGGATGATCGCCGAGCGCCGTGGCGCCTCCGGCGCAGGCGAAGGTCAGCGTGGCCAATATTCGAGCAATCGACCGTATGTTCCGTGGCATCCTTGCCCTTTCGAACGATAGACACTACGACTAAGCGGCTTGCTCGGCCGCGATTAGCTCGATAACGCGAACGCAAAACTTGTCGTCGATCACTACCACCTGCCCGCGACCCATCAGGCGGCCGCCGGAAAAAATGTCGACCGGATCGGACGTCTCCTGTTCCAACACGACCAGGCTACCGGGGTGTAGCTTGCTTGCTTCGCTTGGCGTCATTCGCACGCGGCCCAGCACAATCGTCACGTCGGTCTGAACGCCCGCGGACAAATGCGACGACAAATGCGCCAGGCGACGCGAATCGACTGAGTCCCTACTGTCAAAATCGCGCAGGCGAAACGCCGCCGTCGGCGCGGCGTCCGATTTCGAAAAATCCTGTTCGCGGGGCATGGAATCCATTCCTGGCCGCGGGTCGACTGGGACTTGATGTTTGCACCGGCAAGATGCCAGTGCCACCAAACGACTGCGACTTTCGCGAAAACTGACCGAGATTTGATCGTCCGACGCCCCTCTGGGAATTGACGTGCTCGAGAGGCGGCGTACTTGTCTCGAAATTGGCGGTTCGAATCAACCCCAACCCGCCGTAAACGCGGGCCGAAGCACGGCGGCCGCGACAAAGTGGAGAATCGCGGCAGGCCGGGGCGGTTGGACGTCGGCTGCTAGCGATCGACGTGAAATCGGAACGCCTCAGGGCGATCAATCACGAATCGTGACGCGCGTCGCGACCTCGTCGGCCGCGTTGATCTCGCGCCGCGTCTGCTCGTAGCGAAACTGCTCGTGTTGCCGCTCGCGCAGTTTGTCCAACACGCGGACCTCTCGCTCGGCGGCGGCCAGCGCCTGTTGCCTGGCATCGATCTCGATTGCTAGTGCCGCGGTATCCTGGGCCATGGTAGCCAGTCGCGCTCGAAGTACCTTTCGGTATCGATCTGCAGCGGACAATCGCTCGACGTCGATGGACCTCCGACCGGCGGACCCTGCCGACGATTGGCCCTGCTCGGCAAGTTCGCGCTCGACATTGGACCGCGCCAGCTCGAGGCCGCGCTCGGCCGCCAAGCCCTCGGCCAACTGGGCGCGCCGCTCCTGGCGCGTCGACCGGTGCATCGCCAGCAGGGTTTTCAACCGGAATTGAAACTTCGGCATCGATTACCTCGCAGCGCCGGACATCGGCGGACTGCCCGCGAGCTGCTCGGCACGAGCGACAAGCGCCAGTAGCGCCGCTCGGGCTTGCGAGACGCTCGATGCCTCGTCCACACCCTGCCGCAGAAAGCGATTGATTTCACTTTGCATTTGAATCGCGCGGTCGACCAACGGGTTGGATCCGGTGCGATAGGCTCCCACCGAAATCAAATCCTCGTGATCGCGATAGACCGCCATCAATTCACGCAGCGTCTGAGCCGCGGCGCGATGCGTCGTATCGACCACTTCGATCATCAGCCGGCTTACGCTTTCCAGGACGTCGATGGCTGGATAATGCCCGCGCGTCGCGAGCTTACGCGAAAGCCAGGCATGACCATCGAGCAGGCCGCGCACCGTATCGCTGATGGGCTCGTTGGGATCGTCGCCCTCGACCAGAACCGAATAAAATCCCGTGATGCTGCCGCGCGCCGTGCGGCCAGCGCGTTCCAGCAGCCTGGGCAACATGCCAAACACCGAGAACGGAAATCCGCGCGTCGTGGGGGGCTCGCCGGCAGCCAGCCCGATCTCGCGCTGCGCGAGCGCCAGCCGAGTCAGGGAGTCCATCACCAGCAGAACGTCTTTTCCCTGTTCGCGAAAATACTCGGCCACGGCGGTGGCGGTAAACGCGGCCCGCACCCGCGCAAGCGCCGGCTCATCGCTGGTAGCGACGACGACCACGCTCTTGGCCAAGCCCTCGCCCAAGTCGCGCTGGATAAACTCGTTCACTTCCCGCCCGCGCTCACCCACCAGCGCGACGACGTTCACGTCGGCGGCCGTGTACCGCGACATCATTCCGAGCGCGATGCTCTTGCCGACTCCGGAGCCCGCGAAAATACCGATCCGCTGTCCCTTGCCGCAGGTCAACATGCCGTCGATTGCTCGAATCCCCGTCGAGAGCGGCGCGTCGATGCGGGGCCGCTCCACGGCCACTAGCGCCGCGCGATCCAGGGCCACGCGATGCTCGAGCGCCGGCTGCGGCCGGCCGTCGATGGCCCGACCCTCGGCGTTGATGACGCGCCCCAACAACTCGCGCCCAACGCTTAACCAGCGCGAGGTCTTGACCAGGCGCACGCGATTGCCGCGGCGCAAACCGTTCGTCTCGCCCAATAGGTAAACGAGCGTCAAGTCGTCGCGAAAGCCGATCACTTCGCCGGCCACGGGACCGCCGGTCTGGCGATCGATGTGTACCTGCGCGCCGACCGGAGCGGGGAAATCGGCCACGGCGGCCGTCATGCCCGCGGTGCGCACGACGCTGCCGCAAAGCGCCGTCGGCATGACGGTTTGCAGGGATTCGGCCAGGTCGTCGATCGAAATGGACATGGTGGCTCTTGGCGGTTTGGCCGTGATCGGGTCAGCTCAATTCTTGTTCGATCCGCGCCAATTGAGCGGCAAACTGCTGATCGATCGATCCGTGGCGCGTGTCGATCCGGCAACCGCCCGGCTCGATGCTCGCATCGGCGACGATTTCGGGCTTTCCCAGCCGCGCAAGCTCGGCGGCCAACTGCGCGACGTGCGGTCCGAGCGCCGACAAATCCCGCGGGTGCAATCGAAGCTGGACGTCGGCACTGCCGGCGGCCAGTTCGAGCGCCTCGCGCACGAGCGCTAAAGTGATTTCGGGCGTGCGCTCCACTTCGCGACGGATCACGCGGCTAGCGATGCTCGTGGCGACGCGGACGGCGGTTCGTTCCCAATGACTGAGCCATTCGGCCCGCGCCGTTTCGATGCGTTCAATAGCCTGGTTGAGCGCCGCAGCAAGCGAGACTATTCGCTGGCCGACTTTTTCTTCCAACACTTCGTCGGCCGCTTCGAGCGCGGCGGCGCGACACTGATCTTCGGCCTGACGACGAATTGCGATCGCCTCTTGCTCGGCGCCCGCCAGGATCTCGGCGGCCTGCCGTCGCACGCGATCCAGGTACTCGGCTGAGCTGTCGCCAAGATCGTCGAACGCGAACGCCCGCGCGCTGGCGGCACAATCGGGGCTCGCGGCTTTGATTACGGTCGCCATGACAAATTGTTCCGGACAGATAATTGGTTGCAAGGCGCTAGCGCGCGACTCGAAGGCTCGATCGATCAGACCGCCAGACTCAGGCGACCCCGGCCGGCGGCGGCCGGGACGATCTCGCCGCGGACTTCCAATTGACTCGCCAACTCGGCCAGTTCGCGTTGTGCCTGTTCGACGTCGCTCAATCGCGTCGGCCCCAAGTTGCGCAACGCCTCGGTCAGCGCTGCGGCTTCCACCGGCTGACACAATTCGAAAACGCGCTCGGCGAAGCCCAAGCCGGAGCCAGCCAGGGCCAGCACCAGCAACTCCCGCGAAGCGTGACTCAAAACAACCGACAAGGCCGCGGAATCCAACTGTTCGATTTCGGCAAACGTCATGGCCGGCGTTTGAGGGCCCTTGAGTTGAGCGGCCAATTGGTGATCGTGGCGGCTCAGGTTTGCAAGAATGTGCTGCTTGGTCTGAGGCGTGGCGGCGCTCAGAATGTTGTTCAAGGCGGCCAGTCCGGCGGTGCGCCGTCGGTCGCCGCGCACTTGCTGCCCGAGCCACGCTTCCAGACCTTGCTCGACCTCGCGCAGTGTCTCGGGATCGGCCTCGTCCAGATCGATCAAGCGGCGGGCGACTTCGATTTGCAACTCACCCGAGAGGCCCGCCAGAACCTCGGCAGCCCGCTCGGCAGGCAGGTGCGAAACGACCACGGCCACGGTCTGCGGGTGTTCGCGTTCCAGAAACGGCGTCAGCGCATGTGCCGGAGCCTCGTACAGAAAACGAAACGGCGGCCCGTCGGACGTCGCCCCGGCGGACACCGCCCCTTCGCCCGGTCGCGAAATGGAAAGATTTTTTGGCAGCCGGTCGTCGAGCTCGATGCCCGAGGGTTGTTTGCCGGGCACCAATGGACCGACGCGAAAGAACTCCTCGATGACGTCGTGCTGCTCGGCCGCGTCGATCGGTCCCAGTATTTCGATGGCGCGCTTCACGGCCTCGGCCTGGGCGGGGGTCATCTGCGCCAACAAGGCTTCAGCGTTGCTCTCGTCGAGGCTGGCCACGAGCATGGCTGCTTTGCGCAAATTGCGGCGAGTGTCTTTCATGCCAACTAACTCGCGTTTCCGATCCAGGTGCGTAATAAATTCACGGCCGAATCGGGATGCTCGCGGACCACGTCGCCGAGCTCGTCGCGCAGCGTGGCGGCGGCCGTCGCCCGGCGACGCAGGCCCTCGGGGGCCGAAGTGCGGGTCGTTGCCGCTCGGCGATCGATTTCCTCTTCTTCGGAAAAGACGGCCCGCGGTCGCGGTGGCATGGGCGGAGGAGCTTCTCTGGCGATTGTCGGCTTCCGAGGAGCAGCGGCGGGCAGCGACTTCATCATCGACCGCAGCAAGAACAGGCCCACCAATGCCAGGCAGCCGAGTCCCACCGTGTTCCAATTCTGACCCAGCCAAGCGATCGCGGTCTCGCGAAACGTCGGCGGCGAGAGCGGCGACACGATGGCAGGATCGAAAGTCGTGACCGCGACCTGCGACGACTGGCCGGCAGCCAGCTCATGATTGCCCAACAGGGGCAGGATCGCGGTTTCGATTTTCTTCTTCTCCGCGCTCTCGATCTCTGCCAGCGCCTGGGCATCCGGTTCGCAACGGTAGCCGCCGACCACCGGAGGACGCTGCTTGCGCCAAATCTCTTCGTAATACGTATTGGGAATCTGCACTGAAACAGTTACGCGCTTCGGCGTGCGGCCTTCGCGAACGATCCGCTTCTCGGTGGTCGGCGCGGCGGACGGCGATTGGCCCTCGCGAGCGGGCCCCGTGATTTGAGTAGACTTCTCCTCGTTCGACACTTCGGGATCGAGCTCCACGTTGGTTGTCACCAGGGCCCCGGCCACCATCGGCGCCAAGAGCCGTTCGATTTTCTCCTGCCAATCAAGTTCCAATTGCTTTTTGTTCTGAGCGTAGCTGCCGACCACGGCGCCGGGCTTCGATTCACCGCCGCCCGTGCCCGGAAACAACCGCCGGCCGCTCAGGTCGACGACGGTCACGGCCTCGGGCTTGAGTCCGGCCCAGGCGCTGGCCACGTACGAACGAATAGCGGCTACGGTTTGCTCGTCCAGGCTGCCGGCGCCGTCAGGCCGAACGCCCACCGAGGCGGTCACGATATTGGCCTCGCGAAAGCCGCGGCGGCTCTCCTGAGCGATGAGCACGGAGGCGCTTTCAATTCCCTTCATCTCGCTGATCACGAGTTGCAACTCGCTCTGGATAGCGATTTTCGTGCGGGCTTCCTGCTGCGGACCGTAGGCCATGAAGCCGTTGCCGTTGACCGCCTTCTTCAAGTAGCCGCCGAAGTCGGGCAGCGCGCCCGACTCGGCCAGCGCCGCCATGTATTTGGATTCCTGGCCGCGCGGGACCTTGATGCGCGCGCCCTCGACCGTGGCTTCGAGCCCGGCCTTGCCCAGGGCCATTTGCATTTCGCGAAGCTGGCTGGTGGAAAACATCTCGCCGCCTAGTAGATACGTCTGCTGCGGAGAGACTTGCTGGTTCAGCAGATAGCCCAGACTCGCGAGCACGACCGTCAGCACCGCCGCGGCGGCAAGGCGCGCGCCGGGCGTCATCGCTTTAACGACGTCGGCCAACTGAGCGTAGGTTTTATGGAGCAATTCCATCCGTGGAACCTCTCACGCGGCAACTTGAGCGAAGCACTGTCGCAGTGCCGCGGCAAGCGCCTTGATTGTCAGGCCGCCGCCCGGGAAACGGTCGGAGGAAATCGCAAAGTGAACGCAGCGCCGCCTTCGGGACAATTCGCGGCTACGACGTCGCCGCCGTGCGCTCGGGCGATCCCGAGCACGACCGCCAACCCCACGCCGGTCTTATCCCGCTTGGTGGTGTAGTACGGTTCGAAGGCCCGCCGACGCGCTTCGTCGCTCAAGCCCGGGCCGCTGTCGGCGATCTCCAACTCCAGTCCATTACGACCGATATAGGACGTGACGACCAGTCGGCCGCCTCGAGGCATGGCCTCGACGGCATTCGTGGCCAGGTTCAAGACCGCCGCGCGCAACATCTCGCGGTCGGCCTGGGCCGCCACGTACCGGGGCATGTCGGTGACGGATTCGATGCGCTGCTCGACGAATCGACGCGTCAGCGACGAGCACACTTCGTCCACGATCTGACGCACGTTCAGCCATTGGTAATTGGGGGCACGTGCAAACAACTCAGCGCCGGGATAGGAATCGGGAGCGTCCATGCAACCCTCCGGTAATTTCGAGTCGAATCGGATCCGGCGGACAATGTCCGTGGGAGACGCCGCCTGCGCGCGATCCGCCATCCTTGCGCGCGCCAGCGATTTGACGAAAGAAACGGCCACCTAAGCGAACGACCGTCAGAACGACGGCACTTTAGCCCTTCGCATGTGCGATGGGTGGAAAAGCGGGGGCCCTTGTACTGGAAACGGCGGGGAGGGTCAACGGGTTTTGAGCGTGCTAGCGAGCGCGATTCGCCGGCAATGCGCACTTAATTCAAGAGCCGCATTGCCCCTACGAGCCGCTGGAACGGTGGCTGGCCTGATCCCGCAGCGCCGGCGCGGTCTCGATAAACTGCCGCATGATCCAGCGGTCCATGTCCGACAGCATATTGGTCGTCAACTCGTCGCCGCAGGGATACTGGCGCAGATCGACCGACATTCCGGCCGCGTGAAACAGCCGCAAGTGCCGGCAGACTTCGGCCTGGGGATATTCCTGACTATCGCGCGCCGTGGTCATGAAGATTTTCAATTCCCGCGCCTCGTGCAATTGCGACAAAGGTCTGAGCGTGCTGGGAAACGGCCCGCCAATCGACAGCGCGCCGGCGAACGCGCTGGGCTGATTGAGACCAATCCGCAAGGCCATCGTGCCGCCCGAGCCGTATCCGGCCAGGAACACGCGATGGGGTGCGACGTTCAACCAGCGCCGCGCCGCGGCCACGGCCGACACGACACGGTGCTCGGCCAGCGCAATGTGCCGCGAGGTTTGCGACCAGTTGTAGGCGTCGGGAGCATGTCGCGAAGGCACCGTGCCCCGCGTGCCCACTCCGACATAGTTGCGCGTGCTGACCAGAGGCATCACCCGAGTGACTTGCCGCTCGTCGTCGTCCGGCCCGTGCAACCACACGACGAGCGGATAGGCATAGTTGCGCTCGTAGTGCATGGGCGTGAAAATACAATGCGTCTGCTCGTGTTCCCCATCGCCATCGCCGGCCATTTCGGCGACGCATGCCGCGGATCGTAAAATAGTGGCCTGTTCGTCTTCAATCAGATTTTGAATACGATTCATTTCGCTCTTACGTGGGGGTGATAATTGTCGAAACACGCCGGCCGCAGTTGTGCGCGGCCTTTAGTTTTTCAAGGTCTGCTCTTTCAAAGTCTGCTGCCGAGCCACGAGCTCAGAGCGCACGGGTTCCCAGGGAAACAGCTTTCCGGGACAGAGCGTGGCTTGCACGTCGGAGTGCCTAACCAGGCCGTCGCGCGAAATGACGTAGCGCTCGGCCAGCGACTTGACCAGTCCGCGCACGGCAGCCACTTGCCGATCGGTCGGCGGCGCCTGATCGAAGTTGCCGATCAGGCAAATGCCAATGCCGTTGTCGTTATGGTCGCGATTGCCGGCATGCGCGCCGGGCAACTGTTTGTGCCAACGAAACGTGGCCTGCACCTCGCCGTCGGCCATCTTCTGGCCGTTGCCCACGACAAAGTGGTAGCCGATTCCCAGCCAAGGATTTCCGGAGCGGTCGCGATGCTTGCGGTGCTCGGTATCGATCGTGGCAACGTCGCCGCCACGCGTGGCCGAGTGATGCAGCACGATGGTCTTCCAGTCGCGCTCTTGCAGCGCGGGCTGGGGGACAACCACCGCGTGGGAGGAAATGCCCGCCGCCGGCGCGTTCGCAATGCCTGCCGCCGGCGAATTCGCAGCGGGCGACACCGCGGAATCTCCGCAGGCCTGGCCGGCGATGAGGGCACTGATTAGCAGCATGGCGAGACTCGTGAAGAACACCACTCGAACGTTTCGCCTCAACCCGCTCACACGCGCCCGGCACGATCGGCCAGCTCCAAGTTGCAAAAATCGTCGCATCAATCGACGCCGCCGACAAGTTGCGGACTTTACTCCAGGCGGTTCCAAAATGTCAACGGCAAGGCCGCCGGCGCGATAATGTTGTGCGGGGTATGACTTTTGCATGTCGCGTAGCCGTCGCGCCAGCATGCCGGCCCTCTGTCGTTCGTTGTCAGCAGGGTGCGATGTTTTTTCGTTCGACGCTGCCGCCGTGGAGGGCTGTCTGATGAAACGCGATTTTGCCTGGGAGAAAGGATCGGAAGCGGTCTTACAAAGGCAGCGAGTTCATCGCCGCCACGAGTTCCTTGACCGCTGAAATGCTCTTCTGGAAATCGGCTCGCTCCTGCGCCGTGAGCTCCAGCTCGATGATCTTCTCGACGCCGCCGGCGCCCAAAATGATCGGCACGCCCACATAGTAACCGCCCACGCCGTATTCCTTGTCGCAGTATGCGGCGCAGGGAATGAGCCGCTTTTTGTCGCGGATGATGGCCTCGACCATTTGCGTCGTGGCCGCGGCCGGCGCGTAATACGCGCTACCCGTTTTGAGCAGCCCCACGATCTCGGCGCCCCCGGCCCGAGTGCGGGCCACGATCTCGTCGAGCCGCTTTTGGTCGATCAATCGCGTGACGGGAATGCCGCCCACCGACGTGCAACTGGGCATCGGCACCATCGTATCGCCGTGTCCGCCCATCAATAGCGCCTGGATATCCTCCACGCTGACGCCCAGCTCGATCGACAAAAAAGTGCGATAGCGGGCCGTGTCCAACACGCCGGCCTGGCCCAGCACGCGGCGGGACGGAAATCCGCTCACCGCCAGCACGCGTTGCACCATGGCGTCCAACGGATTGCTGACCACGATGAGGATCGCCTCGGGGCTCGTGGTCTTGATCTGTTCGGCGACCGAACCGACGATTTTGGCATTCGTGCTCAACAGATCGTCGCGGCTCATGCCGGGCTTGCGAGCAATGCCGGCGGTGATCACCACCACCTGGCTGCCGACCGTGTCGGCATAGTCGTTGGTGCCGATGATACGCGAGTCGAAGCCCACGATCGGCGACGCTTGCATCAGGTCCAGCGCCTTGCCCTTGGGCATGTCGCCGACTTGTGGAATATCCAAGAGCACGATGTCGCCCAATTCGGCGGCCGCGCACCAATGCGCAGTGGTAGCGCCGACGTTGCCGGCGCCAATAATACTGATCTTCGGACGACCCATGTTCGACTCCGCGACACGCTCAAGAATATTACGACGCACGCGCTCTATGCACCGTGCGCCGATACGATTCGAAACCGCGCGAAAAAACGGACGGTCCGGTTCTTGCTCCGCGTGCGGCGTGAAACCACGACAATCCCCGGCGGTTTTCAGACTCTAGTGAGTATGCGGTTCGAGCGCTGCAAGTCAAGTAGGCGCGTCGCAGCGGCGGCTCGAAATCGCCCTCGCGCGAATCGCGGGCCCTTGCAAAATTCTGAAACGTTGCTCTCGATTGCAGCAGCGGTTCGCCGCACGATCGTGTCCATCGCGCTCAATGATGCTCTGCTCACGCAACGACATTCGCGACCGTGATGCGCGAGGCGGCAGCGATTGCTTGCGGAACAAGATCATTGAAATTGAAGTGCTTCGACCAAGGGCGGTCGCTAGCAACCTATTTTTTCAAGCAGATTTGCCGTTTCAAAAGTTTTTTTCTTGGCGGTTCGCCCTCGACCGTTATCTGGCATGGTCCCGATCGGGAAAAATTGATAATCTTTTCGCCGGTCGATGGCCCGGGTTCGCCGGTCGATGGCCCGGGCTGGGTTTCGTCGAGCGGGCCGCGATTGGATTCGCCCCGCGCGCGAGCGTGAACCCGGTCGCATCGACTCCCCAACCTGGCTCTCCAAGGTGGCCGTGCGCTGGAAAGTTCCTGCCGCACTAGCGCCTGCCCCACGAGCGCCTGGCCGATATTCCCCCAACGAATGCACACCGTGTCCTGGAGGCAATCATGAAGATTGTCAATTCGGAACAGGAGAGTTCCACCGCGGCGTTTTCAACGCCGATCTCGGAAGCCTCGCAACCGATCCGCAAGCTCTCGGTCTTGATGCCGGTCTTCAACGAGTGCTGGACGCTGCGCGAGATCGTCGCCCGGGTGTTGGCTTCGCGCGTGGGCGTGGCGATCGAACTGATCATCGTCGACGACGCTTCGACCGACAGTTCGTGGGAGGTCATCCAGGACCTGGCGGCCAAGGACAGCCGGATCAAGATCGTGCGGCACGAGAAGAATCGTGGCAAAGGCGCGGCTATCCGCACGGCCATCCCGCACATCACCGGCGAAGTCTCGATCATCCAGGACGCGGACCTCGAATACGATCCGCAGGAATACTCCTTGTTGCTGGCGCCAATCCTGGAGGGCAAGGCCGACGCGGTGTTCGGCTCGCGCTTCGCCGGGACTCCGCGGCGCGTGTTGTTCTTCTGGCACAGCCTGGCCAACAAGATCCTGACGTTGGTCTCGAACATGGTCAACGACCTGAACCTGACCGACATGGAAAGCGGCTACAAGATCGTGCGCTCTTCGATTCTCAAGCGGCTGCGGCTGAGCGCCGAGACGTTCACCTTCGAGCCGGAATTGACCTGCCGCTTGGCGCAGTGGGGCGCGCGCATTTACGAAGTGCCGATCAGTTACGTGGGACGCACGTATGAGGAAGGTAAAAAAATTCGCGCGCTCGACGGCGTCAAAGCGATCTGGCAGATCATTCGCTGCAAGTTCTTCGATCCCCAATTCACCGATCACGCCGGTTTCTACACGCTCAAGTCGATGTCCCGCTCGAACAAATACAATCGCTGGACATTGGACATGGTGAAGCCGTTCCTGGGCCGGCGTGTATTGGAGGCGGGCTCGGGCATCGGCAACATCAGCGCGATGCTTGTGCAGCGCGAGCGATTGGTGCTGACCGACAACGACCCGGTTTACCTTCCCGTGCTCGCGCAGCGATTCGGCCGCCGCGACAACGTGCGCGTCGATTGCGGAGATCTGCAACGGCCCGACGATTACGACCGCTGGGAGCAGGAGGAACTGGACACCGTGTTTTGCTCCAACGTGCTGGAACACCTGGAACACGACGTCGAAGTGCTGCGCAGCTTTCGGCGCACTCTGGCCCCCGGAGGACACTGCATCATCATCGTTCCGGCAGGCAAAGCACTGTACACGCCAATGGACGAGCAGTTAGGCCACTATCGGCGCTACACGGCCGAGGAACTGTCGCAAAAGATGAAGGGCGCCGGTTTCGAAATCGTACACACCCGGCGATTCAATCGACTGGGAGCGATCAGTTGGGCCATGGCCGGACACGTCATGCGTCGCCGTCACCTGAGCCTGCGGCAGATGGCCTGGTTCGACCGCATCCTGCCGGTGGTCAAGCTGCTGGATTGGGTGTTGCCGGTGCGCGGCATGTCGCTGGTCGTGGTCGGGCGCAAGCCGGTGCGCGCCGCGGCGCGGCAAGCGGCTTAGCAGCCTGTTGATTTGGATGCCATGACTCAATAGCGACGCGAATCGTTATTCCGCCGTCGAGCGGATCCACGGGGGAACTCCGATGAGCACGATCGACCAACCGCGGCCGTCCGCCGACAAATGGAACCGGTGGAGTCGAGACGCCGCTGAACTGGCCGCCGATGCGACCGCGACAGCCGGCAGGCTGTGTACCGCCGCGGGCCGTCAACTGCGCGACAATCGTCCACTACGGGTCTCGCTGCTGGCAACCTTGGCCGCCTGGATCGTGCTGGAACTGATCTTCGTCGTGTGGGTGCATCGCAGCCTGGAAGGCCACGCGCACCGTGCTTTTCTGCCAGGCACGTATTTCAAAGAGCCCGCGCGCGAAACGGCCGCCGGCCTGCAGGGAGTCTGCAAATTCGGCTACGACGGCCAGATTTACTACCGGCAATCGAACGATATTTTCGGCCGGCGAGACGCCTACAAGCACATCGACAACATCATGTATCGCTACCAGCGCATCGGCATGCCGATGTTGGCCGGCGGCGCCGCGTCGCTATTGGGCTACGAGCTGACGCCACCGATGTTGTATCACACGCTCAACTTCGGCGTGGTGGCGTGCGGTTTTGGCGTGCTCGTGTATTGGTTGATGATCCATCAATTGCACCCGGCCTATGCGTTGGGATGGCTGCTGAGTGTCGGCACGTTCGAATCGCTGTGGAGAGGCTTGCTGGACGCGCCGGCCGATGCCGTCTTCGCGATGGCCATGGTCGCACTATTGGCGCGGCGGATGTGGCTGTACGTGCCGCTGGCCGTCTTCCTGCTGTTGATTCGCGAAGTCTACGCGCTGTTCGCCTTCTCGGTGTTCGTGGCCACGCTTTGCAACCGATTCGACTGGAAGGACGTCAGCGGATACTGGAAGCGCGCCACGCTAACGGCCGTGCCGGGCATCGTCATGCTGGGTTGGACCGTGTATTTGACGATCAACTTCCATATGTCTCCGCTCGAAGCCCGCACCAACAATCCCGCCGCGACCAGCTATCCGTTTTACGCGATGTTTCAGTACATCGGAATTTTCTACCGCACGACGAATTGGACCGAGCTGCGGCTGATTCTCGTGACGGCTTTCTCGCTGCTGTTGGTCACGGTGCTGCTGGTGCGCGACTGCCGGCGGTTGCCATGGGCCATTTTGTGTACGGTGCCGTTCGTGTGGATGACCAACGCCCTGGGCCCCGCGATTTGGGAAGCACATGGCGCGAGTACCCGCGTCACGGGCACGGTGCTATTGATCGGCCTGATGATGATGGCCTACGACAAGACGATCCTGTTGCGGTTCATGTTGGCGCTGCAGGCCATTGTCGGCGTGGGTTGGGAAAGCGAAGTCCGCTTCCTGCATCCGCAGTTGCTCTCGCCGCATTTACTGCACGAAGAGACGGGCCTGCCTCCGAATCCGCCTGGCTCGCCCGAAAACGGCCTGATCGACGACTGGAATTGTTCGATCGAATGGCTGGGCAGCGAAGCGGTCTGCCGGCGCAGCTACCACGGCGTGTGGGATTGGTTCCATCGCGAAGTGAAGCCGGCCACCGTGGCGATCACGAATAACTCGGATGTCACCTGGCACGGCGGCCCGGGCAAGCACCCGATCTGGCTGAGCTGCACGATCATGAACGAGGGCGGACAGCAGGGCATCGCGCGGCGGATGGTAATGTTCGACAAGTCGATCGAACCGGGTGAGACACAACAGGTGACCAGCTATATCGAGTTGCGCCGGCCCGGTCGAAAGTACTTCGCGGAATTCTCGTTGTGGCAAGAAGGCCCCGGCCAGTCGATCGAGTCCGACCGCAGCTATGGCCGGCGCTATGAGATCACGGTCGAGTAAAAGACGGGCGAGTGAAAAACCAGGCGATTGCCGCCTCTTCTTCAGGCTCACGCCACGTAAGCCCACGCAACGCAACACGTAAGTCGCCGGCTTGACACCCTGCGGAGCGGTCGCATAGGATGAGCCGTTTGCCTTACTGCAACAAGTTATCTCCCTTGAGCTTGGGCCTGGATTCAGGCGCCTGGCATTCTGGTGGCTCGCCATGGCTGTACCCAAACGAAAAAGTTCCAATTCCCGCAGCGGAAGTCGCTCGGCCAACAAGGCGCTCAAGCCCATGAAGCTCGAGTACTGCCCCCAATGCAGCACGGCGGTGCCTTCGCATCGGGTGTGCCCCAATTGCGGGCATTACATGGGCCGCCCGATGGTCGAAATTGCCGAAGAGTAGAGCCGTCGAGTAGATTCGGCGAGCGCGGCCTGATTCCGATGACTTAGCAATTTGGGGCCGATAGCCGCCTGCTGCGCTCGCGTGCGACTGCATACAATTGCAAATGGGTGGCAAGCGGCACTCCTGACGAGAACGGATTCACTCGACGCACGAAATCGGCTGCCCTTAAGAGCCGCCCGCTTCGCGTACGAGTCATCACCCCCTGGGGGAGACCACATTGAGCAAAATCGCTTTTCTCTTCCCCGGTCAAGGCGCGCAGGCCGTGGGCATGGGGCGGCAAGTGGCCCAAGACCTGCCCGCCGCGCGGCGGCTGTACGATCGGGCCAACGCAATCCTGGGCTACGATCTGGCGAAGTTGTGCTTCGAGGGTCCGGCCGAGGAGCTGGATTCGACCGTCATCAGCCAGCCGGCCCTGTTCGTGACCAGCCTGGTGGCGATCGAGCAATTGCGGAGCACCGCGCCGGACGTCGTGCTGTCGTGCGAGGCCACGGCCGGACTGAGCCTGGGCGAGTACACGGCGCTGGTTTTTGCCGGCGCGCTCGAATTCGAAGATGCCCTGCGGCTGGTTGCGGTCCGCGGCGACGCAATGCAAGAAGCCTCCGACGCCACGCCCAGCGGCATGGTCAGCATTCTGGGTCTCGAGCGCACCCAGGTCGAAGCCCTGTGCGACAAGGCGCGCCACGACGAGACCTTGCAAATCGCGAATTTATTGTGCCCCGGCAATATCGTGATCTCGGGCACCAACTCGGCCTGCGAACGAGCCGCCGAATATGCTCCCGCGGCCGGCGCGCAGAAGGCCGTTCCGCTGGCCGTGGCCGGCGCGTTTCACACGCCCATCATGGCGAGCGCCGTCGAGCGACTGACCGAGGCGCTGGCCGAAGCGCGCATCGTGCGGCCCACGATCCCAGTGATCTCGAACGTCGACGCCGAGGCTCACTTCGAGCCGGAAGAGATCCGACGGCTGTTGATCCAACAGGTCGTTTCGCCGGTCCGTTGGGAAGATTCCATGCGCAATTTGCTCGCACAGGGTTACGATCAGTTTTACGAAGTCGGCCCTGGCCGTGTGCTGCGCGGCCTTTTGAAGCGAATCGAGCGGAAAATTTCCTGCCAAGGCGTTTTCAATTGAGCGGCTATTCCCGGTAAGATCTTCCATGAACGACAAACCCAAGCCGGCATTGCAAGTCGACCTGAGCGGCCAAAGCGCGATCGTCACCGGGGCGTCGCAAGGCATCGGCCGGGCCATCGCACTGATGTTGGCAGGCGCCGGGGCCAAAGTGGCATGTGTCGCACGGAGCATCGACAAGCTGACCGAGACGGCCGAGATGATTCGCCGCGCGGGTGGCACCGCCGAGACTTTCGCTTGCGACGTGACAGACGGTCAAAGCGTGCAGAAAGTGGTCGACGACGTCTTGGCGAAGTGGGACAAGCTGCAAATCCTCGTCAACAATGCCGGCGTTACCCGCGACACGCTCATTCCGCGGATGTCGGACGAAGACTGGGATACCGTCATCAATACGAACTTGCGCGGCACGTTTCTCTTCACTCGGGCCGTGTCGCGACCGATGATGCAAGCCCGCTACGGACGGGTGATCAACATCGCCAGCGTCTCGGGATTGACGGGCAATCCGGGCCAGGCCAACTACTCCGCGTCGAAAGCGGGCGTCATCGCATTGACGCGCACGGTGGCCAAGGAGCTGGCCGGGCGTAAGATTACCATTAACGCGGTGGCCCCCGGCTTTATCGAAACGGAAATGACCCAGGCCATGGGCCCGGCGATCTTGGACGAAGTGAAGAAACGAATCCCCGCCAAACGGCTGGGTCAGGCCGACGAGATCGCCTACGGTGTGTTGTTTCTGGCCAGCGAGGCGGCCGCGTACATTAACGGCCAGGTGTTGACGATCGACGGCGGCCTGTGTGCGTGAGTTTTTATTCGTGCGGTCAAAGTGACCAACGGACGGCTGGCGGCGTCTTTAAGGTGATATGGACAGGAATCTGAAAACTTTCTATCTTGACCTGTCTTATGGAAATCCTCTATTTTTGTGACTTGATGGCTGCGGCACGACTCGGGTAAGGAATGGCGTTCCAATAGGGAACAGTATTCCTTTCCGGACTCTGCCGGCGAGGCTTCGATCTCTAGGAGCAGCGCCAAAGCGGACCTGAGTGCGGAGTTTGGGTAACTTTCGGGGAACGCAGTAACCTTTGGGGAACTGCTTGGGCCTGGTTCCTCCCCGACCTTGAATTCAGTTGGAGGATCAAGAAGGTGGCGTCAGTTCAAGAGCGAGTAATCGATATCGTCGCGGAACAACTGGGTGTCGACAAGGAAAAAGTCACGCCCGAAACCTCCTTCGTCAACGACCTTGGCGCCGACTCCCTCGATACGGTCGAGTTGGTGATGGAGTTGGAAGAGGAGTTCGACATCACGATCCCCGACGATGCCGCGGAAAAAATACAAACCGTGGGACAGGCGGTTCAATACATTGAGAATTCCCAGTCGTAAGCATCTTTCATGAAACGGCGAGTCGTCGTAACCGGACTGGGAGCCGTCACTTCGCTTAGTTGCCAGATCGAAGACCTCTGGAAACGAATTCTAGAGGGCGAAAGCGGCATCCATACGATCCGGCTGTTCAATACCGCCGGGCACAAGGTGCACTTCGGCGGCGACATTCACGATTGGACCACGGGCGATTACATGTCGCCCAAGGATGCCAAGCGGATTGATCGCTTCACGCAGTTTGCCATGGTGGCCGGCATCGACGCGGTGCGCGACAGCGGCATCGATTTCTCCAAGCTCGATCCGTTTCGCGGCGGCGTCATTCTCGGCTCCGGCATTGGCGGCCTGCACGAGATCGAAACCCAGGTCGAGCGCCTGCTGCACAAGGGCCCCGACAAGGTCTCGGCCTTCACCATTCCCAAGCTGATGCTCAACGCCGCCAGCGGACAGTTGTCCATCGAGTTCGGCTTGCGCGGCCCCAATTTCGCCGTGGCTACGGCCTGCGCCAGCGCCACCAACGCCATGGGCGACGCCTTCAAGGCGATTCAATACGACGAAGCCGATACCATGATCACTGGCGGAACCGAAGCCGCCATCACGCCCATGGGAATTAGCGGATTCGCCAACATGCGGGCCCTCTCGGAACGCAACGACGAACCGCAAAAAGCCAGCCGCCCGTTCGATCTCGATCGCGACGGTTTCGTGCTCAGCGAAGGCGCGGGCATGCTGCTCTTCGAGGAGTTGGAGCACGCCCGCAAACGGGGCGCGCGAATCTATGCCGAAGTGCTCGGCTACGGCGCCAGTGCCGATGCCGGCCATATTACCCAGCCCGACGAAGGCGGAGTGGGCGCGGCGCGGGCCATGAAACGGGCCCTGGAAGATGCCCAGGTCGACGCCTCGCACGTCAGCTATATCAATGCCCACGGCACGAGCACCAGCCTGGGCGACGCGGCCGAAACGACGGCCATCAAGCTCGTCTTCGGCGAACATGCCCGGGGGCTGAGCATTTCCAGCACGAAGAGCCAATTGGGCCATCTATTGGGCGCCAGCGGCGGCGTGGAACTGATACTCACGATCCTGGCCATGCGCGACAGCGTGGTCCCGCCCACGATCAATCTGGACACGCCCGATCCGGCCTGTGACCTGGACTATACTCCGAACGAGCCGCGCAAGCGCAAGCTATCAAGCGCGATGAGCAACAGCTTCGGCTTCGGCGGGCACAACGCCTCGATCCTGGTCGGACCGCTGGGCAACGGCCGCGCTTAGGTCATTGCCGCTGCCGGCGTGGGGGCAGTTCTCGGCCGTGCCAGCATCTCTCGGCTAGCGCGATCTCCAGGTCTGCTGGCACGACGTTCCGGGAACGCTATTGTGGCGGTTTCGGGCGATTCCTATACTCTGCCGCGCAATCGCGAGAAGGATTTCGCGCGCGTCCCACGCGTTTTTGCGCGTGAGCGACGGGGGGCGAGCAGGTAAGGAGGCCGACCCATGCTCATTCGACGTTTCATCCTCGCCGCGTTACTGCTGTCGGCGACCAGCGCCGCCCAGGCTCAAGGGCGCCGCGACACGACGGCGCTTGCGCAAACGCCGCCGGCCCAAGAACAACCGCTCGCCGACAGCGATACGGCGCCATCCAGCGGCGGCGCCAAGTGGCGAACCCCGGGCTCGGCGCCGCGCGCCGCCGCCGAGGGCCAGCAACCGCTGCGGCCTGTCAGCGGTGACCCTTCTCGCGCGCCGATTGCGCGGGTCACCAAGGGCCCCGACTCGCTGCCCAACGACGGCGGCCAGGAATGGCGCGACTACGACATCAGTCCCTACACGGCCCGGGTGACCTCGACCAACCGGCCGGAGCAGGCGATTCTGGATTGGATCCTGCGCGAGACCGGCTACGAGGCCTGGCATACCCAGCCGCTGGCCGTGCTGAACATCGACAATCACCGGCTGCGCGTATATCACACGCCCGAGATGCATGGCCTGGTTTCGGAAATGGTCGATCGATTCGTCAACACCGAGGCCGAATCGCACGCGTTCGGCATGCGCGTGATCACGGTCGGCAGCCCCAATTGGCGCTCGAAATCGCACAAGATCCTGCATCCCGTGGCCACGCAAACCCAGGGCGTGCAGGCCTGGCTGATGGCCAAGGAAGACGCCGCGCTGCTGGTGGCCGATTTGCGCCGTCGCAGCGACTTTCAGGAACACAGCACGCCGCATCTGCTGGTCAACAACGGACAGGCGAAGCATATCGCCGCCACGCGAACTCGCAATTACATCCGCGACGTCATCTTGAAGTCCGAGGCGTGGCCGGGCTTCGAACCGCAGATGGCCCAGTTCGACGAAGGCTTCAAGCTGGAATTTAATCCGCTCTTGTCGCTAGACGGAAAAGTCGTCGACGCCGTGGTCCGCTGCGAAGTCGATCTCGTGGAAAAGCTGATTCCGGTCATGATCGACGTGCCGACCACGGTCGCGCCCCGGCAACGACAACGGGTCGACGTGCCGCAGCCGATCAGCTCGCGTTTGCACGAGCGTTTTCGCTGGCCCGTCGAGCAGGTGTTGATGATCAGCCTGGGAGTCGGTCCCACGCCGGTGGCGCCGTCGGCCAACCCCATCGGCGTGAATGTGCCCCTGATCTCCGGTGGGACGCGCACCGAGCTGCTCGTCTTGATCGAAAGCAAGGGCAAACTGGGCAATCAGCCGACGGCTTTGCAACCCGGGGCGACACCCAACGCGTACCGCAATCGGTACTAATTTGCGACAGCAAGCCGCTTCGAATCGCTCGCCGTCAAACCCCTCCTAAAGCGCCTCACGTCTCGCCATCCGGCCGACAGAATACTAGACTGACGCCGTCGAGCGAAGCGATTGCTCGCGCTGGCGGCGACGTCGCCGGCAAGCGATCCGGGTGGACTCGAGCAAGATACCGCCGCGAGCAACCACTCGATCGAACGATCGCCAGTTCGCAGGCCGCTCCGAACCATCGAGATTCGAAAGCCTTCATGAAACCTTCACGTCGCGTGGTGATCGCCGGAATTGGACTGATCAGCCCGTTGGGAAATACGGCGGAGTCGCTGTGGGACGCCCTCTCCAGCGGTCGTAGCGGCGTGGCCCCGCTGCAAGCGTTTCCCTCGACGTACCTGCCCACGAAGTTCGCGGCCGAAGCCCGAGATTTTTCAGGCTCGATCGACGATTTCGGTCCGCTCGAGAGTGAAAAGAAAAAGTCGATCCGCAAGGGCCTCAAGCTGATGTGCCGCGAATCGCAGATGGGGGTTGCCGCCGCGCAGCGGGCCCTGTCCGACGCCGCGCTGGGCGAGACGGGCGCGCTCGATCCCGACCGCACGGGAGTGGTTTTCGGCACCGACTACATGCTGACTCTGCCCGAGGATTTCGCTAGCGGCATTCAGCGCTGCCTGGGGGAAGACGGCATATTTGATTTCACGCGCTGGGCCGCCGACGGAATGCCGCAAGTCACGCCGCTGTGGCTGCTCAAGTATCTGCCGAACATGCCGGCCAGCCACGTGGCGATCTACAACGATCTGCGTGGGCCGAACAATTCGCTCACGCTCCGCGAGGCCGCCTCCAACGCCGCGGTCGGCGAAGCCTTTCGCACCATCGTCCGCGGCAGCGCCGACGTGATGGTAGCCGGAGCGACCGGCACGCGCGTACATCCGATGAAGACGGTCCACGCCATCACCCAGGAGGAGGTTGCCGGCAACGGAGTCGATCCCACCCGGGCCAGCAGGCCGTTCGACTTGAACCGCAGCGGCATGGTGTTGGGCGAGGGCGCCGGCGCCGTGATTCTGGAAGAGCTCGAGCACGCTCGGGCGCGCGGCGCCAGGATTTATGCCGAAGTGCTCGGCGCCGCTTCGGGTTCGGCCATCAACCGACAAGGCGTCGCCGATCGCAAGCGCGTGCTGACGAACGTCATGGCCGCCGCGATCAAGGATTCTGGCCTCAAGCCCCAGGATATCGGACACGTTCACGCGCACGGTCTCAGCACGCGAAGTTGCGACGAGGAAGAAGCGGCGGCCGTGCAGGCCGTGTTCGGAGGTTCCTCGGCCCAGCCGCCCGTCACCGCGGCCAAGAGTTATTTTGGAAATCTGGGCGCCGCCAGCGGCCTGGTCGAATTGATTTCTAGTATTCTGGCGCTCAATGACGGCAAGCTCTTCAAGGTGCTCAACCTGGAAACGCCCGACCCGCGCTGCGAGTTGTCGCTTGCCAGTGAGGGATCCGTTGCCGGCAGTAGCTGTCTCAGCGTGAACGTCACGCCGCAGGGCCAGGCGAGCGCGGTGGTGATCGCGAAGGCGGGCTAGCCAAAATTGCCCGCGGGGGCTGGCAGCGGTTTCTATTCTCGAAACTGCCGGGAATCCCACTCCCCTTGCCGCAAGCGGCACGCAGCGGCCAGTTTCCGATTGCCCGATTGACCGCGCGGTATTTTTCGGAACTGTTCGCCACACCGGCGGTTCTATTAGCTAGGGGAAGCGACCAGCCATTTCACATTCGGGCCATTTCACATTCGGGAGGACCACGATGAAGAAGCATGCGCTGTGGATGTTCGTGTTGGCGGTAATTGTGACGGCAGTGATTGTGGTGACGGGGCCATCGGCTATGGCTCAGCGCGGCGGCGGCCGCGGAGCAGGGTTTGGCGGCGGTCGCGGGGGCAACAGCCTGGGCTTGCTGACGCAAAAGTCCGTCCAGGACGAGCTCAAAATGTCGGATGAGCAGATCAAGAAAGCCACCGAGCAAGTCGAGAAGCAACGCGAATCGTTCGCCGGGCTGCGCGATCTCAGCCGGGAAGAACGGCAGGCCAAGATGCAAGAGAGCGAGAAAGCGAATCAGGCCCTGCTCGCCGAAATCTTGAAGGAAGACCAGCTCAAGCGCTTCAAGGAAATCTCGCTGCAACAGCGCGGCGGGCAGGCGCTAGCGGATCCTGAGGTTGCACAAGCACTCGGCCTCTCGACCGAGCAGAAGGACCGCATCCAGGCCATCCAAGAGGCCTCGCAAGGCGAATTGCGCGAGCTGTTCGAGGCCGGCGCCGGTGGCGGCGATCGGGCTGAATTGCAGAAGAAGGCCGAGGCGCTCCGCGCGTCGGTCAATGAAAAGGCAACCGCCGTTCTGACCCCCGAGCAGCAGACCAAATGGAAGGAAATGACCGGCGCGCCATTCAAGGGCGAGATTCGCCGTCAGGGCCGCGGAGGCGGCGGTCGGCCAGGCGCGGCCGCGTAGCCGACGCGTCTCGGCTTAAACATTTCACGGCGGGTTGAGTTTGACCGCTCCCCGGATACTTCAATTGCCCGGCATGGCAGCGACCTTTTCTCGCCGCCATGCCGGTTTTTTTGTTGTCGGTCAATCAGGTCGATAACCGGCACTTCATTGTGCCACGACCGGCCCCAACGATCGCATATCGGCAAGCGGCGATGGAGCGCGCCAGCGGCTTGACAGCCCAGCGTCCCAAGAGGTATCTTTACCAGATTACGAATGTAGCTAAGTGTTGTAGCGAAAACGATTTTTGCCGATTGGCGGCGTCCGGCACTAGGGTACGTTTCGACGGGTCGGGCCCCTGGCAAATGCTTGCCAGGTCGCAAGACGCGTCCGAATCTGCGCTCACGGTGCAGCGATTCGCGCCCAGAACGGCCGGCCGAATCGAAACCCGACACGTAGCAAATAGATTGGGCCCAGCCCGGGAAATCCCCGCTGCTCGGCATGCCCCGACAAATACGAACCAAGGCGAGTTTTTACAATCCGACGAGGGACGGCTGCGAGACCCCCTTCATTCGCTTGTTGCCTGCCCCAGCGTGGGCCGGAGCGAAGAATGGACCGCCGCTTCACCCGACAATTCGAAATTGCCCTTTAGGGACGTTATCCAACCATGAACGCAACCGAACTACTGCGAATCGTCGATGCCATTCATCGCGACAAAAACGTCGACAAGGAAGTCGTGTTTGGCGCGATCGAAGCAGCGCTTGTGTCGGCGGCCAAGAAACAATACGGCGAGGAAGAAGACATCGTGGTGATGATCGACCGCAAGGACGGTTCGATCAGCGGCACTCATAACGGCGCTCCCTTGGATCCCGAGGAGACCGTCGGCCGCATCGGCGCGCAAACCGCCAAGCAGGTAAGGATCCAGAAGATTCGCGAAGCCGAGCGCGACGCCCTGTACGACGAGTATCACGAGTTGATGGGCCAGATGATCACCGGCGTGGTGCAGCGATACGAAGGCGGCGCCGCCACGGTCTCGCTCACCAACGTCGAAGCCATCTTGCCGCGCAGCGAGCAGATCCCCGGCGAAACGCATCACCCCAACGAGCGCGTGCGGGCCACGGTGTTCGAAGTCCGCAAGGCCGGCAGCCGCGTGAAGGTGATTCTGAGCCGCACGCGACCGCAGTTGGTGCAGCGCTTGTTCGAACAAGAGATTCCCGAAATCGCCGACGGCGTGATCGAGATTCGAGCCATGGCCCGAGAGCCGGGCTATCGCAGCAAGGTGGCGGTCAGCAGCTCCGATCAGCGCGTGGATTGCGTGGGCGCCTGCGTCGGCGTACGCGGTAATCGCATCAAGAACATCGTCGACGAGCTGGCCGGCGAGCGGATCGACATCGTGCGTTGGAGCGACGACCTGCAAGTCCTGATTCCCAACGCGCTGCAGCCGGCCGAGGTCGAGGAAGTCATCCTCTGCCAGATGCTGGGCCGGGCCATTGTGCTGGTGCGCGAAGATCAACTGTCGCTGGCGATCGGTCGCCGCGGCCAGAATGTGCGGCTGGCCAGCAAGCTGTGCGGCTGGGATATCGAAATCATGACTCGCGAGGAGCTCGACGAATCGATCGACCGGGCCGTGGTCGGTTTCTCGGCGATCGACGGCGTTGACGAGAGCTTGAGCGAGAAGCTGGTCGGAGAGGGCTTTTTGTCGTACGACGACCTGTCGATCATCGAGCCCGACGCGCTGATGGAGATGGGCGAGTTCGACGAGGAGCGGGCCAATCTGATCGTCGCGCAAGCCGAGACCAAGGCGTTAGAGGCCGAGCAGGCAGCGGCGCTCGAACGTCGCCGGCAGCGCGAGCAGGATCGCATCGACGCGGCCACGGCCGCCGCCGAAGCGGCCGAATCCGCCGAACGCGAACGTCTCGAGAACGAGGCACCCGTCGCCACCGACCCGGCGGCTGGCGAGTCAGCGGTTACCGAAGTAGCGGCCTCCTCCGAGGAACCCGAGCCATCGCCGCCCGCCGCGGACGAAGGGTAACGGCCAAACAGGGAGAATTCGAGCATGCAATAAGGTATTTTATCAGGCTTGGCCGGCACCCCGTGCGGCCGAGACCAGGCGAGAGGGAGGGCTAAAACTTGCCCGTTCGTATCTATTCGTTAGCAAAAGAACTCAAGCTCGACAGCAAAATCCTGGTCGACATCTGCACCAGTGCGGGTGTAACCGGAAAGGGCTCGGCGCTGGCCAGCCTGACCGACGAGGAAGTCGATCGAGTCAAAGCGTATATAGGCGGAGCGGGCCCCAGTGCCAAGGCTCCCGCGGCCAAGCCGCGCGCCGCCGTCCCAGTCGCGACGGCCGTGGAAGCAGCGGCCGACGGCACGGTCGTGCGTCGCGAGGACTACATCGCGCCGGCCGGCACTGCTGGCGACAAGATGCCGGTCCTGGACGATCGCGGCAAGAAGAAAAAATCAACCAACGGCGAATCGGCCCCCCGGCCCATGGCGCCCAAGCCCGGCGCAACCATCAAGCTGGCCCCCTTGCCGACCGCCGCGCAGCCAACTGCCGCGCCCGCCGCGCAAGAGGCCGCTCCGCAGAAGCCCGACTTGCGATTGCCGATCGATGCCATCAAGGCAGCCAGCCGCAGCGGCGGCACCAAGCCGCTGATCGACCACGTCCGCAAGCATTCCGGCAAACGGGGTGGAACCGACGAACCGGCGGCGCCAGGTTTGGCTCCCAAGCCCTCCTTCCCCCGCGAACGCACGACCCGTCCCAAGGAGATGATCAGCGGCGACGCCGCCGCCGCGCCTCCGGCCCGTGGTCGCCGTGGTCCGCCGGGTAAGGCCGGCGCCCCCGACGAGCCAGGCTTGCTGGTCGGACGGGAACAACGCCAACTCAACCGTCGACGAACCGGGGGCGATCGCCCCCGCGGAGAAGAAGACGAATCCACGCCGCGCCGCCGTTCCGCGCGGGTCATCAAGCGGACCGGTACCAACACCGCCGCGCCCCGCAAGAGTCGAGTCATGCTTGAGCTGCCGTGTACAGTGCGTAGCTTTTCCGAAGCCATCGGCGTTCCGGCCCAGCAAGTGCTGCGGCAGATGCTCACGCTGGGCACCATGGCCAACATCAACGCCGAGATCGACCAGGAGACCGCCGAGCTGCTGGCGGTGAGCCTGGGCGTGGAGATCGATATCAAGGCCGCCGTGGACATCGCCGAGCAGACCATCGCCCAATTGCGCGAGGAGGCCGACGATCCTGCACAGTTGGAGCATCGGGCCCCGGTCATCACGTTCCTGGGCCACGTCGATCACGGCAAGACCTCGCTGTTGGATCGCATTATCGGAATCAACGTCGTTAGCGGCGAAAGCGGCGGCATCACGCAGCACATCCGCGCCTATCAGATCGAAAAGGATGGCCGCAAAATTTCGTTCGTCGACACGCCCGGTCACGAGGCCTTCACCGAGATGCGGGCTCGCGGCGCCAACGTCACCGATATCGCGGTGCTGGTCGTGGCGGCCGACGACGGGATCATGCCGCAAACCGAAGAAGCCATCAGCCATGCCAAGGCTGCCGGCGTGCCGATCGTGGTGGCACTCAACAAGATCGACCTGCCGGGCATCGATCCGCAGCGCATTTTCCAGCAACTGGCCGCCAACGACCTGTTGCCCACCGAGTGGGGCGGCGACACCGAAGTGGTCAAAACCAGCGCCACGACCGGCGTGGGCATGGACGATCTGCTGGAAACCCTGCTGACCCTGGCCGAGCTGCGCGACTATCGGGCCAATCCGCAGCGGGCGGCCTCGGGCACCTGCCTGGAGGCCGAATTGCACGAGGGACGCGGCGTGGTCGCCAAGTTGATCGTGCAAAACGGCACGCTCAAGATCGGCGATGCCCTGGTGTGTGGCTCGGCTTACGGCCGCGTCAAGGCGCTGTACGATACCTTGCACGGCAGCATGACCCACGCCAAGGCCGGCCCGTCGATGCCCGTCAACGTGACGGGATTAAACGTGGCTCCGGCTGCCGGCGAACACTTTTACGTCCTCGACGACATCGCCACTGCGCGGCAAATCGCCGAGAAGCGCGAAAGCCGGGTTCGCCGCACCACGCTCTCCGGCGCGCCGGTTCACGTCACGCTCGAGAACCTGTTCGATCGCTTGGGCCAGAAAGAAACTCAAACGCTCAACATCATCTTGCGGGCCGACGTGCGGGGCTCGATCGAAGCGATTCAGAAGGAGCTCACCAAGCTCGAGCACCCGGAGGTCAAGATCAAGGTGTTGCAAGCTACGGTCGGCGGCATTACCGAAGCCGACGTGCAATTGGCCGACGCCTCGGACGCGATCATCATCGGGTTCAACGTGGTGCCGGACGAGAACGCCCGCGGACTTGCCGAGGACCGCGGCGTGCAGGTGCGCCGCTACGAGATCATCTACAAGTTGACGGCCGACCTGAAGGCGGCGCTCGAAGGAATGCTCGAACCGGAGCATCGCGAGATCGAGCTAGGCCGTGCCTTGGTGCAGCGCACGTTTACGATCAGCCGCGTGGGCACGATCGCGGGTTGCCGCGTGCTGGCCGGCAACGTGCAGCGCAATGCCCGGGTGCGCGTGATTCGCGAGAATCGCATCATCGGCGACTATCCGCTCGAATCGCTCAAGCGCGAGAAGGACGACGCCCGCGAAGTGCGTGAAGGTTTGGAGTGCGGCATCCGGCTGGGAGGCTTCAACGACTTGAAAGAAGGCGACATTCTCGAGGCTTACAAGGTCGAGGAATTCGCCCGCACCTTCTAAAAGCCGCCCGAGTGATTTTCTTTCTCCGCGAGCGAGTCGAACCCCCCGAAGTCCATGACCTCCCGACGCACCCAAAAGGCCGCCCAAGCGATTCGCGAGGTCGTCAGCATGGCGATTCTGGCCGATCTGAAAGATCCTCGGATTCGCGACGTGACCGTGACCTCCGTGGACGTGTCGCCCGACATGCGGCAGGCGAAAATCCACGTTTCGGTGATGGGGGACGACACCAAGCAGCAATTGAGCCTGCGAGGTCTGCAAAATGCCGCTGGTTTCCTGCAAACCAAGGTCGCCAAGCGGATTGACACCCGTTACACCCCCCGTCTGGCCTTCGTGCTAGACTTGGGAGTCAAGAAATCCATCGAGATCAGCCAGATCTTGCAATCCGTGCTGCCGCCGGCGCCCGCGCCGGCGGTGGACGCGGACGACGAGATCGATGCCGAAGACAGTGAAATTGGCGCCGAGGACGGCGATGAGATCGAAGCCGAGGACGGCGATGAACTTGACGCAGATGAAATGGACGCCGACGACGATGACGCCGACGACGATGACGCCGACGACGTTGACTCCGACGAGAGCGGCGACGAAACGCACCCATAAATCGACAATGATCGCGGTCGTCCTACCCGGATGGCCTGGCGACGCACGATAAACCGAATCGAATTCCCGCGACGACCCTGAGATTGGCATGAGCACACACAACCGCGCAGCGACCCTCAACAAGACCCACAAGGTGCTGAAGCGTTCTTACAAGCACACTCCGCTCAAAGGCGAACAGCCGGTGATGGAGTCGCTGTTGTTCGCTTGCTGCCTGGAAAACGCGCGGCACGACGCGGCTCAACAGGCGTATGTCAACGTGCAGGCGGCGTTCTTCGACTGGAACGAGATCCGCGTCAGCACGGTCAAGGAATTGGCCGAGGCGATGGACAACCTGCCCGAGCCGCTCGAAGCCGGCGCCCGACTCAAGGGCGTGTTGCAGAGCGTGTTCGAGAGTGACTACTCGTTCGATTTGGAGCAACTGAAGAAGCAGAACATCGGCGCGGCGGTCAAGCGACTGCAAAAGCTGCAAGGCGCCACCCCGTTTAACGTGGCCTATGCCACGCAAACGGCGCTCGGCGGCCACTCGATTCCGGTCGACGCCGGCACGTTGGGCGCGCTGTTTGTGTTGGGAGTCATCAGCGAGGCCGAAGCGAAGGATGCCGTCGTGCCGGGCATGGAGCGCGCGATTCCCAAGAGCAAGGGACAGGAGTTCGGCGCCTTGCTGCACGAGTTGGGCGCCGACTATTTCGCCAACCCGTTTTCGCAATCGCTGCGCGACACGTTGTTGTCGATCGCCTCCGATGCCAAGGAGCGTTTTCCGAAGCGGGCGCCGAAGAAACCTCCGGCCCCCCCTGCCCCGCCCCCGGCGCCCGTCAAGGCGGCCGCAGACAAGAAAAAGGAAAAGGCCAAGGAGCCGGCGCCCAAGAAGATCGTCACCAAAGTGGCCGAGAAGCGCGTCTCCCACGAACGGAAGGTGGCCGCCCACCCCAAGAAGAAACCCGCCGGCAAGGCCAAGAAACCCCCGACCAAGGTGTTGGCCAAGCGCAAGCCTCGGTAAGTCGCATGGATTTGCGGGCCGGCGAACTCGTAGGATTCTCGCTTGCCGCTGGATGTCCAACGCCCCGGCGACCCCCCCGCTCGCCAACACACCTACCCGAAGAAGGATCGCCGGCCACGGGCCTCTGGTTCGCTGCGGATACTCGAGGCTGACCGGCGGCGGGCCAAAGCGACCTTTGCCGGGTCGAGGTTTGCAGCAAGAATGACAGGATCGAAGCGGTCCTCAACTCCCAGGTGATTTATGAAGCGCAACTGGACTTGGCTGCTCGTCGGCGGATGGCTGGCGTGCTGTCCACGGCTGGCCCTGGCCGACGAACCGCCGGCCATCGCTGCTGCGCCACAAGCGGTCTCTGAGCTTGAGGATCCCGTTGAGGTGCTCGTGCCGCTTAAGAGGCGTGGCGGGCGCGAAGACGACCGGATCCGCGCGCTGGCCTTGTTTGCCGCCGCAAGGGTCGCCGAGCAGAAGCAAGACTATCCGCTGGCGCTGCAAAATTATCAGCGCGCGTTTCGTTTCGATCCCGAAGCCATGCCCGCCTTGCGAGAGATCGTACCCCTGGCCTTCAATCTCGATCGCCAGGCCGAAGCCGTCCGCTATGCCCTGATCATGGCCGAGCACGAGCCGGCCGATCCGGTGCTGCTGGCGCGGCTGGCCGGTTACCTGACCGAAGAGGGAGACATCGAACGCGCCATCAAGCTGTGCGAAAAGGCGATGGAACTGTACCGGCAGTCCAACACCAAGCCCACGGCCCAGCAAGTGGCGCTGTGGATGGAGATGGGCCGGCTATACTTCGTCGCCAAGAAATACGATCAGACGGCCCATTACTTCGGCGAGGTCTACAAAGCGCTCGAAAACCCCAAAGAGTTCGGGCTGGAACCGGCGATGCAGAAGGCACTGCTGAACAAGGCCGAGTTAGCCTATCAGTTGTTCGGCGAGAGCTTTCTCGAGGCGGGCAAGACGACCGAAGCGCTAGCCGCCTTCGAAAAATCGAACCTGATCAAGGCCGACGAGCCACTGTCGCTCTACAATCGGGCCCGCGTCGAAGCCAAACAGAAGCAGCCGGCGCAGGCGCTGGCGAAGCTCGAAGCCTATTTCGACAAGCACTTCGCCACGCAAGGCACGGGGCCGTATCACTTGCTGGGCGACGTGCTCGGCGAGTTGGGGCAGCAAGACCAGTTGCTCTCGCGGTTGGAGAAAATCCAAGCGGCCGACCCCGATAATGTTCCGCTGGCGTACTTCTTGGCGCAGCAATACCGACAGGCCGGCCAACTCGAGAAGGCCGAGCCTACGTATCGCGATCTGATCGAGCGCCACAAGGCGCGGCCGCCGCTCGAGGCCTATCAAGGTCTGGTCGAGATCTATCGCCAGCAAAAAGACGCCGGCAAACTTCTGGCCACCTTGGGCGAAGCGGTCAGCCGCGCCGCGTCGCTGGTCCCCTTGGGCGACGCCGGAAAAGCCCTGCTGGCCGACACCGATTTGACGAAGGCCGTCGTGGCGGCCGCCGTGGAGCAACTTAATACCGACCCGGCAAAGCTCAGCTACGGCTCGAGGTTGGGGGCCGCCTTGCTCGCCGTGTCGCAGAAAGATTATGACGCCGCCAATGCGCTCTTCGAGCAATCGCTCAAGGCCGAAAACTCCAAGCCGTCGGAGGCCATCGTCACTTGGGGCCTGGAGCTGTTCATGGCAGGCCAGTACGCCAAGGCGATCGAGATCTTCGAACGCGGCTTGCAGGAGAAACTTCTGCCGGCCGACAATCCCACGTTTCACTTTTATCTGGCCGGCGCGCTGGAGATGGATGGCCGCACGGACCCAGCCATCGAAGCCGCCCGCCGGGCCGCCGCCTTGCAGCAGGATTCGCCCCGCTTCCACAGCCGCATCGCCTGGATCCAGTACCACGCCAAGCGCTACGCGCCCGCCCAGGAGGGCTACCTGGAGCTGCTCAAGAAGTTCGACAAGAATCACGAATCGGGCGAGATCCGCGAAGTGATGCGCGACGCCCGGCTGGCGCTGTCGAACATCAACGTGATCGAAGGCAAAACACCCGCGGCGGAAGAGTGGCTCGAACAAGTGCTCGACGAGTTTCCCGAGGACGTCGGCGCGCTCAACGACCTGGGCTACTTGTGGGCCGACAACGGGCGACATCTGGAGCTCTCGGAGCAGATGATTCGCGTGGCCGTCAGCCGCGAGCCCAAGAACAAAGCCTATCGCGACAGCCTGGGCTGGGTTCTGTTCCGCCTGGGCCGCTACCCCGAGGCCGTGGCCGAGCTGAAGGCTGCCGTCACGGCCGATGACGAGGCCGACGCCACGATCCTGGAACACCTGGCCGAAGCGCAGCTTCGCAGCGGAGACCGCGAGGCCGCGATTGCCACTTGGAACCGGGCGGCCGCCTCGTACGACAAGTCCGCGGAAGCCGACAAGGCCAAGCTAATCCGCGACAAGATCTCGCAATCGCAAAACCCCGCAACCGAAAAATAACTGGCGAAAAGTAACCGGACGCGGACCAGCCGCCGGCCCTCACGGGTCGCCCGCTTTGGTCCCTGCCGATTCCAACCGAACCCGATAGAGAGAGTCTGTTAGATGGCAGGTCATTCGCACTGGGCAAACATCGCGCATAAAAAAGCCCTGATCGACAGCAAGCGCGGCAAACTGTGGAGCAAATTGTCGAAGGACATCATCGTGGCCGCCAAGAGCGGCGGCGGCGACGTGGATATGAATCTCAAGCTGCGCTATGCCATCGACGCGGCCAAGGCCGTGAGCGTGCCCAAGGACAACATCATTCGGGCCATCAAGCGCGGCACGGGCGAGTTGGACGGCGGCAACCTGGACGAAGTCTTGTACGAGGGCTATGGCGCCGGCGGCGTCGCCGTGCTGTGCGAGATTCTCACCGACAATCGCAATCGCACGGCCGGTGAAATTCGAAAAATCTTCGAAGTCACCGATGGCAAGCTGGGCGCCACCGGCTGCGTGGCCTGGATGTTCGAACGCAAAGGGCTGTTCCTCGTTCCGGCGGACAAGATCGACGAAGACTCGCTGTTGGAGTTCGCGCTCGAAGCCGGCGCCGATGACGTCAAACGCGTGGACGAAAACTTCGAGATCACTTGCGATCCCAGCCTGTTTGCCGAGGTCGGCACGGCACTGCAAGCCAAGGGCATCCAGCCGGACGTGAACGAGATCACGCGGATTCCCAATTCGACGATCGATCTCGACGTCGAGACGGCCCGCAAGGTGCTCAAGCTGATGGAGAAGCTGGACGACCACGACGACGTCCAAAACGTGTCGGCCAATTTCAATATCCCGCAGGAAGCAATGGCCGAGATCGAGGGCTAGCGCCGGCGCTTATGAGTCGAGTCATCCTGATCACCGGAGCCGGCCGGGGCATTGGCGCTGCGACTGCGAAACTGGCCGGGCGGCGGGGCGACTCGGTGTGCGTCAACTACCGGCAGGATCGCGAAGCGGCCGATGCGGTCGTCGCCGAGATCCAAGGCGAAGGCGGCCGATCCATCGCGCTTCAGGCCGACGTCTCGCAAGAACCCGAAGTCGTGCGATTGTTTGCCGCCATCGACGCCGAGTTGGGTCCGATCGAAGCGCTCGTCAACAATGCCGGCATTCTCGAGCGGCAGTGTCGCTTCGAAGAGATCGACGCGGCACGCCTGACGCGCATCCTGGCCACGAACGTAGTCGGCGCGTTCTTGTGCGCCCGCGAAGCCGTGCGCCGCATGAGCACACGGCACGGCGGACACGGGGGCACGATCGTCAATGTCTCGTCGATGGCCGGCCGTCTCGGGTCGCCGGGCGAGTACATCGACTACGCAGCGTCCAAGGGCGCCCTCGATACGATGACGATCGGACTGGCCAAGGAAGTGGGTCCCGAGGGAATTCGCGTCAACGCGGTTCGCCCCGGCATCATCGACACCGAGATTCATGCCAGCGGCGGCGAACCCAACCGCGTGCACCGCCTGGGTCCGACGCTTCCCATGCGGCGCTTCGGCACTGCCGAGGAAGTTGCCCGCGCTATTCTCTGGCTCACTTCCGACGAATCCTCGTACACGACCGGCACGTTCCTGGAAGTCGGCGGCGGCGTCTAGCAAGCGTGAGGCAGCTCGCAGAATCGCGATTGCTGGCTACATCTTCAACACGTGCGTCTATAAGCGCGGCAAGCTGCGGTGACCCTGACGGATCGGTTGAATTCTCTCGAAATGCGGAAAGTGACGGTCGAAACTAAGGTAGCGGAGCGCGCGCCCGGTGCGCTCCATCGACTCACTGCTAGCACGAGAGTGGAATGCCGCGGCTTTGCACGATCTTTGCCTTGTTGCTCTCGGTCGCATGCGCCGCGACGGCGGCGGCCCAGAACGGCCTCGACATCGGCCCCGGCGGGGGACCGGCCCGGGCGCCCTGGTACTCGCCGTCGGGACTCTGCTATCAGCCACTCTTATATGCCTCGCCGCTGGAAACGACCTACGTCACGGCCGACATAATCGCCTTCCGCCGCGACTGGCAGACGCCGCAAGTCTTCGCCACGCTCGATACTCCGACCAACGGCGTGCTCTCAATCGGCGATTTGGAAATCGCCTATCAGCCTGGGCTTCGCGTGCTGGCCGGGCGGCGGCTGACCGAATGGTTCGCCGTCGAGGGGAGCTTCCTGGGGTTGCTCCAGTGGGACGAGACGCGGACCACGCTCGACTCGACCCTTAACAGCCAGGGTACATTCGGTAACATGTTTTCGCCGTTCACCGACTTCGGCGATCCGGCCGTGGTGGGGTTGGATTACAACGATCTGGCTTCGATCCGGTTGAAGTCACAATTCAACAATGCCGAGCTGAATCTGCGCCAGCGGCTGGTCACCCAGCCGTCGCTGATGCAGGCCTCGGCGCTATACGGGTTTCGCTACATGAACGTCCGCGAGACGTTCAACTACCGCACCGAGTCGCAGTCCCCCGCCGCGGCCGGAACCGGCAATGCGGTCGACGTCAACACGCGGAACAGCCTGTGGGGATTGCAGGCCGGTGGCACGCTCGAGTTTCGCATCGAGCCCCGCTTCTGGCTTAACTTCGAGCTCAAGGGCATCTTGAGCTACAACGACGCCGGCCAGCAGACTGAATACACGGTCGGCCCCTTGGCCGGACCCGGCACGACGACCAGCGGCGGCAACGACCGGGGCCGCATGACCCTGGGCGGCGACGTCAGCGCCACCGCGATTTGGAAGTTCACGTCGCGCATCGTCGGCCGCGCGGGCTACCAGGGCATTTTCATCGACGGGCTGGCGCTCGCGGCCGACAACTTCCGGCGGAACCTGCCGTTCATGTCCACGTCGCCGTCGGAGTTGACGCGCAACGGCCACCTGGCATTTCACGGACCGTTTGCCGGCGTGACGGTGACCTGGTAAGTCCCAATGCCGCGGACGCGCGATCGCGTGTCAGCCGCTCTACTTCTTGCCCTTGTGCTCGACCTTGGGCCAGTACTTCACGTCGAAGTTGTCCTTGCCCGTAGCCGGGTCTTTGCCCGTGAACTCGGGGCTGTTGTCGTGGTCGTGACACTTGGCGCAGACGTTGTCGCGGGCAAACGCGACGGTCAGCTTGAGCGCCTCGCGCTCGGCGGTGCGCTTGGCGGAGTTGCGGCCTTTTTCGGCGGCCACGTGAGCCGCGCCCGGGCCGTGGCAATTATCGCAGGAGTTGCCGGCCAGGAGCGGCGTTTTCTCGAGGCTGTGAAAGCCGCTCGTGTAGGGATAAAACTCGCTGGGGTTCCAACCCGTCGCGTGGCAACTGACGCACTCCGCGTCGAACTGCCGCGGCGGATCGAGCTTGGTCAGGGTTTCCGTGGCGTGCGCATGCTTGGTCTTCGACCAGATACCCCAGGCCGTGGGATGACACTCCTTGCAACTGGCGGCCGAGGCAAACTGCCCCGACAACTTATCGGCCCGGTTGGTGCGCGGATGCGGCGCGTTGCGCAGCCCGAGGCCATCCCAACCCAGTTGCTCCAACTGGCGTTGGTAGGTGGTCATGATCTCCTTCATCTCCGGCGAATCGGGAAATCGCGAGTCGAGCGCCACGCGCTGAAATCGCATCGACGGCTTGGGATTGTCGTAAAAGCCGACCACGGTCACGTACGTCGCCTGGGGAGGGGCTTCGATCAGCCGGGTTTTCGCGCCCAGCTTTTCGGGCTCGGCCGGCGGAATCTCGTGTCCGTCGGAAGTGACGACCAGATCGAACGCGGGAAACTGCTTGGCCAGCGCTTTGGTCTCGTCCAGCGTGGCGTGCGCAAGCAGAATTCGCACGTCGCAATCCTTCAGCTCGGGCAGCACGGTCCGCAGCGATTCGGCGGCCGGCTGGATCGCAACTTCCGCGTTGTTGATTTGTTCTTGATACTCCTTGCCGAGCACGGAAGTGACGCCGATTCTCATGCCGCCGGCTTCGAGGATCCTGAATTTGGGCGTCAGCCCGAACAGATCGACGTTGGCCGAAACGAACAGGCTGTCCTTGGGATCCGCGCCGGCCACGGCCGCCACGATCTCGCCGGCCGAGAGCCGCAAGTCGCTTGGGCCGAATCCGACGGCGCCGTAGCCCATCAATTTGAGCGCGTCGGCCGAAATGGCAAACTGGATTTCGGCCTGCTTGCCAAATCGCCGCACCAGCCCGCCCACGTCAACGGCCGCCACGGGCCAGCCCTGAGCTTGAAGTTGCTTAATCAGCGAATGACGACGGCTCATGCCTCCTTTTTGTTGGTAGAGTCCGGCGCACCCACACGGTTCCAGGTATCCGTCCTGGCGGCCGCTGATGACGATCGCGAGTTTGGGTTTCTTCCAGCCTTCGAAAAACTTGCCGTTCTCGGCAACTGGATCGAACTTCTCCTTGAGCGGTTCGTTGTAGGCAACCGTCTGCACGCCGCGATCGGCTGCGTCGCTTTCGTCTGATTCATCATTGGCCGCGGCGCTGGCAGCCAAGACGCTGTGCACAACGTCGCGATCCAAGGCCTCGCCGTCGGCGGCGGCGAGATCGGTTGGGGCGAGCGCCGTGGAAGGGCGGGCGCTGGGCGACGCGGTTTCGCTCGAGACATCCGCTCGGTTGCAGGCCGTCGACGCGAGCGCGCAAACGGCCAGCAGCGAAAGGAACCCGCGCGGTGCATGGCTGAAGGTGGTAGTCATGTGCTTTGGATCCGTCCAAAATGTCCAGACTTGTGGCGTCGCAGTTTCGAGACGTGCAGCCTATTGCTCGATCACGAATCTCAAGTTCATACGAATTTCGCTGACCTGCGGATGGGTTGTCTCCAAGACGACCTCGGCGTATTTTCCCTGATCGGTTCCCAGGTGATTGACCGGCGGCATGCCGGGCGGGATCTCGATGGTCAGAGGTACCTGGGTGACCCCTCCGTCGCCGCTGCCTTTGAGTTCGGATGGCTCGCCCAACGTGACCTTCAGCCAGGACGGATCGACTTTGCCCGTCTTGATCGTCACCTCGTGGCGGCGATCGCCGCGCAGCAAGATGAACAACTTGCGCGTTGCTCCCTTGGCGCTGCTGACCGCCGGAAACGACAGCCTGCTGAGCTGCTGCTCCCAGCCTGGCCCGACGATCGAAACGTCGCTGTCGATGATGCCCTCGATGGGCACCTCGACCGAGACCTTTTCCGTCGCCTCGCCCAACTGAAGATCGAGGCGAATTGTCTGTTGAATCATCCCCAAGGGCAAGCCCGGTTTTAGCGTCAGCCGCACCCGGCAGCCGCTTTTTGCGTCGGTTTCGCTCAACTGATCGGCCGGAATCGGCTCGCTTTGCATCTCAAAAAAACGGGCCGACTCCGGCGCCATGAATTCGTGCCCCACGACCCGCACCGAGTCGTCAAGCAGCGCGTATATCTTGACCTCGGTGGTCTTGGTTTCGTTGGCCGAGACTTTGCTGAGCACGACCTCCTCGGGCACGAGCCGATAGCGGCCGGTGACCGTGCCGGAAATACTCAACTCGACGCGAGGCCGCTTGGGATCGTTGGTCAGGATCGGTGCGATCTGCCGGATTTGCGGCTTTGAATTGTTGGCCGTGTATTCCACCTCGACGTCAACCGTCTCGCCCGGCTCGACCCGCGGCTTGGCCAGTTCCGAGATCGTACACTTGGTGCAGGTTGTCACGCCGGCCTTCAACGTGAGGACCGCATCGCCCGCGTTCGTGAATCGAAACACATGCCGCACGGTCTTGTCGCGCTCGACGCGTCCGAAGTCGAACGATTCGTCGTCCACCAGAACTTGGGGTTGCTTCCCAGTCGCGGTCACGTCGACCGGCCGAGTCAATGCCAGCGGCGGCGAGTGAGAGAATCGAGCCCAACTCATGCCACCGCCCAGGGCGAGGCCCAAGATCGCGGCGACAATCACGACGTACAAGGGTTTCATAGGGTACCGAATCGGAATCCGCTCGCGCGGACCGCAGCAGACGTGGTGGGGGCTGGTTCCGTTAGCCTTAATTTTACGGCCATGCGCCTCAAACCGTCAACGCAATTCTGCCCGCAAAGCCTCGAGCGCGTCCCGCATTTCCCGCGGCAACTTCCGATCGGCGTGCGGCATTTTCTGATCCAGCGCCAGCGCCTGCTCGGCCTGGCGCTGGGCGATGTCTCGTTTGCCCACCATGTCCAGGGCCAGTGCCAGATCGGCTCGCACTGCCGCTGACGTTGGATAGAGCTCCACGGCTCGCCGCAATTGGTCCACCGCGGCTTCGCCCGCCTTTTCGAACTGGCCCCGCCGGTAGATCTCCGCGTACCAGGCTCCGATCTGGCGCCAGGTCGAACTCGAGTGCGGACGCAGATCGAGCACCTTGGCCGTGGTGTCGAGAAAGTTTTGATAGCTGGCGGGCGTTGCTCGATTTTGCCGCAGCTTCTCCATTTCGAGCTGCGCGATCGAGAACCAGGGATCCGCCGACAGCGGGTCAACGCTCGCGGCTTCCAGATAGGCCACGATGCGGGCCTGCGGGTGCGCGACTTGCGCCGCCTGCGACATGGCCGTGTGCAGCCGAGTCACCGGTGCAAAGGCGGTGTAGTAACAAGCCGCCGCCGCCGCGCCGACGAGGACAAAACCCAACAACAACAATAGTCGCGTCGCCGGCTGGCGCGGGCGAGGATTCTCACCGGGTTCGCCTTCCACCACATTAAGGGCGAGCGCCATGAGAATCCAAAACGATCCGGCCACGCCCGGAAACGCGATCCCGCCAGCCGCCAGCCAATGGATGCCGAGCGCAAGCACGCCCAGCGCCAGTGCGCCCGGCGGCAAAGGTCCGGCGACAATCCAGGGCCACAGCACCGCCACGACTGCCGCGACGACTGCCAATCCGCAACCCAGTTGCAATTCGGTCAACGAGTAACCGGAAAGCGGCCCGACGAGAAACGCCAACAGAAAGCCCGCGCTGCCGCCGATCGCCACATAGAGAATCTCCTCCGACCGAGTCGCTCTAGGCCTGGACGCGGCGGGATCCAATAAACGATTGGCGTCGCGCGCGTGCCACAATCGCCAGGCGAACATGGCCAGCGCGGCCACGAGCGCCATGAGCGCGAACGTTCCGCAGGTCGCCCAGACTTCGAGCAGGAAGTTGTGGGGATCGCGGATCTCCTCGCTGGCTTCGGGCAGTTTGAACTGCGTGTAGTAGTCCTGAAAATTGCCGGGCCCTACCCCCAGCCAAGGATGATCTCCGATCATCGACAACGTGGCTCGCCAATACTGCCAGCGAAATCCCAGCGACTTCGACGCTTCGGTGAGGACCTTGGCGTCGAGACCGCCGCCAACGATCGCCCCGCCCACGAGCAGCAAGACCGCGACGCCGCCGGCCAACGCATACTTGCGATTGATGCGGCGCCATCCCGCTCCGCAAAATGGCAACAACACCGTACACACGCCGAGCGCCACGTAAGCGCTACGACTCTTGGTCAGCAGCAGGCAGCCCGCCACGGCCAAGATCGCCAGGGCGAAGCCCACCGTCCGCGCCATCGAGATCCAAAAATCTCGCGACGATCGTTTGCCGTCCGGCGTCCGAGCGATGAGTTGAACCTCCGAGACCGCCCAGGCCATGCCGAGCGCCGCGACGAGCCAGGCCACGAGGAAGCCCGCCAATGAATTGGTCAAGGCGAACGTGGCCAGCGGTTCGGTGCTCTGCAAACGATCTTCCAGCCGGGCCCGTTCGAGCGAGCCGCTGGGAAAAACCTGGCCGAGCGCTTCCTGCATCACCCGTTCGGGATCGGCGGCATAGCGAGCCCGGTCGGCCGGCAGACTGACGAGCACCTGGTAAAAACCAAACGCGCTGACCACAACGGCCAGGGCAAACATCGTGGCGGCCAGCGCCCGAGCTTCAGCCGCGGTGCGCACCAACTGCCGCGTGAGAAAGTAGACGAGCCCCAGGCCCGTCCATTCCCATAGCATATCGATCGTGTAGCGCGGATTGCCTTCCGACGCTCCAAAGAATGCGCTTGTCATACACATCGCGACCAGCGCGCCCACGCAGGCATCGACCGCGCCCAAAGGCCGGACAAGTGTGCCGCGCGCCGCGGCCCACAACAGGTAACCCGCGGCCAGCACGAGCAACAGCATGTCGAAGCCCAAGCCATCGCCGAGCCACGAAACCCCTTCGCTTGGCACCAGCGGCCGCGCCACGCAGATCGCTGCCAGTCCGGCCAGCAGCCAAGGCCGCACGCGATCGAGCGCGCTGCTTGCGGCCGCCGCTTGCTTAGCCCGCTTGGCGGCGCCCTTGGAGAGCTTGGCGTTCATGAAGCGACCGGCCCAGAATTTTTGAGGAGAGGCATTGCCAGCGCCATTATCGCGCGCGATTGGCAGGCGATTCTAGAGCCCCAGGGAGAGTGCGTCCAGCGTGGCGGACCAATGGGACGACCAAGCTCGTCACATTCACGCAAGGCCGCGCCCCGATCAATAATCAGTGATGTCTCTTTTTCATTCTTGGCGTGCGGCGGGCACGAATTGAATCTAAACGCCAGACTATTTGACATCCAATGCAGGAATTGGGAAGAGCTCCGATGGTTGGTGTTCCTCTTGCAGAATTCTTTGCAATCGGGCAGTGATTTCCGGATGCTGCGCCGAGACGTCGCGCGCTTCGAAGGGGTCGGCCACCAGATTGTAGAGCTCCGTCTGCATCGGCTGTGGGTCGTCGGCTTTCGCGAGGTGATTGCGGATCCCTTTCCACGGTCCGGACCAAACCGCTTGTTGTCGCACGTATTCGCGATATAAAAATGGACGTTCCGGCTGCCATTGTCCTGACAGCGTGTCGGCGAAGCTGATCCCGTCGAGCTCTTGGCGATTCTCCAGGCTCAAATCGGCAAGATCGAATAGCGTTGGGGTCCAATCTTCGAAGCCTGTGATCCGTTCCGACACAGTCGCCGCACGTATTCGTCCGGTCCAACGGACGATGCACGGGACGCGGATGCCCCCTTCCTGCAACGAGCCTTTCCTCCCCGTCAAGCCGCCCGATGAATTGAAGAAATCGGAATCGGAGCCGCCGACCCGGTCGGCGGCCGGGCCGTTGTCCGAGGAGAAAACGATGATCGTGTTCTTTTCCAAATCCAATTTCTTGAGCTCGGCCACGATCTCGCCGACATAACGATCCAGCCGCGACACTATCGCCGCATAACAGGCATGCGGATGTTGGTGCGGCAAATAGCGGCGTTGTCCTTTGTAGGGGACGTCCTCGATTTTACCGACGTATTCCGCCAGCGAATCGTCCGGCACTTGCAACGACATATGGGGGATCGTGCAGGGAACATAGAGAAAAAATGGCCGCGTGTGATGGTCGCGAATGAACTTCAGCGCCTGGGAGTGAATTACGTCGGACGAATACTCCTTGCCACGATAGGACTGGTAACTCGCCGGGTCGTTCGGGTCGGCGTTGTCCGGCAGTGGCTGATGGGCTTGAAATTTGGGATTCCTCAACGGTGTTCGCTGTTCGTTGTCCCACAGCGCGTCCGGATAATAGTTGTGCGCAAAGCCCTGGCAGTTGTAGCCGAAGAAGCGGTCAATTCCCTGTTGCAAAGGCCGACCGTCGGAAGTCGGTCCGCCGAGGCCCCATTTACCGAAGGCTCCACAGATATAACCAGCGTCGTGAAACCGCCGGGCCAATGTTTTTGTGCCGGCGGGAATCGGGTACTGACCCTCTTCGCCTACGGTGCGATTGTTGCGAATGAATGCATGTCCCGGATGGAGGCCCGTCATCAGAACGCATCGCGACGGCGCGCAGACCGCGTTGCCGCTGTAATGCCGCGTCAATCGCATTCCCTCCGCGGCGAGGCGGTCGATGTTCGTCGTGCGAATCTTTGTCGACCCGTAGCAACCGAGGTCCCCATAGCCGAGATCATCGGCGAGAATAAAGACAACGTTCGGCGGACGAGCTGCATCTGCGGCCAGGCATGGCACGGGAATCAAGTACAGGAGTCCCAACATCAACAGCAACGGCCGCGTGCGCACGAGAGCGCTAGAATGTGAGTCGATCATTCCAACATTTCCCATATCGGTGAGCCTGGAAGCGAGCACAACTCGCAATAGGCAAGATTGTACACACGCCCGCCCCGCCAAGCGCCGGTGTGCAATGAACTCTTCTGGGTCTTACGCATGGCTTGGGATAGCAGTGCGGATACGCGCTCGGTGGCTTCCATTGCGTCTCCAGAGTTCTGGGTGCTTGTTCGGTGGCGACGGCTAACGCGACTTCCGCAGGGCTGTCGTCTCCAGGATGGCGATCACGCTCAGCAGGCAGGCAATCACGAGCATCACGATCGCCGCGCCCGCCACGTTCACCTGATGCAGCAGCAGCGCGCCCAGTCCACATGCCGCGGTGGTCAGATAGATCGTCAACACGGCCTGGGTCTTCGACAGCCCAAGCGCCGTCAGGCGGTGTGAAAAATGGCTCGTGTCCCCCTGGAATGGACTGCGGCCCGCGCGCAGACGGATCCAGACCACGCTCAGCGTGTCGTACAGCGGCACGGCCAGCACGCACAAGGGCGCGAGGATGGCGTGCCGCGGCAGGCCGCTGCCGGTGAACGTGGCTTGAATCGTCATCACGGCCAGACAGAAACCAACGAAGTAGCTGCCGGCGTCGCCCATGAAGAGCCGGGCCGGCGGCCGGTTGTGAACCAAGAAGCCCACCAGAGCCCCGACGAGCAGAAACAAAAAACCGGCGACGAACAATTGCGGTTGCTGCGAGCCGGCCTCGGGCGTCAGTAGCATCACGATCGCCAGCAGCGTGGCCGCGATCGCCGCCACTCCGGCCGACAGACCGTCCATGTTGTCGAGCATGTTGAAGGCATTAATGAGCCACACGATCCACAGCACGCTGATCACGCCGGTCACGGCCGGCCAGTCGACGAAGATCGTCAACGTCCAGCCGCGGCCAAACACGACCGCCCCGGCCACGATAAACTCAATCGCCAGGCGAAATCGCCAATCGAGCTTGCGCGCGTCGTCGGCCAATCCCAACAAAAGCAGCACCGTGGCCGCGCCCAGAAAGAACCACAGGTTGGCCGACGCTTCGACCAGACCCGGCAAGTGCGGCTCGATGAACTCTGCCACGCTCGTGGCCCACAATCCCCACGAAGCGAAGCGGTCTGCGCTCGGATCGTTTTCATAGGCTCGAGCCCAGACCAACAGCGGCCCCTGCGCAATCGCCAGCGGCACGACCACTCCGGCCCAAATCGCCAACCCGCCGCCAAACGGCGTGGAGTGCGTATGCACCTTGCGATGTCCGGGATGATCGACCAGTCCCCAACGCACCGCCAGCCTGCGCACCGCAAACGCCAACGACCAGGAGACCAGCAAGCTCGGCACGACCGCCGCGGCCACGAGCCAATTCATGGAGAGACCATTCATGGAGGGCCAGTTCATCGACTTCGGCCCTCACGCTGGCGACGGCGCAGGTCGTCGCGGCACTCGGAAAAAAACTGCTGATAGTCCGCGCGGCGATAGTCGGGAAACGTCCAGTCGCGATGTTGCCAGGCACGGTCTTTATAGAACAAGGTCACCTCGGCGAAGATGCCGTCCGACAGGTAGAGGCGATGGGCGTGGTCTTTGGTCGAAGCCAACACCAGCTTGGCCGCCGTGATGTAGCCCGGGTCCAGGTTCAACGGCCGGGGCTCGTCGTGGGCCGCACTTTTAGCATAATCTGCCTCCCACTCGTTTGTCGCCCGCTTGATCGCCGAAAGCGCGACCGGAT
>JANNQN010000038.1:0-23850 GCA_031400775.1 Planctomycetia bacterium | reverse complement strand
GTCGAAGGTCAGGCCGAACTGCCCGTTGCCCGAGACGGCCTGGCAATCGCCGCTACGGGGATCGAAACAAAAATCCATGCCGCTGATCGCCAGCGGTTTTTGTTTCTTGCGGCGCGGATCGGCCACCACGCCGCCACGCAGGCCGTTGGCGACGTAAACGCGATTGTCGAGGCCGAGTCTTGGATGGTTGGCCACAATTGAGGATTCTCGGCTGCAAAGCCCTGGAACCAGACTTCTTTGAGGTCGGCCCGGCCGTCGCTGTCGGTGTCCTTGAGATACACGACCTGCCCGGCCAGTGTGACGATGAGCCCGCCTTGCCAGGGCTGCAAGCCGGTGGGAAACAGCAGTTCGTCGGCGAAGACCTGCGACGATTCGTAGCGACCATCGCCGTCGGCATCGACCAATGGGCAGATCCGCGACAGCGGAGCCTCGCCGGGCTTGGGACCATTGGGGTAATCGCGCATCTCGACGACCCACAGCCGGCCATCTTCGTCGAAGCGAATCGCGATCGGGTCGACCACCGCCGGCTCGCAGGCTGCCAACTCGATTTGCAGACCGGCGTCGAGCTGGAAGTGTTTGATCGACTCGGCCGGTTCGAGCGGGCTGGCGACGGGTTTGGTCGGGTGGGCAACGGGCTCGGCGCGCAGCGACACGGGCAGCGTTGTAGAGCTAATCAGCACTGCCGAGCAAATCAGCCCCAGGACGAATCCAGTGTTACTCAGTAAGCAGCGCGGAGTGAATACGAAACGCATTAGGGGCTCGTTGGCGCTGGAAGTTCTGAGAGTCGGACCGCCTCATAGGTCAACGGCATGTGCCGAAACGTGCCGTCGCTGCACGTGACGTTCAAGGATTGCCGCTTGCAGTCCACGAGATGGCAGATCGAAATGGGCTCGAACGGCAGTAGCGGAACCAGGAGATTGCGAGTTTGTGGATCCAGAATCGGCACGGAGTGGGCGCAGTTCCAGTTGCACCAACTGGGCAGGAAGCAGGCCGGGATTTGGTTGTTGTACACGGCCACGTTGAGGGCACATTGTTCGATCAGCGGTCCCACGCCCTGTTGCAGGGCCCGGGCGAGAATCTCTGCCCAGATTCCCCAGTACGGAACGTCGCGGCGCATCGCGAATACGCCACAGTTAAGAACGGGCATGGAAGCAAACCGCGCCGACTCTGGACCAAAGCCAACATAGTAGGTGTTCTTCAGGTTGGTGAGCACACTTTGACGCGGCACAAAGCAATGCGGGTAGGCACGGTCGACCTCGGGGACGATCGCAAAGCCATTCATCTGGCCACCACGAAGAAGCAACTTCATCGCTTCCCAATTGCAAAGCCAGGCGTCGGCGTCGATCCAGACCATCAATTCGTAGTCCGGGAAATATTCAGGAAAAAACGGCCGGCAATACATGGCCTTGTACCACGACGGACACATGTCCGGCCGGTGGCGGGCCGGGAAATCGAGATTCCACTCGGCCGGCACGATTCGCGTTACCAAGGGAGTTAATTGCGAGACTTGCTGCGGAGTCAGGCCCACGTCCAGGATGCACAGGTCGACGTCGCGAGATTCCGGGCACGCTCGAATCGATTGCACGAGCTGCAAGAGCAAGTCAAAAAACGACGCGTCGGCGCCGCTGATGATGGTCGTCTTCATCCAACGTTGTCCCCATAGAAACCTGACCGATTGTGCCGGCCATTCTAAGCTGGCCAACGATTGAGCGGCAACTTTGGGATAATGGCACCGATGCCGGGCCGGCTGCTACTCGTCGTGCGAAACGCCTGTTAAGCTGGACTTTTGGCTCCATTCGTTATTTGGCCGCGACGAACGTGAACATGACCATCTGCTTTCCGCCGCGCGATTACGTTTCTCCCGGATTGGACCGGATAAATGTCGACTTTGCTTTTCCCAACCTGGTCGTCGGCGATCCAAGCACCCACCCCTGGCCGTACTTGCGGGCGGAGGTTCCGCACAACTGGTATGTGGATCAGCGCGTGCCGTGGATGGGCTTTTTGAATCGCGATGAAGCCCACGTGATCTATAACAACGCCCTGCAATTTCGCGGCCGCCGGGCTTTGGAGATCGGCTGCTGGATGGGCTGGTCCGCCGCACACATGTTGGCGGCCGGAGTCGTGTTGGACGTGGTCGACCCGACGTTACAAGATCAGGGTGTTCGAGACTCAGTGATCAGCTCATTGCGGACGGTTGGCGAGCGGCTTGCAATCATCACCTCACTCACGCTCCATCCGTTTGCGAGTCCGCAAAAGGTTGAAGAACTGTCCGCCCAGGGCGTCCGCTGGTCGCTGTTGTTCATCGATGGCGACCATGAAGCTCCGGGACCACTCAACGACGCAATCGTTTGCGAACGATCGGCCGAACCGGACGCGATGGTGCTCTTCCACGATCTGGCATCGCCAGAGGTTAGCGCGGGGCTGGATTATTTCGCCGACCGCGGCTGGCAAACCCTGGTCTACCAAACGATGCAAATCATGGGCGTCGCCTGGCGAGGACAGGTGCAGCCGGTCAAACATATTCCCGACCCGGCCGTGGCCTGGAACCTTCCGCCGCATTTGCAACGCTATTCCGTCAGCCCGCTCGGACAAGCGGTAACCAGTTAGGCGAACCAGTTAGGCGAACCAAACGGCAAGCTCGTGCCGGCGGCGCCCATCAAGGCCGCGATCCTAACAAAATCGCGTCGCGAAAAGCCGCGGCTGAGTAACTCTCGCTGGCGCTGGGGTGCAAGAAGGTGATCCATACGAGACTCCTTTGCGAAGGTAGAACACGGTTCGACGGCAAAATCGTCCGTCTCCGACTCCGCCTTCGGGAGACTTGTCTAAATCAAGCAGGCAACGACCTAGTCGATGCGTGCAGTACTGCTCGAGCTGAACTGGCTAAGGGACTGAAAAAGCGATGCTCTGGCCAAAAGCCAATGGCCCCCACCAGGAAAACAAAAATGGAGACGAAGAGGCTCGAACTCTCAACCCCCGCCTTGCAAAGGCGGTGCTCTCCCAATTGAGCTACGTCCCCGGGAGCAAGTTCGTCGGTTGCTGGCAACCGACAGCCGTCAGCAGGCGGCTTGCGATGCTAGCGAAACTTCATCGATACATCTGCTACTGAGTGCCGCTACTGAATGCTCGCCAGCAGCCACCAACCAACTAGAAAATGGGCGCACGAAGATTCGAACTTCGGACCTCGTCCTTATCAGGGACGCGCTCTAACCAACTGAGCTATGCGCCCGCCTAAGGGGGGCAGCCCCTGAGGAATAGCGTATTTTAGGGACCGTGGGCTGGCTGTCAATTCGTTGAATTATAACACGCGACCTTGCACTGGCTTGTGCGACGCCACGCCCCGGCAATTTCGCTCGTTCGCCGCCGACTTGCGCGCTGCCAGCACCCGCACATTGGCCGTGCGTCAAAGTCGTCCGAAGCGTTAAAATTGGAACAACTTAACTTTTCGTCACCGATGGGTCGAAAAATAAGGGCGCGGAGAGATCCGCCATAACGAGATCAAACACGTCACCAGACCAAAACTGCCCAAGGAATGTCGTCGATGGCCAATGAACTGTTCAAACCAAACACGGTCTGCTCGCTGGCGCTCTTGCTGTTGATGGGTGGCAATTTGCAGGCGGCGCCGGCCACCGCGCCGGCCAAAGCCGGGCCCACGCCGGCGCAGATTCTGGCCGGGTACCAGCCCGTGCAAAAGGACGTGCAGATCGATCGCCCCGAGGCTGCCGAAATCGCCAAGTGTACGATCGCCATCGACAAGGCCGGCTACATCGTGCGCGACGGCAACGGCCAGATGCTGCGTAACTTTCGCGACACCAACGGCGACAATACGGTCGATCAATGGAGCTATTTCAAGGATGGCGTCGAGGTCTATCGCGACATCGATTCCACCTTCAACCGCACTCCCGACCAGGCCCGCTGGCTGAACACGGGTGGAACGCGGTGGGGACTCGATGCCAACGAAGACGGCAAGATCGACGCCTGGAAGCGGATCTCGGCCGAGGAAGTGACGGCCGAACTGGTATCGGCGCTCCGCGACAACGATCGGGCCCGTTTCGAGCGGCTGTTGCTGACTCCCAAGGAGCTGAAAGCGCTCGGCGTCGGGGCGGCCAAGGGTGAGTTGCTGTCGAAAAAGCTCGAGACCGCGCCGGCCAACTTCAACAAGCTCGCCAGCCAGCAGAAGGCCATCAACGCCCAGACCAAATGGGTTTCGTTCGGTGGGTATCAGCCGGGCATGGTGCCGGCGGGAACCGAAGACTCGACAGGCGATCTGACCGTCTATGAAAACGTGATGGCGATGGTCGAAACCGAAGGCAAGGCCCAGCCGATCGCGGTCGGGGCGCTGGTTCACGTCAACGACACCTGGCGGCTGATCGACGCGCCGCAGCTTGCGGACGAAGTGGCCGCCGGCAACGAGTACAAACCGTTCTTCTTCGCCATGCCCAAAGCCGATCGCGGCGGCGAGGCCCAGGCCGGCAAGCCTACTGAACGGATGCAGGAATTGATGACCGAGCTGCAAAAGCTGGGCGAAATCACCCCCCAAAGCACGACCAAGGATCACGAGCGCCGGTCCGAGATTCTGAAACTGCTGGCCGACGAGTCCGACACGCCCGACATGCGTGCACAGTGGTATCGCCAACTGGCCGATACGCTCAGCGCCGCGGTGCAAACCGGTAGTTACGATGCGGGCATCGAAAAGCTCAAGGAGTTGTGCACGGCGCTCAAGGGCGACCCCAAGGACGATCAGTTGGCGGCCTACGTTGAATTTCGCCGCATGACGGCCGAGCACGGCCAGGAGTTGGCCAGCCCGAACGCGAACTTTGCGAACGTGCAGAAAAAGTGGATTGATGAACTCAAAACGTTCGTCGAGGGTGGCAAAAAGTTTCCGGACACAGCCGACGCGATGATGGAGTTGGCGATTGCCGAGGAATTCGGCGGCGACGAGGACAAGGCGCTCAAGTGGTACGAGACGATCGCCAAGGACTTTCCGGATTCGCCCAACCACAAGAAGGCGGCCGGCGCCCGACTGCGGCTGAGCTGCGTCGGAAAGCCGATTCCGTTGCAGGGGAAACTGGCCAACGCCGCCGGCAATTTCGATCTGGCGAAGCTCAAGGGCAAGGCGGTGCTGATTCAGTACTGGGCCACCTGGTGCGGGCCGTGCAAGTCCGATATGCCGCTGCTCAACAACTTGCGATCAAAATTCAAGGAATTCGAAGTCGTCGGAGTCTGTCTCGACAACTCCAAGGCCGAGATGGTCGCCTTCCTGAAGGAAGAGGATCCGCGCTGGCCACAGCTCTTCGAAGACGGAGGCCTGGACAGCCGCTACGCCAACGAATTGGGAATTCAAACCCTGCCGACCATGATCCTGGTCGACAAGCAGGGCAAGGTTGTGAATCGCAACATCCGAGCTCAAGAGCTCCAAGCCGAATTGCAAAAGATCTTGAAGTGATTGCGATAGCCTGGCAGCCGGCCGGGTAATTGCCTCGCGCAATAAAGAAGCCGCGCCTTGGGCGCGGCTTTTTTATTGGTGCGATCTTTACGACGCGTGGGCTGCCGGCCAAGGATTTGCGGCCGGGCCGATGCCGACTGGGTCTGTGTTCACTGGAGAGCTGGCGCTACCAGCTCCAGTGCTTGTTGCGGCGCTGGTGGCTGCCGCCAAAGCCCGTGACGGCCTTTTTCTTTTCCCGCAGGGTGCGGGCCGCACGCGGCGTTTTCGGCCGCGCGCTGACTGTTAGTCGTGATCGTCTCGATTCGGCCGGGAGATCCGTTTCATCGTTCATGGGCACCCTCCGTTTTTGGTTTGAGGATCGACGCTAAAGGTCGAACGTCCGCCTCAAAAGCAAGAAGTGTGCCGCCTCTCGCATCGGGCGGTTACAAAGCTCACAAACCATCGGGCTGTCGGCGCCGCATCGCCCATCCGCGGCTGAATCATGCACCGCGATAGCAACCACTTGCGCACAAAGCGCGGTGGCGACGCGGAACTTCCACAATTTTTCTACTCGCGCGCCTGCGCCAACTTTTTGGACGTCAGCGCGCGCAGTGCTAGCCCACTGTTTTGGTGAAATGATTCACCAAAATGGTGAGAGGCACCGTCTCCGCTGGCGCGTGTCGCGCCGCGGCTTATTTCGTCGCGCAATCGGTGCAGGCACGTCCCGATGGCGACGCTCATCGCGCGGAGTTGAATTGAAGAGATTGCAAAATCCGCCCCGTCAGCGGGGCTTCATGCGCGCACCTCGAACACTGTCCTCGAGGACTGGAATAAACTTAAGGTCTTTTAGCGCAAATCTTTATGACTTGAACACCGCCCGCCTGCGCAGAAGCTTGCGCAGCTTGGCACGGCACTCGCATTGCCCGGCCGCGTGGCGCGCCGTTTGACTACGCATGGATGCGTGTGGCCGCCACGACGATCGGTTTGTTTTTCGAATGGACTCGGGAGACTAAAGCGAATGGCGTACCTCGAATCTTCTTTTCTTGTCTGGTCGCTGGGACTGATTCAAGCGGCCGGGCTGATGAGTGCCTGGTTGGCCCGGTTAAGCGAAGGATCGCGAAGCCAGGCTCCGTGCCAGTGCGTTTTTCTGGCCTTCCTGGGCCTGGTGGGGGCGGCCACGATGCTTTCGACCGCCCTGGGCCCGCGATACTGGCTGGCCTCGGGAGCCACGCTATCGGTGATGGTGTTGGGCGCCATCTGGGACTTCAGCGCCCATGTGCAGCCAGAGGGGTTGGAGCACTCCGCCTGAAGAATCCCCCGCTGAATCTCCTAAGTGCATTCCAGTAAGAGTTTTGCGAACGGCCACCCCGCTTCCTCCCGTGGCCGGAATTTTCGCAAAATCCCGCAGAATCGGAAAAAAGCTCCCTTTCGCTACGACCGTTAGCCGACATTCATTGGCAGGCGAATCGGCAGCGACAGTTTGCGCCAACTCGAATTGGCTCACGTCTGTCCGCAGCCGCTCGGCCCGGTCCATTGGGAGCCAAGCTCGAAACGAGTTGTGCTAGCAAGTAGCCGGCGGTTCGGCGCTCCCGCACAGGGCTCGCCGGATGTGGTGTGTGAGCACGACGATTCGAATCCGAAAATTCACGCGGTCGAATTCATATCAGGAGGGGGAAATGCGACGGATCTTCCTAACGTTCGCGACCGCTGCGATTGCATTGGCGCCGATGTTGGCGCTGGCCGGAGAGCGCGAAGACAAAGCGGCGGCCGAGCAAATCGCCGTCGTGCTGCGCGATAGCGGACAAATGCAAAACTACAGCGTCGGCGTGAAGTACAAGAACGGCACCGTCTGGCTTTCGGGCCGCGTCGCCAGCAACCAACAGATGCAAGCGGCCCTGGCCGTTATCAGCGAGATCGAAGGGATCGAAAAAATCGTCAACAACCTGGACGTTGCCAAGGGAGCGGTCGCCAAGAGCGCTTCCGCCAAGTCGGGAATGGCGCGCCGCGCTTCGGCGACTAGCGCCGAGGTCGACGGCGCCGCTCCGCCGGCCGCCCGGGGCGATGTCGCGCCGGCTGGATACAACAAGCTTGGGGCCAAGCACGCGGCACGACATGCCGGCCCCGTTCCGGCATACATCGGCGGCGCGGGCGGCCAACCGCCGGCCTACGATCAGCCGCACATGCCCAACTATGCGTGGCCCAGCTACGCCGCGTCTCCGAACTATGCGGCTGTCAGCTATCCCAAGCAGTATTCGCCCACGGCCTGGCCGTTCATCGGTCCCTTCTATCCTTATCCGCAAGTGCCGCTCGGCTGGCGCAAAGTGGCTTTGGAATGGGACGACGGTTGGTGGTTCCTCGACTTCTACGATCGCAGCCACCACTAGCGGCTTAGCGACGTACCGCACTGAAAATCGAGCCCCGCCGGTTGATCGATCAACCGCGCGGGGTTTTTTTGCGCAGCACTGCAAGCGCCCTGGCGATTCACGCCGCTTTCCCGGCGGTTTTTTCCGCACAACCGGAAAAACCCGCAAGTTTGTCGCAGACTAACACGATAAGTAGGGCTAACGTCGGTTTCGACCGACACGAAGCCGGACCATTTTCCAGCCAGACGTGATCGGCGCGGTGCTGTCACGCGGGGCACGAAAAGATCTGCGAGCAAGCCGTCGAGGATTCTGACATGGCAACGAAGCGCCGGAGTCGATGGGGATTGATCTTGTTGGGCGTGGCCTTGCTTTCGAGCGTGGGCTGTGCCGGCGTTGCCGGTCCGAACCTGGGCGTGTTTGGCATCCCCATTCCCGTCAGCCCGTTCTTCCAGGACAAGAAGGAAGACGAGTGGTGGGTCAAGGAGCGCTACGACCGCGTGCCCATCTTGGGCCCGCTGACCTCGGGCGGTCCTGTGTTGGCGCTGGATCCGCCGAGTGACGACGAAATCATGCGGACGCTGGAACGGGCCCATCCGGTGGAGGGCGGTTTCCCGCTGTTGCACGAAGTACAGCGGAACAACGTCCGGATCGTGAAGGAGAAAATCTCCGACTACGTCGATCCGCCCCGGTTCTATCCCCTGATCGGACCCGCTCAACAGCACCACGCGCACTACAAGTGCACGGTCTACTACACCGAGGTCAAGCGGATCGGCTGGCCCATTCCGCACATGCTGACCGACGAGGACGCTCGCGAAGTGATCTACGTCGACCATAACCACTTCCACATGGTGGGCAACGTCGACACCGGGGCCACCGCCGACTTCTAACGGCTCGGCCTCGGGGGGATGCCAGCGTGGCTAGCACGGGCTTCCCCAAACGCCCCCGAGGAATCGGTCCGGGATTGCGGCAACAGCGGCGGAAGCGGCCTTGCGATCCGCTCCATCAGCCCAGTACTATTGCCGCGGAAAATCGGGGGATTTCTTCCCAAACGAGCGATGGCCGCGCCGCTATGCGTTTCACCTTGCAAAGTATCGCGCTGGCGCTGTTGGCAATCGCGGTTTTGACTGCGAGCTCCGCACGGGCCGACGCCCCCGAAGACCAATTTCGAGCGGCGGCCGAGTACTACCGCCAGGCGAATTGGCAGAAAGCCTGCGACGCCTTCGACAAGCTGCTGACGGCGAGTCCGGATTACTCTCGCGGCGCGCAGGCGCGGTTCTTCTACGGAGAGGCTTTGGCGCAGCTCAACCGACTGAAGGAAGCCCGCGGTCAGTTCGAAGAGCTATTGCGTCGCGATCCCGACCATCGTTACGCCCGCCAGGCGCTGTTTCGCAGCGGCGAGGCGGCCTATCTGCTCGGAGATCTGAAAACGGCCGAGCGCGACCTGCAGGCCTTCCACGAAAAGTATCCCAAGGACGAGCTGGGCGGATTCGTGCTGCCCTACCTGGCCAGCCTGGAACTTCAACAAGGCAACGCCCGTGCGGCCCAGGAGCTGTTCTCTAGCGCGCTCGCGCGCTTCGACGACGGACCGCTGGCCGAGGAAAGCCGCTTGGGTTTGGCGCGCGCGCGCGAGCAGCAAGGTCAGCTCGAGGAAGCCCGTCGGGGTTATCGCAAGGTTGCGGAAAGCGGCGGACCTCTGGTAGGCGCGGCCCTATTGAGCCTGGGCAATCTGGACAACGCGGCCGGCGACCACGCAGCGGCGCTAGCCACATTCGAAAAGCTCGCCGCCAGTACGGCGCCCGCCGCCGCGCAGCAAGCCAAGGGCAAGCTGGGTCGCGGATATGCGCTCTACAAATTGCATCGCTCCGAGGAAGCCGAGCGAGTTTTGGCCGACTTGCTGGCCAGTGCTGAATTGCTGGAAGGGGCCGACCTGCGCGTCGAGGCGCATTACTGGTTGGGGCTGTCCCAAAAGGAGCGGCGGCAGTGGAGCGATGCCTACAAAACCTTGTCGGATGGTCAGAAGCTCGATCCCGAGCATCGATTGGCTGCGGCGCTTGGTTTTCACGCCGCCGACGCGCTCGTGGAAGGTGGTCAACTCGCCCCGGCCGTCGAAGAATTTGATCTTGCGCTAAAGCGCTGGCCGCAGGGCGCATGGGCCGATGATTGTCTGTTCGGCAAGCTGCGAGTCGCCGCCAGACTCAAAGAGAACGATCAGTGCGTTCGCCTGGCCGACGAATTGGTCCAGCGGTTTCCGGAAAGCCCTTTGCGGCCCCACGCGCAATTGGCCAAAGCGAAGGCGCTTTTCGCGTTGGGCAAACACAATGAGGCGGCCAGTTCGCTCGAGGCTCTACTCAACGATCGCGCCGCTCCCAAGCTCAACGACGAAAGTCGAACCGAGGCCCGCGCACTACTGGCCCAATGCCAGACGCGAGCCGGAAAACTCCAAGACGCCGATCAGACTCTGGTCGCCCTGGGCGATGGACCGGACGCGTCGCAGCGGACGGCTCAGACCCGCTGCGAGATCGCCGAATCGGCCTACGCGGCAGGCAACTATGAACTAGCGCGGAAGTCGTTCGAAGGCCTGCTTGCGGCCAAGAATCCGCTCGAGATCCGAGCCCGTGGACTGTCGGGCCTCGCGTGGTGTCACTTCCAGGCCTCGCAATGGAAAGAATCCGCCGCGAAATTCGACGACGTGCTGCGACTCGAACCCGAGGGCTCGCGTGCCGCCGAAGCAGCCCTGATGCGCGGACGGGCCCTTGAGCATCTCGAGCAATATGAGACGGCCTTGACGATGTACCGAGTGGTGATCGACCGCTTTACCCGCAGCGATCGGGTCGACGAGTCGCTCTGGCGCGCGGGCCTGCTGCACGAAAAACTCGGGCAACGCCCGCAAGCCCTCGAGCTGTATGTCCAGCTCACCGAGCATCACGCCGACTTCGCCCAACTCGACGCGGCGATTTACCGCCGAGCGTGGTTGCTGGAACAAACAGGCGACACGGCCGCGGCCGACGAACTGCTGACCCGCCTGCGGCGAGATTTTCCCGAGAGCGCTCATCATGCCGAAGCCACATTGCGTCTGGCGGAGCATGCCGCCAATCGGCGGGATTATCCGCTGGCGAAATCGCTGTTGGATGAAATCACGCAGCCAGGCGCGTCCGTTGCTGTCGCGCCGCAAGGCCTCTATCTCAAGGGCCGGATTGCCGCCGCACAAGAACAATGGGATGCGGTCGAGGCGCCGCTCGCGCAACTAAACGAACGATTCCCCGACAGTCAGTGGGCTCTTTCGGCCGACTTTCTGCGAGCCGAGGCGAGCTATCGGCGCGGCGACTTCAAACAGGCCGCCCAGCGGTTGACCGAACTGGCGGCTGCGACCAAGGACCAGCCCGAGGCCTGGTCGGCCCTGGCCGAACTGCGTCGTGCTCAGGCATTGGCTCAATTGAAACGCTGGGACGAAGCCCTGGAAGTCGCCCGCGACATCGCGGCCCGATTCCCCAATTTCGACCAGCAACATGAAGCCGACTATTTGATCGGTCGTGGGCTGGCGGCGCAGGCCAACTTTGTCGCGGCTCGCCAGTCATACGCCAAAGTGATCGCCAGTCCGCGAGCCGCCACGACCGAGACCGCGGCCATGGCCCAGTGGATGATCGGCGAAGCTTTCTTTCATCAGGAAAAATATGCCGAAGCGCTGGCCGAATACCTGCGAGTCGACGAGCGCTATCCGTTTCCCCGCTGGCAGTCCGCCGCGCTGCTGCAGGCCGGCAAGTGCCACGAGTCGCTGGGCCAGTGGCAATCGGCCGTCGCAGTCTACCAGCGATTGTTGAAGACGTATCCCTCCAGCGAGTTCAGCGGCGAGGCCGGCGAGCGACTGGCCGAAGCCAACAAGCGGCTGGTGAAGAACCCAGTGAACATTCGTTGAACTGCCTCCGGCGGCGCGTCGCGCGCCTCGCCTGAGAAACTGTCCGACCGAAAAGGAATAAACGCCATGTCTCGAATACCCAACCGTCGCCTGGCGCTGGTCGCGCTCTTCGCGCTAGCCGTGCTGGCGATTGTCGACGTCTCGCGACTCACAGCGCAGCCGTCCGACGTTGCCACGGCGCCTGCCGCCGTCGAGAACGCGGCGCAAGTGGCGGCGCCAATTTCCTACAAAAACCTGTTCGACATCCTGCGCGATGGCGGGCTGATGATGGCCCCGCTGTTTGCCTGTTCGTTCGTCATGCTCGTTTTCCTGTTCGAACGCGCCATTAGCCTGCGTCGCGGCCGGGTCATCCCGCGCCCCTTCGTGAAGCGATTCTTGCACCAGGTGCGCGAGGGAAAAGTCGACCGCGATCAGGCGCTGGAGCTATGCCAGGAGAACGGCAGTCCGATCGCTGAGGTGTTCGCATCAGCGGTCCGCAAATGGGGCAGGCCCTCGGTCGAGCTCGAGCAAACCGTGATCGACGCAGGCGAACGAGCCTCGTCCGGGTTGCGCCGCTACATCCGCGTGTTCAACGGCATCTCGACGATCAGCCCGCTGATGGGATTGACGGGCACGGTATTCGGCATGATTCGACTATTCAATGCAATCTCGACGGCCGACGCCATGGGCCGCACCGAGCTTTTGGCTGGCGGCATCAGCGAGGCCATGCTCACCACCGCGGCCGGATTGCTGATCGCCATTCCGGCGCTTTGCATCTACTTGTACTTCCTGGGCCGCGTCGAGCGGCTGTTATCGGACATCGATGGTCTGGCTCAGGACCTGGTCGGGCTCATTTCCGCCGAAGCGATTCACGACGAACGGCAATCCAAGCTGCGAGCCAAAAGTCGCCCAACCGCCGCCGCTTGATCGATCGCAACTTGTTCGCCGAATCCGCCGAACCCACAACTCTCACGAATGCAATCATGGCGCCTAGAACGCAACTCGACGAGATGCCCACGCTGAACCTCACGGCGATGATCGACGTGCTGTTCCTGTTGATCATCTTTTTCATGGTGGGCACGAAGTTCGTCGAATCCGAGCGCGAGATCCTGCTCAAGCTGCCGCAAGTCAAGCCGGGGCAAGCGCTCACCGCCGCGCCGGAGAAGAAGGTCATCAATGTCTTTCAAGACGGCCATATCACGCTGGACCGCAAGGATGTATCCGTCGAGGAATTGATCGAGCGACTCACCGCCGCGCGCAGCCAGTACCGCGCCCTGGGCGTACTCGTGCGCGGCGACGGCGCCACGCCGTTCCAACGCATCGCCGACGTGCTGGGCGCCTGCAAGCAGGCCGGCATCGCCGACCTGGGCATCTCGGTCGAAATGGCCAAAGCGGAAAAGAACCATGCACGCCGTTAATGCGCAATTGCTGTTGGCCGTGTTCTGGGACGCGCAGCTCATTCGCTGGGTTGTGTGGGTCGGCCTCGTCGTTTTGACGGTCGCCTTGCTGCTCTTGATTCGCACGCGCTGGGGGCAATCGCAGCCTTTGGGCAAGTGCGTGGTGTTGTCGCTCTTGGCCCATTTGTTGGTGGGAATTTATGCCACCACGGTGACCATCGTCACGGCGACCGTCGGATCGCCCGAGGGCGAGGGAGTGCAAGTCGCTTTGGTAGGAACCACCGGCGGCGAAGAATTGGACGAACGCTCGAGCGTGACGGACGCTCTCGATTCGCCCGACGCCACGGGCACTGGCCAACTGTTTGCCACGACCCAGCCGGCGCCACTGGCCGCATCGCCGGCGGTACCAACACTCGATGAGCCGCAGCGGCAAGCGCCCACCGACGCGCCCGCCACATCGCTCGAACCCCAAACCATTGAGGCGCCCGTCAGCGAGGACGCCGGCCCTCCGGTGATGACGTCCAGCGATCTCATCGCCAAGCCTTCGCCTCCCACCAGCGAGCCGATCGAACTGCCGCAATCCAACGATGGCGACAACCTAGAGTTGGTGCCGCCGCCGGAGCAACCGCCGGCCGAGCCAGCCGCGGCGCCGGCCAAGCCCGCGGAGGATGCCGCCAAGCCATCAGGAAATCCCAAAGGCGCAGGCGACGGCGCTGCGCCCGGGGGCGGAAGTCTGAGCGATAAGGCGCCACCGGGAGCGGCCAAGCCGCTGCCCGGCGTATTGCAGCAACGGGTCGGCAATCATCTCGGCAAAGGCGAAGGCGCCACCCGAGAAAGCGAAACCGCGGTCGCCGCGGGCCTGGCGTGGCTGGCGGCCAATCAACGCACGAGCGGCCGCTGGGACGCGCGGGCGCTCGGCGCCGGAGCCGGACGCGCGGCCGATGGAGAGGAACGGTATTCGGCCGGCGCTCAGGCCGATTCCGGTATCACGGGTCTGGCGCTCTTGGCGTTTCTGGCTGGCGGGCACACGCACTTGCGCGGCCCGCATCAGACCACGGTGCGGCGCGGACTTGAGTTCTTGCTGAGCGTGCAAGAATCGGACGGCTGCCTGGGCGGCACGACGAATCGTTACGAGCGGATGTATTGCCACGCCATGGCGACCTGCGCGCTGAGTGAAGCATTTGCCATGACTTCCGACGTGCGGCTGCAGCCGGCCGTGCGGCTGGCGATCGGCTATACCCTGCAATCGCAAGATCGGGTCACCGGCGGCTGGCGATACATGCCCAGTGATCCGGGCGACACGAGCCAATTGGGCTGGCAGTTGATGGCGCTCAAGAGCGCCGAGCTGGCGGGCATACCCATTCCGCAAGCAACCCGTGATGGAATCGGCCGATTTCTCAAAAGTGTTGCTTCGGGTCGCAACCGTGGGCTGGCCTGTTATCAGCCGTCGCGCCCCATCGCCAGCCGGTCGATGACCGCCGAGGCCCTGGTGTGCCGGCAGTTCATGGGCATCGTCGACAGTCCGCAGACGCAGAGCGAGGCCAGCAGCTACGTGCTCGAGGAAATGCCCGGCGTGGGACGCACAAATCACTACTACTGGTACTATGCGACGCTGGGCATGTATCAGTTGCAGGGCGAGCCGTGGCGGCGCTGGAACGAAGCCTTGCAAACCAACCTGCTTGCCGCTCAGCGGCACGATGGGCCGCTGGCCGGCAGTTGGGACCCGGACCCGGTTTGGGGCGGCTGTGGCGGGCGCGCGTACAGCACGGCCCTGGCCACGCTGTGCCTGGAGGTGTACTACCGCTTCTTGCCGCTTTACGTCGAGGCCGCCGGCCGCGAGCGTCGCACTAAGTAGTTGCCGGCACGGGCATTGCCTCGGGTTGTAATGCCTTACTGACGAACCTTCGCAGGTTTGACATCGGCTCCGCGGCCAGTAGAATTGAAGGTGACAGGTCGGTTGCGCCCAAGCCGCGCCGACGGCCCGAGCCGAAAACTGATCCGAAGCAGTTTTCGCAGACCGTTTTTCCCCGCTTCGGCCGTTCTCACCTTCAGACGCAAGGCGGTTCGATGTTCGCCAACGTGTTCATGAACCAGGCGGTGATTGCCATGCTCGGATTCGGCATTCAAGAGTTGTTGATCGTCGCATTCATCGTGCTAATTCTATTTGGCAGCCGCTTGCCGAGCGTCATGCGCTCGCTGGGGCAGGGCGTGGTCGAGTTCAAGAAAGGCGTGCAGGGAATCGAGGACGAAAAAGACAACCCGCGCGAAACTTAATCGCGCGTTCTATCAACGTGCTTGCTCGGCTGGAAAACAGGAAGCGGATTCTAAACAGCGAAGAGGTTTTGTGATGTTTGGGCTAGGCCCGCAGGAAATGTTGATCGTGTTGGTGATTGCCGTGCTGCTGTTCGGCAAAAGGCTTCCCGAGGTCGGACGATCTTTGGGCAAGGGCCTCGTCGAGTTCAAAAAGGGATTGAACGACATCAAGAGCGAGGTCGATTCCGCGACCTACCCCCAGCCTTCTTCATCGCGCGTGGCGCAGCGCTACAACGCCGACGATCAAGACGAGCCGACGGCTCCCAAGTTCGAGCCGCCCACGCAAGAGCCGATTCAAACGGCCCAGCACGCGGACAGCCCCTCGACGCCGATCTAAGTGGGCCAATTTACTCAGAGCCGAACGCACGATCGGCGGGACTGTAGTCGCATGACAACCGATCAATTTCGCGCGACCCTGCATCAGCAGCCGTTTCGTCCCTTCACGATCCGGATGGCCGACGGGCGCGCGTTCGAAGTTGCTCATCGAGATTTCGTCGCCATGTCTCCTTCGGGCCGTACCGTCATCGTCTATGAGTCCGACGAAAGCTACAGCATCCTCGACTTGCTGCTCATGTCGGAGTTGCAGGTTTCCAGTTCAAATGGCCATTCGGCCTGAGCGGGCCTCGCGGAGCCGAAGTGGAGCGGCTCCCGCGATGAATTCCTTGCCCCGCCGTCGCTTTGGTTTTTGCCATCGTTCGTTGCAAGCGAATTGCGGAACCGATAAACTGATCCATCTAGCCGGGCGGCTAGCTCAGTTGGTTAGAGCGCCATCCTCACACGGTGGAAGTCACAGGTTCGAGTCCTGTGCCGCCCATTTCGTCTAAGTCCCGCCGAAATCTCACAGTAGACTATCTGCCGGCGGTCGGCAGTGCGGCCCATTTTCAGAGCGGAAAAACGGTACTTACCGTTTTGGTCTCTAAGGAAGGGGTTTGCACTATGCCAGCGCTTCCTGTCGAACGCCTCCCGAAATACCGCAAGCATCGAGCGAGCGGCCAGGCCGTTGTCGCCCTCGCAGGCCGGCTCGCACATGAATGCCGCGTGAACATCGGGCGATAGCCTAGACGCGAGGAGCGCGATTACGTTCGGCGATCCCCTGTCCGCCGCAATTCTTGCCCTTGTAAGAGACGGCGCGAAAAACGGCAGGATGCCCATTCGTCACAAGCCAATTCTGGTTGACCAGTGGCTTATCGACGAGTAGATGCCCGACCAACTCACTGTCAGGACACTACCCCGTTCGGGCGCCTCTCCCTCAATAGCCGCATGCATACCAGCATATGGCACGAAAGATGCACGAGGTTTATCACCAGTTGTTGGGGTTCTTTCAAGCCCTCACTATTCCAGATCCTCACCAAAGAGCTATGTATGTCCAATCCCAAGATCCTGGTCGTCGACGACGACCCCAGTCAACGTCAGCTCGTGGCAGGAATACTAAGCACCCGCGGCTATGTGGTCGAGATGGCGGCCGATGGAGAAATCGCCCTGGAGTTAGTGACCCGCGCTCCATTCGATCTGGCGGTCATCGACTACATGATGCCCGGAATGAACGGCGTGGAGACCTTCCGCGCGGCTCGTAAGATCTGCCCCAACTTAGTAGGCGTTTTCGTGACCGCGCACGCCAATATCAACACGATCTTCCCAGCAGTCGACGCCGGCATCGAGCGGGTGCTTGCCAAGCCCGCCAACGCGGAGGAGCTACTTGCCGTAGTGGACGAGCTCTTGGGGGCCGGAAAACACTCGGGCTGATTGGCCGGCTCACTCGCTACCGTATCGTAACGAATAGCGTTTGCGGTGAAGATGTGGGCGGCTGGTCGCCAGACGACCATCCCGGCCGCTCCCGAGCTGGAGAGGGTCCTTGCCCTGTCATCCCCGAGGTACGATGAAGAGGTAGCTATCACACGGGGCGTGGGCTCTGAGCCGCCGGCGATCCCTGCGGCTGGGTGACTCCGTCGCAGGGAACGGCCTTCAGGATCTCATGGAGCTGCGCTCGCGAAAGCGGCTTGACCATGTGTCGATCGAAGCCGGCTTGGAACGAGCGCTCGCGAGCCTCGGCCTCCGCGTGTCCTGTGACCGCGACGATCAACGCGTGGCGAGTTTCTTCGTGAGCGCGCAGCTCCTGCACGATGTCATAGCCTGACATGCCCCCTGGCAGGTCCAGATCGCAAAGGACGATGTCCGGCTTGACCTGTCGCGCCAAGGCGACGCCAGACGGTCCTTCCTCGGCCACGTAGACTTCGTGGCCAGACAGCTCCAACATCCGCCTCAAGGTAAACGACGAGTCGCGCCGATCGTCGATGACGACGACGCGGCATTTCGCGTGGCGGCGATCCATTTCCTCGGACTCCTGCTTTCCGTGGATTGCCCCTTGTGCCGCGAGCGGGAGCATCACAATGAAGGTCGATCCTTTGCCGACGCCGGCGCTGTGGGCCTCAATCGTGCCGCCGTGCAGCTCGACCAGTCCTCGGGCCAAGGCCAGGCCCAAGCCCAGGCCGGCGCGGCGTTCCCTGGCGCCTTCCCCTTGAGCATAGAGTTCAAAGATCTTGTCCAGCGTTTCGCCGGCCATGCCCACGCCCTTGTCGATGACGGAGAGCATCGCCTGGCGCTCGCCCGTGATGCGCAATTGGACCAACACAACGTCGGAGCGATCGGAAAACTTGATGGCGTTTTGCAGCAGGTTGCCCACCACCTGACTGATGCGGGTAGCGTCGCCGTCGATCCAAATTTCGTTTTCCGACGCTTCAATCTCGATCTGAACCCCTGTCCGCACGACGTCGCTCCGCACGTCTGTCACCGTTCGCTCGATAACCTCGACCAAATTCAGACGCGTCTTACGGAGGTCGATTTTGCCGTGCGAGATTCGAGCGACGTCGAGCAGTCCGTCCACCAGGCGCCCCATAACATTCGACTGCCGCTCGATGATTTGTCGCATTTCTTCGGCGGTTTCTGGCAATGTGCCCACCAGGTCGAGCACATCGACAGCGTTTCGCACGGCCGCCAACGGGTTGCGTAGCTCGTGACCCAGCATTGCCAGAAATTCGTTCTTGTTATTACTCGCATCTTCCAGGTGTTTCGCCAATTGGTGGCGCGCGGCGATTTGTCGCTGTGCAAAATAAAAGCTGATCACGATGACGCCCGCTCCGATGGCAGTGGAAACCAGCATCGCCCTGAAGGCGTACTCGACGCTGGAGTCAAACTCCTCGATCAGGCCTTCTCGACGTTGCAACTCGATCTGCTGGATTTTCGAGACACTGCCGCGGACGGCGTCCATGTGGCGTTTGCCCTCATTCTGCCTGACGACGGCCCCAGCCGCGTCGGCTCCCTGGGCACGATAGACATCGAGCGTAGTCTTCAAATCCTCCACTTTGCGATCGGACGCCTGTTCGAGCGCATCGAGGTGCTTTCCAAGGTCTGGCTGCGCCTCGGCATATGCGCGCAGGTGCGCGCGGGAGGTGGCCAACTCACCAAGCGCCCGTTCGTACGGTGCCAGGTAGGCTTCGTCACCGGTGATCAAGAACCCGCGTTGACCCGTCTCAGCGTCCTGTAGCATGGAGAACATGGCCTGCAAGTTGATCAGGCTTTCGGCCGACTGCACCGCGGCTTGCTGGCCGGTCCTGACCAATTGCAAATTGCGAAAGGCGATGACCGAACTCAGCAGCAAGAAAGCGAATAGAGCCGCCGAACTGACGACAACCACGCCAAATAGGCGGCGCCGTGTCTGCGAGGCAGTCTCGGGCTTGGCGGCCTGCCAAGACGCTAATTTGGGTGTCGGGTCGATGACCGTAGTCCTGGATCTTCCTGCGGCAGCGCCCGATGCGGTCGGTGCAGCCTTTCCGCAAGTGCCTGTGGATACTTTTACATCCTACCCGGCCCCCCAGTCAGAGCAAAGCCGAATAGGGTGAAACCCACGGATCCCCATGGACCGTGCATCGCTCCCCCAGGATAAGTGTAAATGCCGCCCCAAAAACCGCGAGGCCACCGCGAAGCTTGGCTGATTCGTAGGCAGCCAGATTGGATTCCAAGAACTCGGCACGCGGGTTGCTTGTTGGCTGGCATCAGCCAACCTTACCATACGCCGCGACATCGGGCAGAATGCTCCTGGTCTCGCATGCATCGTCGCCCATTGCACCTGAACGTTTGCCGCCGCCACAAGCCTAGTGAAAAAACGCCCCTATGCCCACACTCCTGTTAGTCGATGATGATCGCTCGGTTCGGCACCTGGTTCGCGAAGCGTTCGCGGGCTCAGACGTCGAGGTGCTGGAGGCGGCGAACGCCGAAGACGGCATTGAGATCGTCCGCCAAAAGCGTCCCGACGCCGTGCTGCTGGATATTCTGCTCCCCGGGATCTCGGGCTTGGAGGCCTTTCGGGCCTTTCAGGCGCTCGATCCCAAGCTGCCGGTGATCTTTATCACCTCGCTCGATTCCAGCGACACAGCCATCCAGGCGATGTCGTTGGGCGCCTACAACTTTGTCATGAAACCGCTCGATCTGGCGGTGTTGCAAAAGCTGGTCGGCCAGGCGCTCGATATCCGCCGACTAATGAATGTGCCCGTCTCGGTGCCGGGCACAAAGACTACCGACGATAAATCAGATCGATTGGTCGGTCGCAGTCCGACAATGCAGGAGGTCTACAAGGCAATCGGCCGCGTGGCCTCGCAAAACGTCACCGTCCTCATCCGGGGCGAAAGCGGCACCGGCAAGGAGCTGGTCGCCCGCGCCATTTACCAACACAGCCAGCGGGCGGACCGGCCCTTTCTGGCGGTCAATTGCGCGGCAATCCCAGACGCGCTCTTGGAGAGCGAGCTGTTTGGCCACGAAAAGGGCTCCTTCACCGGCGCGGATCAACGCCGGATCGGCAAGTTTGAGCAGTGCAACGGGGGCACGCTCTTCTTGGACGAGGTGGGCGATATGTCGCTCCTCTTGCAGGCCAAGATGCTGCGGGTGCTTCAGCAGCAGGTGTTCGAGCGCGTGGGTGGCGGCCAGACCATTTCGACGGATGTGCGCCTGATTACTGCCACGAACTGCGACCTGGAAAAGATGACCGATGCCCGCGAATTCCGCGCGGATCTGTACTACCGGCTGAGCGGATTCATGATCCACTTGCCACCACTGCGCGAGCGGTCAACCGACGTGCCGCTGCTGCTTGATTATTTCCTTCGTCGTTACGCCCGCGCCCTATCGAAGGACGTGCAGGGCATCTCGCCCGAAGCTCTGGATATGCTGCTCAAGTACCACTGGCCGGGCAATATTCGCGAGTTAGAAAATGTTGTGCGGCAGGGATTGCTGAGCACGGTGGGGCCGGTCCTGCTCCCGGAGTTTCTGCCGCCGGTGGTCCACGCCGCGCCCGCCGCTGGTGAGGAAGAGCCTGGCGACGAGCGGCACGACCTCACCGCGTCGATTGACCGGATATTGGCCCATGGTGACGAGAACGTCTATGCAGAAGCCGTGGCAGCGCTCGATCGCTATTTGCTGACCCACGTGCTGCGCCAGACGCAGGGGAACTTCTCGCGCTCCGCCAAGAAGCTGGGTATCACTCGTGGCAGCCTCCGCAATAAGATCCGCACCCTCGGACTTTCGATCGATCGCCAGATCAATGTAGACCCTGGCGACGGAGACGAGGCCGACGGGGATTGAATCATCATCGCGGTGCGAAGGCAGACGCGCGTTTACGGATTACGCCGCGTCGACACCGTTGATCGTGGAATATTGCTCGGCCAGTGCTGACAGCAGTCGGCCAATTTCGCCCTCCGCGACCCGCATGAGCTTGGTGGTCGTTTCGGCGTTCTGCAGCGAGCAGCTTGTCTCGACAGCTTGCAAAGTCCGCACGGCAGGTTCGGCCGTAAAATTGGCCGAAAGCCCCTTCAGGCTGTGCGCTGCGCGCTGAACGCTCGGCCAATCCCTCTTTGCCAAACCTTCGCGGGCCGTGCGCACCAGTCCTGGAAAGTCTTCCAGAAAGTATCCGACCAACACTCGCAGCAGGCGATTATCGCCACCTAATCGCACGAGCGCGGCCGGAAAATCAATGATCGGTCCATGATTCTGAAAATGAGGAGGCTCCGGAGGCGCGGTTAATGTCGCGGCGCGCGCCCGCGCGCATAGTTTGTCAATCAGCCGCGGAATCAGCAGTGTGTCGAACGGTTTGGCGACGAATTCGTCCGCGCCGGCTGCCAGGCAGCGTTCGCGATACCCCGTCGCTTTCTCGGCCGTGACGATAATGATGGGGACCTGTGGTGAATCTATCTCAAAGACGCGCAGAATTGCCGTCGTCTGCAGTCCATCCAATATGGGCATTTGCACGTCCATGAGAATCACATCAGGGCGGCGCTCGAAATATTGCAGGATGGCGGCCAAGCCGTTGTCGGCCAACCGCACCCGGTGTCCGGCGGACTCAAGCACGCTCTGCAAGAGTTTTTGGGTGGCGGGCATATCTTCCACGACCAGCACGTCCCGTCCAGTCGGCGCAACGAGTTCCAGGGATCCTGCCAGCATGCGACGGGCACTCAAGCTATTTGCACTCTTTGTCATGATAGCTGCCCCACAGCCAAGGGCCCCTTTATCGACGGGCTCAAAATGAGGCGCCCCCCCCATTCTGAGACCGTGATCGAAACATCACCGCGCGTCCGACGCATGATTAAACTTGCCAGCAAGTACCGTGCCTAGATGGGGACATTGTCCCCCGCGATACGGGACGTATCCCGACAATCCTAGTTCATCCAGCCCATTCCGGCACTATGCCAAAGCAAAGATAAACCCGGGCTGGGGAGGTCGATGCCGCAGCCCAGGAATGTCCCCTGACGCGAAGTGAGCCAGACTGGTCGTTTGAAGAGCATCCGTACCTGTTGTGATCTGGCCCAACCCCTACCAGGACCAAAAGCCCGAGAGTGAAGACGTACCACATCACTAGACTACTATCTACGCAGAGACTGCCGAGCCGAAGTTTTTCTCGACAACGCCACACGAGCACGGCAATCAAAAACATCGCGCTTCCCACTCCCACCGTCCGCTCGCGAGATACAGTCCGTCCGTCAACCAGCGCCCGGATCATCGCCAGGATGCTGACCTTGAATGCAACGGGGAGCGTCGGCCAGGCCTCGACCTCAGCCGCCATACCGGTGTCCGAATGGGATTCCCGCGCGCCAACTGCTCCGAATCCTGCGCTGCGCGAATCGTGAAGCCCAGTCTTATCCGAGGAATACGATGGGTGTTCAAGTCCGGTATCGCCCATTTGTCTGAATTCTTGCCGATACTCACGCCGCGCCGCGATCGCAATTCGCTCCGCAATCCATAGCGCTAAAACCGGCCGCCGCGGAATTTTGTTGTCGCGGTGTCAGGCTCGCGGGTATGCTCTCAAAAAACGGGCGGCCATCGCCCGATTCTAGGTTCTCTTGTCCGATTGCAATTTAGCGCCAGTCAGCGACCGCCACTGGCATTCGGTACGCGACAAAACCTTCCTCGCTCATTCAAGGGGGGCTTACCATGAAATCGTTGGTTTGGGCGACCGCACTCTGTGTGCTGCTCACTGCCCCGCGGCATGGCATGGCGGAGGTGCCGACAAGCGTCCCGGCTGGGAGCTGGAAGTTTAATGGCGATAGCTTCGAAGGGGATCTCATTCTGGAAGTCCAGGAAGGGGGAAAGATTTCCGGGACTGTTTACGGCAATCCAATCTCCGGCATGTATCACGCCGCCACCAAGCGGCTCAACTTCGTCCGCATGGTCGATCCCAAGGATCCCACCTCGTTTCAGGCCTACAAGGGATATCTGTTCCGCAATGCCGATGGAGACAAGGTGCGATACACGCTGGCCGGCACGTTCTACCCGACCGACCTGGCCAACGGCTCGGCCGATGCCGTGCCCGAAATGGGTTGGTTCGCGCAGATTACCGTGGGCGATGCTCCGCCGCCCCTGAGCGATAAATCGGCGCCGGTGAGCGAAAAGTCCGCACCCAGGAAACTTGCCACACTGCCGAGGCAGTTCGATTTGCGCCCCCAGTTTTTGAAGTTCGGTTTGACGCCCCGCAGCCAGGAGGCGCGGAACACGTGCTCGGTGTTCGTCACGGCCGGAGCGCTCGAGTTTGCGCTGTCGAAGCATTTGGGCCGAAGCTCCCCGCTCAGCGTGGAATACCTCAACTGGGCCTCGAATCAGGTCGTCGATAACAAGACCGAGGATCGTGGGCATTTCTTTCATGATCTTCTCAAGGGATTCGAGCAGCACGGAGTCTGCCTCGAGGCGGAGATGCCCTATGCGTCGAGATTTGACCCCGAGCTAAAGCCCTCGGCGACAGCCGCCGAGCACGCCAAAGAAATTGCGGCCAAGAAACTCAAGGTGCATTGGATCAATCCCTGGAAGAAAGATCCCGGACTGAGCGAGTCGCAACGGCGCGAAATCAAGGAGGTCCTGGCCAGCGGCTGGCCGGTTGCCGCCGGTTCGTGCCTTTGGGTGTTGGTGGTGGGGTTGGTGTTGGTGGTTTTG
>JANNQN010000037.1:0-10464 GCA_031400775.1 Planctomycetia bacterium | reverse complement strand
GGTCAGTAGGCGGACCTTGGTGAGACCCAGGTCCTTGAGCAGTTGAATGCCGATGCCGTAATCGCGGGTATCGACTTTATAACCCAGGGCCAGGTTGGCCTCGACCGTATCGAGCCCCTGATCTTGCAGGGCATAAGCCTTGATCTTCTCGACCAGTCCGATGCCGCGCCCCTCTTGCGGCAGATACACGAGCACGCCCGATCCTTCGCTGGCAATCATCTCCAGCGCCATGTTCAACTGGTCGCCGCAATCGCAGCGCAACGAGGCAAGCACGTCGCCGGTGAAGCAGGCCGAGTGCAACCGCACGAGCGGCACCGGCCCCTTGTCGGGCTCGCCCATGACCAGCACGAACGGCTGCTGCGCCTCGTACTTCACGCCGTAGAAAATCAGCTTGAATTCGCCGTGCCGCGTGGGCAGCCGCGCTTCCGTGACGCGATAGACGAGCTTCTCGCGCAAGCGGCGGTAACGGATCAGCTCTTCGATCGAGATGATTTGCAAATCGTGCTCGGCCGCCAGCACAAACAGCGCGTCGCGCGTGGCGCGGTCGCCGTTGGGACCGAGCACCTCGCACAGCGCTCCGCCGGCGCTGAGTCCGGCCAGGCGCGCCAGGTCGACCGTGGCTTCGGTATGGCCGGCGCGGCGGAGCACGCCCCCCTCCTTCGCAACCAACGGAAACAGGTGTCCGGGACGCACGAAGTCCGACGGCTTGCTGGCCGGATCGATGATCGAGCGAATCGTCAGCGCCCGTTCCTGCGCCGTGATGCCGGTGCGGCAGCTCTTGTGGTCGACCGGCACGGTATAGGAGGTGCCCAGGAACGACGTGTTGGCCTCGACCATCGGGGCCAGCTTGAGCCGCTCCGAAACCTCGGGCAGGATCGGCATGCAGAGCTGGCCGCGGCCGTGGGTGATCATGAAGTTGACGATCTCGGGCGTCACCTTTTCGGCGGCGCAGATGAAATCGCCTTCGTTCTCGCGGTCTTCGGCATCGACCACGATGATGATTTCGCCGCGGGCGATGGCCTCGATGGCGGCTTCGATCGTCGAGAAATTTCCGCCCACGGTACGAGGTATCCTGCTGAGTGAGGAATCGGCCGACAAAAACAGGGCAAGCAGGCCCGCAATCGGCGCGACAAATTGGCCCCGACAAAATGGCATCATCGCGCGCCAACAGGTGTTATTATAGGTCGGTACCGTTGCTATGCCAGGGCGCGGCTGTTTCGGTCCGCCCGGCATGTCGCCCGCACGAGCGGATTGCAGCGAAGCGCGGTCGGGAGCCCATTTCGAGCATGCTGGAACGCGAAGAATATATCGAACAGGCTCATTTCTTCTCGGCGATTGCCGGGCGGCAGCAAACGGGTCTGTCGACGCAGGAACTGCTGGCGACTGTGCGGGAAGAGATCCTGTCGACGACCCGGCTGCCCTTGGCGATCGACTTTTTGAACGGCGAGTTGAAGCTCAACGGCGTCTTTCACACGGCGATGGCGCAGTTGGGCCACTACTTCACGCCGTTTCAGACGTTCGTCGTGGCCGAAGCGGAGAACGACCGCGGCCGCTTCGACATGGTCATGGCGATGGAGATCCTGGCCCGCGAGGCCCGCTACCGCGCCGAAGGCGCCACGGCGCAGGGCATCTTTCTCTATGAGTTCGAATCGATCTCGCGCAACCGCTTGCACTATGACCGCGGGTTGCAGGCCATTGCCGGCGACGTCGAATTCGACCATGCCTGGAAGGAATGGATCGGTCTGGTGCGACATCAGATCGGGCTGGTGGATTTCGCCGACCTGATTTTCGTCCGCAGCGAGCACTATCGCCGCCGCCAGTTGGCCCAGGCCGGCGGAGACGATCCGCAAGCCGCCGAGCGGCCCGTCCTATTCGGCGAAGGGGAAGGGCGGATCGCGTTGGCCAACCGCGGCAAAGATCCGTTGTTGCTGTTTGGCGCGCTGCATCGGCACCTGGGCTATCCCGACGTGCCCCGGCCGCCAAAGAGCGACGAGTCGCCGCAATTGATTCCGCTGCTCGTGCGGCGGGTCGAGCGGCTCGAGGCGCGCTTGAAGCTGGTCGAGGAAGAGGCTAAGGGCGGCATCGATCTGAGCCAGTTTTACGCTTCTCCCGACCGTCGCTCGCGCGCTCCGGAATTGCCGGAATAATCGTGGAAATTGCCGGTTTTGACGAGCCGCAGGTCGTACGGATTCGCCATCTGGCGTTGTGCTTGCCGGAGGTTGTAGGGGGTGGTACATTAGTTGAGGAGCATGTGCGATAGAATCCCTCGCCGGGCGCTGCTTGGCCCGACATGCTCCGGACAGCGTGGTGGCGTCTCGGAACTGAGCCTTCTTTAGCTTGTGCCAGGCGTGCGGTGAACTTCGAGTTCAAACGGAACTTTCCATCCGGGCAGGGTGCCGCGCGAGCTTTCTCGCGTGGTCGCCGCCGGTTCGCAGCCCTCCTTTCGCCACCGGGTCGCGCTGGGCTATTGGTCCGAATTGGGCTATTGGTCCGAATTGGGCGAACTCCGGTTGCGGCTTTTGGCTTCGCGTCGCGCTGGCAAGCAAATTGCCGCCGCGGCGTGTTGGCCGCTCGTTCGGCCGAGCGATCTTGCGCGACGCTGGGCTCCGCTTGCAGATCCTTTTGGAAGTGTTTTCACTTCAAAAAATGAAGCCGCGCCCAGAATCCCGCGGCTGAGATGCGGCGCCCTTGGACCAACCATGCAATGAGAGTATCTCCCGATTGAACGCCCCGCTACCGGGCCTGACCCGGCCGGCGATTTTCTGATCGCAGAAGGAACCACATCCAGCTCATGGCCACCATTACCCGCACAAAATCAATCGTCGAGCTCGATGCCGCCACGGTTCGCTTCTGCGGCGATTCGGGCGACGGCATGCAATTGGCCGGCACGCAATTGACCAACACCTCGGCATTAGCCGGCAACGACATCGCCACGTTTCCCGATTTTCCGGCCGAAATTCGAGCTCCGCGAGGCACCAAGGCGGGCGTGAGCGGTTTCCAGATCCGCTTTGCCAGCACCGAAATCTTTACTCCCGGCGACCAGGTCGACGCGCTGGTGGCGATGAACCCGGCGGCGCTAGTGACCAACCTGGTCGATCTGGTGACCGGCGGCATTCTGATCGTCAACAAAGACGCGTTTGACGAAAAAGGCATGGCCCAGGCGGGCTACAAAAACAGCCCGTTGGACGATGGCAGCTTGGACGGCTATCAACTGTTTCCGGTCGAAATGACGCGCTTGACTCGGCTGGCCGTTGAAGGCTTGGGGCTAGGACTGAAGGAGAGCGACCGCTGCCGCAACTTCTACGCCATGGGGCTCACCTTCTGGCTCTACGATCGCTCGCTTGAGCCGACGATGCGCTACATCGACGAAAAATTCGGCAAGATGCCCGCCGTGGCCGAGGCCAACCGCCGGGCACTCAAGGCCGGCTACAACTATGGCGAAACCACCGACGCCATGGCCAGCCAGTTCATGGTCAGCAAGGCCGAACTGAAGCCGGGCTTGTATCGCAACATCACGGGTAATCAGGCCCTGGCCTGGGGCCTCGTGGCCGCCGCCCAGCGCAGCGGGTGCGAGATTTTCTACGGCAGCTACCCGATCACCCCGGCCAGCGATATTTTGCACGAGCTGGTCCGGCACAAGAACTTTGGCGTGCGAACGTTTCAGGCGGAAGACGAGATCGCCGCCGTCACCTCGGCTCTGGGAGCTGCTTTCGCCGGCGCCATGGGCGTGACCGCCTCGAGCGGTCCAGGCATCGCGCTTAAAACCGAAGCCATCGGGCTGGCGGTCATGACAGAGCTTCCATTGTTGATTATCAACGTACAGCGCGGCGGCCCCAGCACGGGACTGCCGACCAAGACCGAACAAGCCGACTTGTTGCAGGCTCTGTTCGGCCGCAACGGCGAATGCCCCGTGCCGATCGTGGCCGCCTCGAGCCCTGCCGATTGCTTCAACGCGGCCTTCGACGCCTGGCGGATCGCCGTGCGGTACATGACGCCCGTGTTCATCCTGACCGACGGCTATATCGCCAACGGCGCCGAGCCCTGGAATGTGCCGGAGGTCGACAACCTGCCGCAGATCCACGTCTCGCACCCGGGGCCTAAGGAGAACGGCGAAACCTTCATGCCCTACGCCCGCGACGAGCGACTGGCGCGGCCCTGGGCTTTGCCCGGCACGCCAGGGCTGATGCACCGTATCGGCGGCTTGGAGAAGCAAGACATCACGGGCAATGTGAACTACGAGCCGGCCAATCACGAGCACATGGTCAATCTGCGGGCGCGCAAGGTCGCCCTGGTGGCCAACGACATTCCGCCGCAGGCGATCGACGGCCCCACGAGCGGCAAGCTGCTGGTGATTAGTTGGGGCGGAACCTACGGCGCTTGTGCCACCGCGGTGCGAGCGGCGCAGAGCCGGGGCCGCTCGGTCTCGCACGTGCACTTGCGCTATTTGAATCCGTTTCCATCCAATCTTGGCGAGATCATCAGCCGCTTCGACAAGGTCTTGATACCCGAGCTGAATCGCGGCCAGTTGCGTATGGTGATCCGCGCCCAGTTTCTGGTCGACGCCATCGGGCTGAACAAAATTCAAGGCAAGCCGTTTGCCATCCGCGAAGTGACCGAGAAGATCGAAGAAATGCTGAAGTAATTCAGGCCCACGTAACAGTTACAACCAGAGAGTCGAGAATGAGCACTGAAACAGCGCTGCCGGTACTCACACCCGGAGACTTTGCCAGCGACCAGGAAGTTCGCTGGTGCCCCGGCTGTGGCGATTACTCCATCCTGGCCCAGATGAAAAAGGTATTGCCCACGTTGGGCGTGCCGCCGGAAAAGACGGTGTTCGTTTCGGGAATCGGCTGCTCCAGCCGATTTCCCTATTACGTGAACACCTACGGCATCCACTCGATTCACGGCCGGGCGCCGGCCATTGCCTCGGGCGTTAAGGTGGCGCGGCCCGATTTGTCCGTTTGGGTGATCACCGGCGACGGCGATGCCCTGTCGATCGGCGGCAATCACCTGATGCACTGCATCCGGCGCAATCTGGATATCAACATCGTGCTGTTCAACAACCGTATTTACGGACTGACCAAGGGGCAGTACTCGCCCACCTCGGTGTTGGGTCAAGTGACCAAGAGCACGCCCAACGGCGTGATCGACAATCCTCTGCATCCCTTGTCGGTGGCGATCGGCTGCGAGGCCACGTTCGTGGCGCGTTCGATCGACGTGAACATCAAGCACCTCTCGATGGTGCTGAAACGCGCGGCCGAGCACGTGGGCACGTCGTTCGTCGAGGTGTACCAGAATTGCAACGTGTTTAACGACGGCGCTTTCGATTATGCCACCGGCCGCGACGTGAAGGCCGACGCAACCTTGGAGCTAGAGCACGGCAAGCCGCTGATCTTCGGCAAGAACCGCGACAAGGGCATCCGCCTGAACGGCATCACGCCCGAGGTGGTCGAATTGGGTAAGGGCATTTCGGAAGACGACCTGCTGTTCCACGACGAGCAGGCCGCCGAGCCGACCTTGGCCTATTTGCTGAGCCGCATGAGCCACCCAGACTTCCCTGAGCCGATCGGCGTGTACCGCTCGATCGACGCCCCGCGTTACGAAGAACGGCTGAGCGAACAGATCGCCGCCGCCCAGAAGCGCGGCAAAGGCGACCTGCAAACCCTCTTCAACAGCGGCGAAACCTGGCGCGTGGAATAGAATTCGGTCGCACGCCTCGAGTGGCGCGCGGCCTCTTCAAGCGCGTCACGAAAACTCCTGCCAGGTCGGCTTGATGACCAGCTCGTACACGTGGGCGCGCGGGGGCAGGCAGGCCACCATCAGCGCGGCGGCCGCGACGTCTTCCGGCTGCAGAATCCGCGCGCGGTGCTCGGCGCTGACCGGCGTGGGGCGCCCTTCGAGCAGCGGCGTGTCGACTTCGCCGGGGCATATGCTGGTCACGCGAATGCCGTTGCCCCCTTCCTCGAGCGCCACGCAGGTGCCCAGCGCCGTCATTGCAAACTTCGACGCGCAATAAGCCACGCCCCCCAGCACGCTGGCGCGCTGGCCCGAGATCGAGTCCATGTTGATGATCAATCCGTCCTTGCGGGCCCGCATGAGCGGCAGCACGGCGTGCATGCAGTTGTAGGTGCCCGTGGCGTTGATCGCCATCACTTCGTCCCACGTCTCCGGCGGCATGTCGGCCATCGTGCGTTTGGGCGTGTTGATGCCGGCGTTGTTCACCAGGATGTCGACGTGGCCCAAGGTTTGTTGCGCCCAGCGGAACAGTTCCACGACGCTCGTGCGATCGGCGACGTCGACCGTGTGCGTGAGAATCTTGGGCTCGCCGGTCCAGGCGCTGGCGGCGCGGCGCAGCTTGTCCTCGCGGCGACCCGCGATGGCCACGCGGCAACCTTCCTGAGCAAAGACCGTGGCGATGGCCTGGCCGATGCCCGTGGCGCCACCGGTGATTACCGCTGTTTTGCCTGCCAGTCGCATGATGTCGATTTCCTTGGGCCGGGGATGGGCATAACTCGTAGTACTCGCAACTGTAACTTGCGTTTTTCCGCTGACAAGGGAGCGTGAGGAGGGGTTTGGGGATTGGGGGCTGGGGGTTGGAACTGAATGGTCAGTGCCGCGTTGCTGGTTGAAGGACCGGAACAACGCCTCGACCTTCTCCAATCCCCAAACCCCAGCGCGCTTGCCGCATTGGCCGCGGCGGCGAATAATGGCCGAATGCCCAAGCCGCCGCGACAACTCGATTCGCGCTACGAAATTGCGACTCCCGAGAACATCGCGTTTTCCTACGTGCTGGCCGGGCCCTTTCGCCGCTTGCCGGCCTTCGCCGTCGATTTGCTGCTGCGCGCCGGGACGATGTTTCTGGTGTTTCTCGTGTGTACGTCGTTTTTCGCGATCGGCGCCGACGGCGTTGGCCTGAGCGTGATCCTCGTGACCTGGTTTGGCCTTTCTTGGTTTTACGGCGGGTTCTTCGAGACCGTCTGGAACGGCCAGACGCCGGGCAAGCGGCTGCTGGGTTTGCGCGTGTTGACCGTCGAGGGCCAGCCAATCAACGCCTTGCAGGCCGTACTGCGCAATGTATTGCGCGACGTCGACGCCATGCCGATCGTGGGAGTTGGCATCCCGCTGTACGTGCTGGGGCTGGTCGTGATGGCCGCCACCGAACGTTTTCAACGACTGGGCGACCTGGCGTGCGGCACGATCGTGGTTGTCGAGAAGCGTCGCGTGCTGGGGGGACTCGTGCGCGTCAACGACGCCGAGGTGATCCGCTTTTCGCAGTCGTTGCCCATCGAATTTTCGCCCAACCGCGCCATGGCCCACGCGCTTTCGGTGTACGTCGCCAGGCGGAAGCTGTTCTCGGCGGCGCGGCGCTATGAAATCGCCAGCACGCTGGCCGGGCCGTTGGGCCAGCGCTTGGGACTGCCTGCCGACACGAATCCCGACTTGCTGTTGTGCGCGCTGTACTATCGCAAGTTCATCGCCGATCGACCCGGTGTCGAAGCGGAAGCACCGAGCGAGATCGCGGAGGCGGCGCAGACATGAAAGTCGCTCAGCTTCTGGAACAGCGGCGCGACGGGTGGCGCGATTTGGAGTCGCTTTGCCTTGAATTGGAACGGCGCGGCCCCAGGCGGATGGGCGCGGCGGCGGTTTCGCGCTTCGCCAGCCTCTATCGAGCGGCCTGCGCCGATCTGGCCCTGGCCGACGCCTATCAACTTCCGCCCGACACGGTCGGTTATTTGCACGCCCTGGTGGGCCGGGCGCACAATCAACTGTATCGCAGCCAGACGTTTCGCTTTCGCGATTGGAGCCACGAAATGTTCGTCGAGCTGCCGCGTCGCATGCTGTCCGATCGAACGCTGTGGCTGGCCTTCGTCATTTTTTGGGGCGCGTTCGGCCTTTCCATGTGGCTCGGATATGCCTCGCGCCCCTATGCCGAACAGGTGATCGGCGAAGTCACGATGGCCAGCATGGAAGCCAGCTATTCGGCTCCGCTCGTCGGTCGCGACGTCGACACCAATACCGCGATGACCGGATTTTACGTGCTGAACAACGCCGGCATCGGGCTGCGCTGTTTTGCCGGCGGACTGTTGCTCGGCGTCGGCGGGCTGTTCATCACCCTCTCCAACGCCGTGCAGTTGGGCGCCGTGTTCGGCCACATGCTCACCGTGCCGCAGCGCGATAACTTCTTGCAGTTCGTGACCGCGCACGGGCCGTTCGAGCTGACGGCGATCGTCTTTGCATCCGGGGCCGGTATGCGCTTGGGGTTTTCGCTGATTTCCACCGGCGGGCTGGAGCGGATGGCGTCGCTGCGGCGCGCGGCCGTGCTCGCCGGTCCGATGGTGGCAGCCGCCGTAGTGCTGTTTTGCCTGGCCGCGGTGATCGAAGGATTCGTGTCTCCCTCGGCCGCTCCCTACGTTCTTAAGGCCGCCGTGGCCGTGCTCACCGCCCTCTTGCTGGCATTTTACGTCGTGGGCCTGGGACTGGCGGCGAGGCGCTAACCGTGCAACTCGATCAAGCTCGCATCGCAATCTGTGAACGCACCTGGCTCGAGAACCTCGACCTGGCGCTACACGTCGCCGGCCGGCACGGCGGTCGGCTGGCCGCAAGCGCGCTGGCCGGGATACTTCCCTTCGCGCTGTTGAACCACTGGCTACTGAGCTGGCAGGCCGGCGACGCATTTCTGCAAGAGAATTGGGGCATCACCTGGTATTGGGCGGTGCTGCTGGTGATGATCGAAGCGCCGTTGGCGACCGCGCCGTTGACGCTTTACCTGGGACAAGCCCTGTTCGTGGACAAACCGCGCGGCGGACGGATCGCGCGGGATTTCTTGAGCTGTCTGCCGCAACTACTGTTGTTGCAGGTCGTGTTGCGAACGGTCCTGATCGTGCCGGTCATCACCTGGATTATTCCCTACGTGCTGTGGCCCTTTTTGAACGAAGTGATCCTGCTCGAACGCAATCCGCTCGTGGGGCGACCGGGACAGATCTCGACCTTGGCGCGTAACGGACTACTGCACCGGGGCAATAGCGGTGAGTTCTTGTTGCGCGGCCTGGGCACGATGATTCTCGCCCCGCTGCTGGTCGTGGCGCTCTATGTCACCCAACGGGTGCTGTTGGCCTTGCTGTTGGGTTTTGAGGCCGGCCAGGTCGCCGATTCGGCCGCCTTTCAGGCGGTGCTGTGGATCGTGGTCGTGTACTTCACCGTGGCCCGTTTTTTGAGCTATCTCGATCAGCGAATCCGCAACGAAGGCTGGGAGGTTGAGTTGTTTTTGCGCGCTCAGCGAGAACGCCTGACGAGGCAGATCGGATGAGCATCGAAGCGCGGAACTTGGAGCGAGTTGTCGCGACGATGGTTTTTTATGTCGCGGTCGTCGCGATTGGCGTGCAGCCATCGCCGGCCTGCGCCGCCGAAGCGCCTGGATCGGTTGACGCCGGCCACGAGGCGTTTGAGCAGGGGAGATATACCTGGTACGACGCCGAGCGCGACACGCTTCGACCGCTCACGCTGCCGCCTACGCCCGCAACGCGGAAGCCGCTCGAGTTCGATGGCGAGTTTCTCCGCTACCTGGCCTGGGGAATACTGACGGTAACGCTCGTGGCACTTGTCGCTTTCATCGTGTATACCGTGCGCAATCGCACCCGTCGGCAGGTCGATCCCAAGAAGGCGGCGGCACCGGCGCACCGCGCAGCTGTTGAATCGCTGCCGTTCATGACCGATCGCTCGCGCGGCGACTTGCTGGGCGAAGCGCGCCGGCACTACCAAGAGGGCAATTATAGCGAGGCCATCATCTATTTGTTCAGCTATCAGTTGGTCGAGCTCGACCGCTTCGCCATGATCCGGCTGGCCAAGGGCAAGACCAATCGCCAGTACTTGCGCGAGCTCGGCAAGTCGCCGCCACTGCGGCCGCCCTTGGAATTGACCATGACCGCCTTCGAGGACGTTTTCTTCGGTCGCCGCGCCTTGGACCGCGCTGGCTTCGAGGCCTGCTGGAGCCAATTGCCCCTGTTCGAGCAACTCGTATCGCGGGGTGGCACATGAAAACACCATGCACCACCGATATCGGCAGCCTGCGTGTCGCACGGCGTATTCGGGCCGCACTGTGCGGCTCGCTCGTGTTGATCGCCGGCTGCGCCGAAGCCGTTTTGCCGGCGTATTACGGCCAATCGCAGGTCCCGCTGATTGGCGCCAGCGTCAACGGCACCGATGTGTTGGCCGGCATGTTCTCGGCGGCGGGTCACACGGTCGCCTTCCGCCGCACGCTGATCACTTCGGATATGGAATCGGTCGACGCAATCGTGTGGTTTCCCGACGACTACGCCGCGCCATCGCCCGAGGTCATCGAGTGGTTCGACGAGTGGCTGGCGGAGCGTCCAGGCCGAACGTTGATCTACGTCGGTCGCACGTTCGACGCCGCGCCGTCGTATTGGCGCGCGATGGCTCCCTTGGTTTCCGCGGAGCAGCAGGTCG
>JANNQN010000036.1:0-29124 GCA_031400775.1 Planctomycetia bacterium | reverse complement strand
CCGTGAGATCCGAGGGATACGCTTTGCGAGGGGCTGTTTTGAACCGCATGATCGTGCACTCCGGGGGCCGGCGAGAGAATGCACAAAATCTCGATGAATCCCCGATTTATGGCAATGCCAGTATCCGGATAGCCTCTAAGTACTCGCGGGAATTAGAGAAGCGCGTCCTCGGCGGCTGGACCTGGTCGGTGTTACCAGGGCCACTCGTACCTGCCCGTTATCGCCAGGCCAATCCTTAAGGCGGTGCGATCAAGTCCATTCTCCTTCGATGGCAGATCGACGCCGATCCACGGGCCTAAGGTGGCTTGAAAGATCGGTCGGTTGTGCTTATTCACGTAGGCTACGGAGGGAAGTATCCAGGGGAGTTTGTCGCCCGCCAAATCGAGGACAAAGTGGCCCAGCAGTTTATTCAGGTCCCAATGCGTATATCCGTCCTGGTTGACGATAAAGGCGCTGCGATCGACGTGCACGTCGGCTTGCGTCGGGGAGATGGCAATGTGCATGCTGGTTTCGGTTCCCGCTTGGCGGAAGCTGGCGCCGATTGCGGCGCCGGCCGCTGCTTGTCGCCACCAAGCGTCTCGGTGTTGGACACCTGGATTGTCTGGGACCAGAATTTTGGGGACGAATTCGGCTGTCATGGCCTCTTGGAACGTTTTCGGCGGAAAAGCCCGTTCATCGATCAGGCGCAAGAATTCATCGCGCTTGCCTTGAGCAAAGTCAAATAACAATCCGATCGACGCCGGCGGTGAGAACACGGTCTCCACGCGCAACACAAAACTGAGCAGGACTTCGTTGAAAAGGCTCTTAAACACGCGAGAAGCTTCTCCGACTTCCCACATGGTGCGAAGTTCGAACTGCGAGTAATCGCGGTAAGATTTGTTAGTGCGGCCAATGCCGAATTTAAAGCCCATCGTATGGACTCCCAATCAATGGTTTCGGAGCGTCGCCACCGTCCCGCGCGTTTGCAACGCATGCGGATCGACTCACGGCAGCCCGATCGATCGATTCGAAAATCAATCGCCCGACAGCCCGCGGCGACTGATCAATGGACCGCGACCCATTATAGCACAAGGCGCAAATTGCGACGATCGGCGGCTGAAGACCAGGTTGCGCGACGAAGTCTTAAGCCCCTGAAAAGAGGAACGATTGAGCGGGAAACATCTTGCCACAGAAGACACAGAGAGCACCGAGGGACCGCGAATAGACGCGAATGAACGCGAATCCGGAAAGTAATAACATTCGCGACAATTGGCGTCCATTCGCGGATCACAACCTGAAAACCCCGAGAGATACGCAAACATCCGTTTTGCGTTTTCAGCGGGCAAGAACGGCCCGCGAGAAACGTCCATCAATCACGATGGGCTTAACGTAGTATATTTCCTACGGCGTTGTCAATAGGATAAATCCTACGATTCTAAGAGGCTCGTCGTCCATTTCGTTTCGGCGGCTCAGCCAGAAGATCGTCGGTTGTTACTCCTAGCGCTTCGGCGACTCGTGCCAGCAATCCCGACCCCGGCATGCATCGGCCACTCTCGATTTGTTGAATTGTGGCCGGGTATGCCCGCCAATCCTTGGTAGAACAGGCCCTTGCGATCTCACCAAAGCTCCGATCTCCACGCAAGCGACGAACGTTCGCTGCGATGTTTTCCAGGGCTTTTTCGTCGGAAATCACTGGTTGCATTCCTGTGTTGTAGGAAATATCCTATTTTGTGTCAATTGAAAGCGGGCGAAGGGATTCGAACCCTCGACATCCAGCTTGGGAAGCTAGCGCTCTGCCAACTGAGCTACGCCCGCGTGTCACCGGTTGAGTGTATGCCGGTCGCGGGTGGATTTCAAGCATTCGGAAAAAGGGCGCGCGGCGTCAAAGCGTGGCCAGCCGAGCGGTCGAGTGTAACCCCTAACGAGCCCTAGCGGGCGCTCGTCAAGCCTTGCGCCGAATTGACTGCCTGATGCGGTCGGGCAGGCACGCGATAACGCTCCTTCTCGACGCTCGCGGCGCGCGACGTGCGCCACAACTGCACGAACGACGCGGTCAAGCTGGGGCTCTCGGTCAACCGATAGGGCGAATCCGCCGGCAGTTCGGCCATCAGCCGCGCGTGGGCGCGTGCCAGGTTGTGGTACGGCAGCGAGGGAAACAAGTGATGCAACGCATGGAACCGCAGGCCCACTGGCGCCCACAGCGACGCGGTCAGCGAATGCCGCGGATAGTTGACCGAATCGAGCAACTGGTCGAGAAAGGTCACTTCGCCGCCATCGTTTATATAGCGGTGCGCGCCCAGCGTGCGGATCGAATTGAGCAGCAAGATCATCACGCTCAGCGGATACACCGTAAGCAGAAAGCCAATGGGAATCGTCCGCGTGATGAGCAGCGTGGCGACGCCGGCCGTCCAGGCGAAGCACAGCGCCTCTTGCGTGCGGAAGATCCGCAGCACCTTGCGCGTCGGCAGCGGACGAATGTAGCTGGGGTCCATGACCATCGACGAAGCCCGGCGATGCACGAAGTCGCGAAACGCGGGGCTCAGCCAAGAAATCGGCGACAAAACCAAGAATCGCACCACGGCAAGAATCGGGATCACGAACGGCTGGCACAAATACAACAGAATGTGCCAGGGCGAAGTCGTGGCCAGGGGCAGGTATTCGCCGTCCTCGCGCGTGGAAAAATGCTTACGCATGTGATGTTCCACGTGCGTGTAGTACGTGAAACTCGGCATCAGGAAGGGAATGCCGATCAATAGATTCCAGACAATTCGAAACGCGCCAAACGTCTTGTCGCGCATGTGAGTCAATTCGTGCGTGAAAAGCACCGCGCGATAAAAGCACAGCCCGCAGACTACGAACATCAGGCCCTGCTCGATCGAGAAGGGGGTCAACACCCGTCGCACCAAGCCGAAGGCGGCCATGCCGGCAAACGTCGACAACAGAAAATCGGCCCAGTAAATCGCCGGGTTGGGATCGAACAGGTCCTTGACGATATGCCTGGTTTGCGCCAACGAAAGACGTGCCGGCGCATCGACAGTCTCTGCCATCGGAGAGGGCCCTTTGGGAGCTGATATTGCTGGGGGAATTCGAGCGGAAGGTTACGCCACCATGCTGGATGTCGGGCCGTTGTCGGAATCGAGCGGCTCGATCCCTTTGACATCCGTGACGCAAGCACCGCTGCCACTGGCGGCGACTCGGCAGCTACAGTGTTATCCTCGTATCGGCCAATTTGCATCCAATTCCGGACCAGATCTGCCACGATCGGTGCAATCTGCGCGCCGGCATGTCGGGTGCCTGCTTGTGAGGGGTAAATCCAACGGCTAACATGGCCAGTGGTCGACGGGCGCGGCGGTGGCGGTTCTAACCTGCTCAACCGTTGACGTTTAGGCCCGGCGGCCAGGCCGGCGACTCGCGCGCTTCCTGCGGGCGATGCAAGCGTGGCGGCCATGAACCGGCGCTAAGCGTGTCCTTCGGAAATCCTGCTTGCTCGATAGCAAATCCCTGACCTCATGATTTCACCTCGGCCGCAAGTCGTTATCACTGGCATTGGAGTAACCAGCCCGATCGGCATCGGCTTCGAGGCCTTTCAGTGCGCCCTGGAGACCGGCCAGAGCGGGGTCCGCAGCCTGGGGCTGTTCGACACGCCGGAGTATCCGATCCGCGTGGGGGCCGAAGTCGTCGATTTCGACGCCAAGCAATATGTCACTCCGCGCAAGAGCTTGAAAGTCATGTCGCGGGGCATTCAGCTTGCCTTCGCCTCGGCGCAAATGGCGGCTCAAGAGGCCAGTCTGAGCACGTCGGGAATCTCGCCCGATCGATTTGGCGTGGTGTTCGGCGCCGACATGATCCAAGTCGAGCCCGACGAGCTGGTCAATGCATTTCGCTGCTGCATCGAAGACAAACGGTTCGACATGACCCGCTGGGACGAGCGGGCGATCAGCGAGTTGTACCCTCTGTGGATGCTCAAATATCTGCCGAACATGCCCGCCTGCCACGTGGCCATCGCGCTCGACGCCCGCGGCCCCAACAATACGATCGTCTTGGCCGAGGCTTCCAGCCTGCTGGCGATCGCCGAAGGCACTCGGGTGATCGAGCGCGGGCAGGCCGACGTGATGATCGTGGGGGGCACCGGCTCGCGTTTGCACCCCCTGACCTGGGCCTTTCGCAAGAACGTGCTCAATTCGCCTCGTTGGGAGCATCCGCAGCGGATCTCGCGTCCCTTCGACTCGCATCGCGACGGCATGGTATATGGCGAAGGCGCCGCCGCCCTGGTGCTCGAAAGCCGGCAACATGCGGAAGCCCGCGGCGCAAAAATTCTGGCGCGGATCGCCGGTTTTGCCAGCGCTTTCGAGGCCTGCACGCCGGGCGAGAAATTTCACGGCCACGCCATTCGCACCGCGATCAAGCAAAGCCTGCGCGAAGCCGACCTGTCGCCGGCCGAAGTGGGACACGTCAACGCGCATGGCTTGAGCACGGTGGACCACGACCGGACCGAGGCGCTGGCGATCCGCGAATTGCTGGGCGATGTGCCGGTCACGGCCCCCAAAAGCTTCTTCGGCAATCTGGGAGCGGGCGGAGGCGCCGTCGAGCTATTGGCCAGCGTGATCGCCGTCCACAGCGGTCAGATACCCTTCACCTTGAATTACGATACGCCAGATCCCACCTGTCCGGTCAACGTCGTGCGAGCCGCCGCCGCCAAGGCCAGCGCGCCGACGGCGCTGGTGCTCAATCAGACGTCGATGGGCCAATCGGTGGCGATGGTGATCGACCGGCCCAATTGAAACGGCCGCAGGGCGGGCGCGAATGATTCCCAAACAATGACTCCAACCCCTTTAATTCTTCTTGCCTACTGGGGAATCTCGGCGATTTCGCCACCCGCCATGGTCGACAACTGTTGATATGTCAGCATGTTGATGTCTTCGGTCAGGAAATGCACCGATCCATCCGCCATCAAGAAATTTCCGCCGCCCGAGTGATCGCTACGGAAATTGGAGCACAAGTGCGAACCGCCACCGTTCAAGAGGGCGGGGTCTCCCATGAGTCTTGTTCCCGCCGCGCCGGGCTGGCTCTTACGGCAGGCTGTTACGGGGTTGCTAATGTCGTTTTCATCCACCATGGTTTGTGTGACCGGACTCTTATTCATCGGCTCCAAGGTGCAGGCATAGATGCCGGCCCACCCTTTACCCGCGGGAGTCTGAATGAATTTTGGACAGGGCTGGGGGGCGATCCATGGGATCCAGGCAATGACCTGCTGACCAGACGAGGTGACTCCCGATCCATTCCACAGACCGGTGCGATGGTTGTCTAGCCTCGACAAATCGGCACTCCAAATCGTTTGATTAGGTTCTGCATTAGCCAAAGGCCAGTTCGGACCGTGAGCGGCCTCGCCCATTGCGATGGTGTTCGAGAGACCGTCGGTAATCTTGCGGACGGGAACCGCCCAGTTGACGTCAAACATTCCGCGCGCGTTCCTGCCGACAACGTTCGGTCCGGGAGGCGAATTGTTCGGCCCCAAGCAAAAGGCATCGGTCACGCCTTTGCAGACGGCATAATTGGTGATGCCGTATCGTTGACCCTCAGTGTAGCTGCCATTAACAAAGACGATGAAAACAAGGTTTAGAATCGTGTCGTCATAAGGATTTTCGCCGCCAGTCGATGGACAAGTGAAGACCGGAATCACAGTCGCCGGAATGGGGCACTGGCCAGTGGTCCCGGCCGGTGCCAACTGAATTTGATTCTTCCAGTCGATCTTGCTGTCATACAAGTTCTTTAAAGACGCTTCCTCAAAGTAAGGTAGCAACATGGCGTGGCAACTGGCAAAATAATTGCGCCAAAGTGCCTGGGTATTCCTAACGCAAGTAGCCGGCGGAAAAGTCTTCAAAGCGGTTTGATAGGAGTTGAGCGCCAGTCCGAACTGCTTGAGATTGTTCGTGCAGCTCGAACGTCGGGCCGCTTCGCGCGCTGCCTGGATCGCCGGCAGCAGCAGCGCCACGAGCAGGCCGATAATGGCGATCACAACCAACAGTTCCACGAGCGTAAAGCCCCGGCGCCGGCCAGATGCCACCGCTCGGCAAGGTGTCTCTCGCCCGCCTGATTCCTGTCGACAGTCTGTCATGTGTGAACTCCCGTCTCTTCGAGTTTCGGAGATATAACCGAAACTTGTGGCTGAGGACTTGAAAAGGGCGGCGTCCTTTGGGGTAATTCGCTTGCGAAGAACCACTAACCCAAAAGGAGCCCCACCGTGCAAGAAGCTACTTTAGATCGGTTGATTGTGCCATCCCCGACGTCGCGGGAGGAAATTAAGGGGGACGGGAGTCATTTCACATGATCCTCGACCGCGGGCGGTTGCTTGCGGGGCCGGCCGCGTGGACGGAACGGCGTGTTCCAGGCCGAGCCGCCCGGCGATTTTACGTTGCCAGGCCTCGTTGCCGCGTGTCAAACAATGTCTAGGAATGACTCCCGCAGCGGCACCAACTGCAGCCCGATCCCAACGGGATCGAATCTTTTAGCCCAGGGTTGTCGCGCAGCGGCTACCCTGGGACTTCGGATGCCCCCCAACCACGTCAACCCTGAAAGGGTTGCATCAGTCCCATAGGTAGCGCTCGTCGAATTCGATGCTTTACTTCGACAGCGGCAAACGAAACTCGTCCTGAAACGAAATCTGGCGGTGAAGGTAACTGCAGAATGGCGGTAAGTTGCGGATGCAGTTTTGGCGGATGCAACCCTTTCAGGGTTGACGTGATAGAGCGTCCCGGTATCCCAGGGTAGCTCGAAGACTCGCAACCCTGGGCTGGAACGATGCAATCCCGTTGGGATTGTCTCGGCGCCCGAAGAAAAAAGGGCATCAGGCTCGGCCCCTGGCTTAGGCCGACAACAACCGTTATCACGTGCGGACGCGATGCGAGCCGTCGTGGCGGACCTGCGACCGGGTCGTGTCCGATGCGGCGTCGCCATTGGTCGCCGACAGGTGTCCACCCGAGGGCACGTCGCCGCCAGCTACTTCGTCGCGGTGCTGGGCGTGGGCCTTGCGAACCAGGCGGCGGCCGAAGAAATAGGCCAAGGGACTCGCCAGCACGCACGGCAGCATTATCAAGTTGCCCAGCAGAGCCGCCGTCAGCAGTGTGAACATCAGCGCGCCAAACCGTTGCGTGGGCACGAACGAACTCAGCGCGAACACGAACAACCCGAGTCCCAGCACGGCCCAACTCTGGTACATCGCTCGCGCGCATCCTTCGTAAGCGAGCATGACCGATTCCTTGCGAGTCTTGCCCTCGGCAAGTCCGCGGCGATACCAGATCAGAAAGTGTACGACGTCGTCGACCGACACGCCCAGGGCCACCGTGGGCGTCATGATCGTACCCACGTCGATGACGATCCCCATCCAGCCCATGACGCCAAAGACGATCACCATCGGAAATACCGAGGGAAGCAGCAGGATCAGGCCGGCCGAGAAATCCCAAAATACGATAATCATGACGCTGGCGATCGTGAGCACGTCGGTCACGAAGTTCCAGGCCAGGCCGTTGAGCATCTCGCGCTGCGCCTTATAGACCACCGGCACCAGACCGGTGTAGACCGACGCAATGCCCATGCTCTCGTCTTCGACAGCAGGCGCCGGCTCGTCGGCCGTGTGGGCTGTCTTGACCGTCGGAACTGCGGCCAGCGCTTTCTTTTCGGCCTTCTTGGCGAGTCGCTCGCGCTCGGCCTTGAGCACCGGCTCGACCCGGGCCGCGATGTCGTTCTTGAATTCGCCGTAGTCGACGTCGTTCAGGGCGCCGACGCGGGCGCTGATCCGCCACAGCTCGGTATCGCCGTCGAGATCCACGAAGTCGCTGTCGATGTATTCCTGGCGATGCGACAGCAGCCGCTTGTTCAGCGTGTCGCGCTTGGCGTTGCGCAGGGTTTGCAGTTTGCCCGTCACTTCCAGCGACGGCGCGAAGGTCGTGGCCGACATCGTGCAGCCGATGTACGGCGTTTTCTGCATCTGCTCCTGAATGCGCTTGACGAGCTCGAGTCGCTCGAGAAACGTCATGTCGCACTTGGTGTTGTCCAACTTCACGATGACTTCCATCGGCACGAGCGGGCCGAGATTGGCTTCGAGCCACTCGTAATCGTGAATGATGGGAGCATTCGACGAAAACAGCTTGGTCAATTTGATCGAGGTGTTGATTCGCGACAGTCCGATGCCGCAAAACACCATCAAGCAAACCATCCCGACGAGGATCACGCGGTGATGGTTGATCACGCCCTGCAAGAATTTTCGCCAGCGGGCCGGCAGCGCGATGTCCTCGGCCTTGGGCTGATCGCCGTCCAGCAAGCTATGCGGCCGCATCGGCCACAATTGCATCCAGGAAGGCAGGAACAAGAACAAGAGCCCCAGCGTGGCTATTACGCCCGCCGCCGAATAGACGCCGAACGATTTGATGGGCACGAGCTCGCTGGTATAGAGCGAGATCAATCCGGCCGCCGTGGTTCCGGCCGAAAGCGTGCAGGGGAGCCAGGAATGCTTAAGCGCGCGGGCCGGCGCACCCTCTACGCCGCTCTCGGCGACGGCGTCGCGATAGTAATTGGCAAAGTGAATCGCGCCCGAGATGCCCGCCACGTAAACAACGGCCGGCATGGTCAGCAGGATCGCGTTCATCGATCCGCCCGAATAGTAGACCAGCGCCAGGCTGATGGCCCCGGCATAGAGCGCGGCGCTAAAGACCATGGTGGTCAGCCGCACGCTCCGCAAGCACCAGAAGGCCAGGCTCAAACCCACGATGCCGGCCGGAATGAACAGCCGGAGGAGCGTCTTTTCGCCCTCTACGCTGATCGCCACATTGTCGACCGGCGGGCCGCCCATCCGCACGCGGTCCGGCGACAGGCCCAACTCGTCCTCCGCCACGCTGTGCAGCTTGGCCAAGGTCACGCGCAAGTCGCGTTTGCCCTCGGCTGTGAGCGTCACGACCGCGCAAGACTGCTTGCCGTCGGGCCCAACAAACAGACCTTTGAGCCGCTTGATGGCCTGGTCTTCGCTGAGGCTGATCGGCGGCTCGGTCAGGGTCAACATCAAGCGCTGGCCGGTCTGCACGCTCTTGAAGAGCGGACCGCGCAAGGTCTCAGCCACGGGATCTGGCTTGGAAATCCACTTGGCGAAGAATAGATCGCCATACCATTTGGGGGGAGCCGGCTTTTTCAGCGGACCGGCGTCGAGCGGAGGCCCCGGGTCCGGGGGCACGATCTTTTTCGCGAACAGCTCGAGCCGCTTGTCGTCCAGCGTGCAGCCTTCCCAACTGATCAGCACGAACGTTTCGTTGTCGAAGTGCTGCTGGAACCAGGCAAAATCCGCCGTCTCGTCGTACTTGGTCGGCAGCCAATCGTGGACGTTATTGTCGTTGCTCATCAAGGCCTTGCGCGCGCCCCGGGAAAACACCGGAAGCATGAACAAGACGATCAGGATGATCTTGAAACTATGGCGAAGAAAGAACTTGTTTAACACGCGCGCGTTGTTTCCCATCCGCCCGGGTTGCTTCTTGCGTCGGGCCTTGCAGTGTGGGCCACCCGGATGTGTCGGCCTGCAAAGAACGGACCGCGCGCCCTAGCGGCCAGTGCCATGCCGCCAAGGTGCGAAAGGTTAAGGGTACTTGCCACCCGACAATGAGTCTATGCCGAAGCGGCGAGCCAAGGAAAAAGCGGCCGTCACCGTTACCCTACATTACCTAACGTCAAGCCGAATAAGCCTATAGGGGGGCCGATCGGCGAACGCCTCAATGCCAGGTGCGAGCGTCTAGCGGGTGAATTCCAGGCCGATCGTAAATCCCTGGTAGAAAAGCGAGTGCAGCGACGAAATCAACGGTGGCGTGCTGGGCGAGAACGTAATTTGGTTCTGGGCCAAGGCCAGGTTCGTTACCCACATCAGATCGTAGCCGGTGCGGAAGGCAAAATTCGGGGTGAACTGATAGGCCCCAAGGAAGTTGATCTCGCCGACGAAGCCCAGGTTGTGCAAGTCGGCGAATTCGTCGCGATTGGGCACCACCGGCGCGCCGGCATCGTCCAGGATCCGCACCCGGGTCGACTGGTTGGACCAGTTCACCAGGCTGCCGGCCTTGATACGACCGCCCAGCCGCCATTCGTAATGCTCGACGTACCAATCGGCCCCGATTTGCGGCCCGACCAAGGTATTGTGCGTCGCGATGTCGTATTCGCCGTTGGCGGTCGCACTCTCGGCCGTGTAATTCAAGGTCTCGGCGATCGACACCACGCGAAGTCCCGCGAATATGGAAGGCAGCGGCGATCGCGTCGCCTGGCGAATCCAGTTGCTGTCGCGCGTGTACACCATTTGATCGCGCGGAAGCCGTCTGTTGATGCGGTAATTCAGTTCATAACTGTTGAACTTCGAGGTTGCCGAATAGGCCTGGAAATTGCTCGCGTTGAAGGCGGGCAGACCGCTTTGGCCGCGCGTGGGGTCAATATTCGACACGATGCTGCCCGGAAATCTCGCCGTCAGGCTGGCCGCATCCTGCCAATGCGTCAGTCCCAGGAACGTGAATTCCAGGGCGTGGTCGCGGTTGAGCGGATCGCGCCCCAGGAATCGACCAACCGTGGAACGAATTCCCGGCTGGTACCCCATTTCCGGAGCGATGTCCAAGTGGGCGAAGTCTTGTGGCAGGATCGAGGAACTTACGTCGGTCGCCAGCGTGATCTCGTTTTTCACGCTCGTGCTGCGAATCATGTACACGACGCTCTGCTGCGTGTACCAACAACCGCTGCGAATCCATTCGCCGGAACTGACCATGGGCGCCGGAGCGTCTGGGTTGGTCTCGTCGTAAAACTCCTCAATTGGCTCATCGACCAGAATGCCCGAGTTTAGCCCGGGGTCGACGGCCGTGCCGGGCATGAAGCGGGCCCCTTCGAAACCTAGCGGCTCGTTGGGATTTGGATGCTCGGCCACATACCGCGCCGGCCGCACCGATGGGTCCGACAGAACTCGGCCCCCCGATGATGAATCGCCTTCGCTGGGCAGCGTCTGCATGGAGCTGTCCGTCGTGCGCAGCGCTGGCGCGGGGCGCAAGTCGTCAGCCATGGCCGTCGAAACGAGCCACGCCAATACCGGCCACAGCAACATGAATCCCCGGTACCCTATCACGCCACATCCTCCGCAGTGCTTGCTCTGCCAGGGGCGCGCTTGCCATGAGAACATCCGCGCCGGCAGTCACTAATCGGATGAACGAGGGGCCGCAAAACAGGAATAATCGTTAGAGTCTCGAAAAAAGGAAATATTCACCTAAATTATCCAGATTCGCATCCAACGCACTCGGCCAGTTGCTCAGTGCTGCTTCGAGCGAGAATTGCTCGGCGGACCTTCACATGGCGACCGCCCAATTTGCGGCAATCTGTCAACTCTTGTCTTTTGAAACGCAAGCGGTACAAAGACATAAGTGGCACAGTTCACTTGGCCGCGTGCCATTTTCCACCCTTCAATTCACCCCCTGTTTACTCCCCGTTTGGGGACGGCATTCATCATGAGCTCGCCGCTTCGATCTCTCATCGCCTGTGGAACCAAGATCTGGCTCGATTCAATCGACCCCGAGCTGGTCCTGAAAAACCGGGCCCAGGGCGCCTCGGGCGCGACGTCGAACCCGATCATCGTCTCCGACCTGATCAAGACCGGACGATTCGACGACGACCTGGACCAACTGATCGAGCAGAAGCTCAGCGACGAGCAAATCGCCTGGAAGATGACCGATAAGCTCGTTAGCGACGCGCAAGCCGTGTTTCGACCGGTCTTCGAACAGACGCACGGCAACGACGGTTTTGTGAGCTTCGAGCTGGATCCGTTGCTCGAAGACCTGCAATTGGGGCCGCCGCACGCCGAGCGTGTCGCGCGCTATATCGAGTTGGGCAAGACCTGGTCGCAGGGGCACTGCAATCGCATGATGAAGGTGCCCGCCACGCCGGCCGGCATCGATGCCTTGGAGTCGCTGGCCGCGGCCGGCATCACGCTGAACGTCACGCTGATCTTCAGCATGCGGCAGTATCGAGCTGCGCGCGACGCGATTTGGCGCGGCGCCCAGCGGCTGAAAGATTTGGGCAAGTTCAAAAGCGTGTACAGTATTTTCGTGTCGCGCGTCGACGTCTACACCGAGCAGCACGTGCCGCAGCTTTCGCCCGCCGCGCAAGGTCTGGTCGGCATCGTGGGCGCGAAGCAGATCTGGGCCGACAACCAGGAATTCTGGCGCGACAAGAAATTGCCGCTGGATCAAGAGATCGTCTTTGCCAGCACCGGAACGAAGAAGCCCGAGGACCCGCCCTGGAAATATGCCGCGGCGTTTGCCGGCAGCGACATCGAGACCAACCCACCGGCCACGAACGAGGCCATCGAAAACAGCGGGCTGACTTTTCAGCGCGACGTCGACAAGATGCCCCCGGCCGAAATCGTGGCCGAGATCGATCGCGTCGTAAATGTCGAGCACCTGGAATCGACGCTGATGTCCGAGGGCGTGAAGAAGTTCTCCGAACCACAGAAGGCCTTGCTCGCGCAAGTCGCTCGCAAGCGCGCGGCACTGGCCGAAGCGCGCTAGCTCGGCGCTGTTTGAAAAAAGGGGTCAGAACGAATTACGGCATCGGCCGTAATTCGTTCTGACCCCTTTTCCTACCCGCCTACTCCGGCACTACGTCACGCTGCCATTCGGCCAAAGCGCCAAAAGCCATAAAGGCGAGTATGCAGCCGGTCAGCTTCAAGTGCCAGTTTGGCGTCGGTTCGTCACGGAAGTAGATGAGGGCAGCGTAGAACCACGGATAGGTGATGCCATACAAGACGGCACGCCGTGCCACGCTCCATGAAGTCGCGGTCGAACTGGCCTTGGCTAGCAGCCCGCAGGGCTCACCATATTGTAACCAGCGACACTTACTTAGAGAGAAGGCAACCAGCCAAGCGACTGGGACAGCTACTGGGACGTGAACGAAGAGCGACGTGCAGAACAGCAAGCCGCCGCCGCCAAGGAGCCACCACTTTTGCAGCGGACTGAGGTGACTCCAACTTGACCGTCTCTCCGCTTCGCTCATTCCGGTATCTTAGCACGGGGCGGTTAGTCCAGCCTCTGAATGAGGCCATTGTCACTCGAATTCGGGCCTGCCCTGTGATACGATTCACGGCTTACACTTCGCCGTCGCGCGGCCCCCTGGAAATGAGCCTGCAATGCCTATCGATCCCTACACACCTTGCCCGGGCGGAACCGGCAAGAAGATCAAGTTCTGCTGTCCCGACCTGGTCGGCGAACTGGACAAGGTTCAGCGGATGCTGGAAGGCGATCAGCGCGCCGCCTGCCTGGATCACATCGAGAGCTTGGAGGGCAAGTACCCCGAGCGGGCCTGCCTGCTCTCGATCAAGGCGATGCTCGAAGCCCAGTTGGGACAAGACGCCAAGGCCGAGGCCACCTTGGCAGCCTTCGGTCAGAAGTATCCCGACAACCCGGTAGCCCTGGCGGAGAAGGCGACCCTGCTGGCGACCAAAGAGGGCTCTCTGGCGGGCATCGGCCCGATGCAAGATGCACTCGAAAGGTGCAACGAGCAGATTCCGCCGGCGGTCTACGACGCCATCGGCCTGATCGCGCAGACTCTGGTGGCCGACAATCAACTGATTGCCGCCCGCGCGCACCTGGTGTTGCAAATCGGCATGGGTGGCACCAAGGATCAGCGGCCGTTGCAGTTGTTGATGCGGATCAACAATTCGCCGTCGGTTCCGCTTCTGGCCAAGCAGGACATGCCGCTGTTGCCGGCCCCCGACGACGCGCTTTGGAAAGCCAGCTTCAACGCCGCGATGGAACCGGCCCTGCGCGGCGCTTGGCGGCTGGCGGCCGACAAGCTCAGCGAGTTGGCCTTCAAGGTCGGCGACTGGCCCACGATCTGGCACAACATCGCCACCCTGCGAACCTGGACGGCCGAAACATCTCGGGCGGTCGACGCTTGGCGCAAATACGCGGCCCAGCGGATTCCACTCGACGACGCGGTCGAGGCCGAGGCCTTGGCCCAGTCGCTCGACCCCGACGCGCTCGATCAGGTGGACGTGCTTTCGCTCACCTACGAGGTGAAAGACACCGAAGCGCTGCAAGCCCGGCTGGCCGCCAACCCGCGCGCTTTGCAAATGCCGGTCGATCTGGCCCGGATGGGTAGCGCCGAAGAGCCGCCCCCCAAGGGCGCCTATTGGCTGCTCGATCGGGCTTCGCCGACCAGCGGCAAGGATCTTGCGCGGGACCAGATTCCGCGCGTCGTCGGGCAAGTTTTTCTGTTCGGCAAGCAGACCGACCGGGCGGCGCGGCTGGAGATGATCGCCTATCGCACGACGCTCGACAAAGCCAAGACCGGAGTCGGCGAGATCGGCGGCGACGCCTTGGGCGCGATGACGGAGGAGGAGGTCACGAGCCAGGTTCCCGCCGCGCAGCAAGTGCTGAGTTGGAACTGGCGGCTGCCCGACGATACGCCGCCGGACAAGCGATTGGAATTGATCAACGAGGAGCGCCGCGAGATCCTGCTTAATCAGTGGCCGCAGATGCCGCAGAAAATCTTCGGTGGCAAATCGGCGACCGCCGTTGCCGGCGACGAGTCGCAGCGCGTCAAGCTGCTGGCCGCGATCCTGCTGTTGCAGTTGGCGACCGATCAGGTCACCTCCGATTTCGATTTCAACGAGTTGCGTGGCAAGCTGGGCTTGCCAGTTCAGGAGCCGATCGACCCGGGGCAAGTGGCACTTCCCGATTTGCCGTTGCCAAGGCTGGCGCGAGTCGACGTCAAAAAACTCTCCGACGAAGACCTGGCCGATCTTTACCGCCGAGCGGATCACTATCGACACGTCGCGGCCATTCGCACGTTGGCGCACGAGATCGTCGAGCGGCCCGGGCTCGACAAGCTAATCGAGAAATCCGAAGTTTATGGAATCCTGGCGCAGATCGAGCCCGATACCCAGCGGGCCATCGCGTATCTGGAACAAGCGCGGAAAGCAGCGGAAGCCTCCAAAGCCTCGACCGCACCTTGGGACCTGGCCGAGTTGGCGCTGCGCATCGCGCGCGGCGACGTGGCCGAGGCCGATCGGCTGTTGCACCATATTCGCGACGAGCACATTCGCGAACCCGGCGTGGCCCAGGCGATGTTTCAAATTCTTTCCGAGGCCGGCATCATTGGTCCCGACGGCAAGCCGACCGCCGCGCCCCCCAGCGAAAGTCCCGGCATCGTCGTGCCCGGCGCCGGCGGCGCCGAGCCCGGCAAGATTTGGACCCCCGGCAGCGATCAGCCCAGCGGCAAGAAGTCGGCCCTGTGGACGCCGGGCGATTGAGAGCCGATGTGAGAATTGTCCGGGAGAAGGGGACAGTCCCATTTTACTCCCAGGGCACCGTAAAATTGGGACAGTCCCCGAATAAGCCATGCAGCAATCCGAATCTGAATTCGATGCCTGGCACATGGCTCGCGCAATCGAGTTGGCCGCGCGCGGAGAGGGCCTGGTCGAGCCGAATCCGATGGTCGGCTGCACGCTGGTCGCGGCTGGCGAAACGGTGGGCGAAGGCTGGCATCGACGATTCGGCGGCCCGCATGCCGAGATCGAAGCCTTACAGAGCGCCGGCGCTCGCGCTCAAGGAGCCACGGCCTTCGTCACGCTCGAACCTTGCTGCCATCAAGGCAAAACGGGCCCCTGCACTGGGGCGCTGATTGCCGCGGGCGTGTCTCGCGTGGTGGTGGCACAGCAAGATCCGTTTCCCCAAGTGTCCGGCGAAGGAATTGCCGAGTTGCGGCGCGCGGGAATTGCGGTCGAGGTGGGCCTGCTCGAATCCGAGGCCAAGCGACTGAATGCCCCGTACTTGAAACTCGTCGAAACAGGGCGTCCCTGGATCATCGCCAAATGGGCCATGACCCTGGACGGCAAGATTGCCACCCGCACGCTGGACAGCCGCTGGGTATCGAGGCATGCGTCGCGCGAGATCGTGCATCAACTTCGAGGTCGCGTGGATGGAATCATGATCGGCCGCGCGACGGCCGAGGCCGACGACCCGCTGCTTACGGCCCGGCCGCCGGGGGCGCGCCTGGCGGTGCGAATCGTGCTCGATAGCAAGGCCTCGCTCGCCGATACAAGCCAACTGGTGCGCACGGCGCGTGAATCGCCCGTTCTCGTGGCAATCGGCCAGCAGGCGGCGGCCAAGGACCGACAACGCCTCTCCGCGGCCGGCTGCGAAGTGATCGAATGTCCGGGCAAGTCTCACGCCGATCGGCTCGCCTGGCTCTTGGACGAGCTCGGCCGGCGGCAGATGACCAACATCCTGGTCGAGGGTGGCGGGCAGGTGCTGGGCAGCCTGCTCGATCTCGGTCAGATCGACGAGGTTCATGCCTTCATCGCACCGAAATTGATCGGGGGCACGAGCGCGGTCGGCCCCATCGGGGGTAGTGGCATCGAGCGGATGGCACAGGCATTGAATTTGTCCGCGCCGCGCGTCGAGCAATGTGACGGCGACATTTACATCAGCGGACATCTGGAGCGACGCTCGTCGCCTTCCTGACGTTTTCGCTAGCATCTCGGCTGTTTGCTCGCCAGCGATGCCGTCGCCACCGATCCGCCGCAATCTTCGATTCGCGACCCCAAATTTTTTCACACTAGCCGACCTGTACGGTTGTCTTCTACAATTCGGGATTCGATCCCCGTGCCAGCCTACCTAACCGCGATCGCCTGCCTATGGCTGCCGCCGATATCGTGATCAAGGGAGCCCGCGAGCATAATTTGCGGGATATCGACCTCAGCCTGCCCCGCAACCAGTTGATTTGCCTCACCGGCGTCAGCGGTTCGGGCAAGAGCTCCCTGGCGTTCGACACGTTATACGCCGAGGGGCAAAGGCGTTACGTCGAAAGCCTTTCGAGCTTTGCGCGGCAGTTCCTGGGTCAGATGCCCAAGCCCGACGTCGACTTTATCGGCGGGCTGAGCCCTTCGATTTCCATTTCGCAGAAGTCGTCCGGCCAAAACCCACGCTCGACCGTGGGAACGATCACCGAGATTTACGACTATCTGCGCGTGCTCTACGCCCGCACAGGACAGGGACACTGTCCCAAGTGTCGCCGGCTGATCACCGCGCAAACGCGCGAGCAAATCATCGAGCGGATCAATCAACTGCCGGAAGACATGCCGTTTTCCGTGCTCGCGCCACTCATTCGCGCTCAAAAGGGAGAATATCGCGACCTGTTCGTCGACTTGATGAAGCAGGGATTCGCCCGCGCCCGCGTCGATGGGCGGACCGTGGCGCTCTCCGACGATCTGCACCTCGACCGGCAGATGCGGCACAACATTGAAGTGGTGATCGATCGCCTGACCGCCGGCGGCTCGCGAGGTCGACTGGCCGAAGCAGTTGAGTTGGCGCTCAAGATGGGGCAGGGGAGCCTGATCATCGCGCGATCCGAATCGCGCGGCGAGGAACCCGCCCCGGCGAAGCCCGCCGAAAAGCAAAAGAAACGCAAGAAGTCGGAGCAGCTCGACGTTCCTGCCGATGAGGCGCGACCCAAGACCGCCAACGCCGACGACCTGCAGCTTTCGGCCCACTATGCCTGCACGCACTGTGGCCTCAGCTTCGAGCCTCCCAGCCCGCAACTGTTCAGCTTCAACAGCCCGCAAGGCATGTGCCTGGGCTGCGACGGCCTGGGCGAGTTATATAGCTTCGATCCGACGTTGCTGGTGCCCGACGGCAAGCTCTCGTTCAAGGACGGTTGCCTCGAGTTGCTGGGACCGTGGCGCGACTTGGGCCGCTGGAAACGGCATATCTATCAGGGCGTGGCCGACACGGTCGAACGATTGCGCGGACTAGCCAAGGGCACGATGCTGGAGACGCCCTGGAGCGGCCTCGATCCGGAGCTGACGAACCTGTGGCTGTGGGGCACCGGCCCCGAGCACATCACGTTCACCTGGCGCAGCGGCGCCTCGGGCCACAAATATGGCGGGGTATTCGAAGGAATCGTGCCCTCGCTGCTCGACAAGTACCGCAACTCGCAGAGCAAAATGCAACTGAGGCAGCTTGAAAAGTACATGCAGGTCATGCACTGCACGGATTGCGACGGAGCGCGGCTCAATCCACAGGCGCGGGCCGTTACGCTCATCACGCGGCATCCGCAGTTTGCCGACCGCGCGGCGCGATCGCTCAACGAGGTTTGCTCGCTGCCGGTCAGCGAGGCCGTCAAGTTTTTTAGCGAGCTGGATCTCGATCCGACGCGAACCATTATCGCCGGCGAGGTGCTCAAGGAGATCCGCGGCCGGCTGGGGTTCTTGAGCAACGTGGGCCTGGAATATCTCTCGCTCGACCGCACCGCGCCGACCCTCTCGGGCGGCGAGTCGCAACGGATCCGCCTGGCGGGCCAGATCGGCTGCGGGCTGGTGGGCGTGCTTTACATTCTCGATGAGCCGTCGATCGGCTTGCACCCGCGCGACAACGACCGTCTGCTCGGCACGCTCACGCAACTGCGCGATCTGGGCAACACCGTGGTCGTGGTCGAACACGACGAAGACACGATGCGCGCCGCCGACCATATCGTCGATTTCGGTCCCGGCCCGGGTGTTCGTGGAGGCGAGGTGGTGGCGTCGGGAGACGCCCGCGCGATCGCCAAATCGGCTCGCAGCGTGACGGGGCAGTATCTCTCTGGCAAGCAAAAGATCGACGTGCCGCTGAAAACTCGCCCGATCGGCGATCGCTGGCTGCGGATCGTGGGGGCCGAGCACAACAACCTCAAGAAGATCGACGTCGAGATCCCGCTGGGCGCGTTTGTGTGCATCACCGGCGTGTCCGGATCGGGCAAGAGCTCGCTGGTCAGCGACATCCTGGTCGAGGCGCTGCGGCGCGATCTCAATGGCGGAGAAGGTACGCCCGGCAAGCACGAGCGCATCGAAGGGCTGGAGTTGTTGGACAAGCTGATCGCGATCGACCAATCGCCCATCGGCCGCACTCCCCGCTCGAATCCCTCGACCTACATCAAGTTGTTCGACGAAATTCGCGACCTGTACACCCACTTGAGCGAATCGAAGACGCGCGGCTACAAGGCCGGCCGGTTTAGCTTCAACGTCTCGGGCGGGCGCTGCGAAGCCTGCGAGGGCAACGGCTCGAACAAGCTGGAGATGGACTTTCTGGCCGACGTGTGGGTCACGTGCCCCGTGTGCGAGGGACACCGATTCAATCGCGAAACCTTGCAGGTCCGCTTCAAGGGCAAGAGCATCGCCGACGTGCTGGAAATGGACGTGCAACAGGCGCTGACGCATTTCGAGAACATCCCCAAGATCCGCCACAAATTGCAAACGCTGCACGACGTGGGGCTCGACTATCTGAAGCTCGGTCAGCCATCGCCGACGCTCTCCGGCGGCGAGGCGCAGCGCATCAAGCTGGCCCGCGAGTTGGTGAAAAAGAGCACCGGCCAGACGCTGTACTTGCTCGACGAGCCCACGACCGGACTGCACTTTGCCGACATCAAGCTGTTGTTGCGCGTGCTGCACGACTTTGTCGATGCGGGCAATACCGTGCTGGTGGTCGAACACAATCTGGACGTCGTGAAGACGGCCGATTGGGTGATCGACCTGGGGCCCGAGGGGGGCCGAGCCGGCGGAGAACTGGTCGCGGCCGGCACGCCCGCTGATATCCTGAAGAACGCACGCTCGCACACGGGCAAGTCGCTGCTGCCATATCTCAATACCTCGGCGGCCGAGCGCAACGCCGCCAATTCCGCCGCCGCCCGCCCTCGCCGCGCAGTGCCGCAAGCCACTTCGATTCGCGTTCGCGGCGCCAGGCAACACAATCTCAAGGGCATCGACGTCGAGATTCCGCGCGACCAGATGACGGTCTGTTGCGGCATGAGCGGCTCGGGCAAGAGCTCGCTGGCGATGGACACAGTCTATGCCGAAGGGCAGCGGCGGTACGTCGAGAGTCTCAGCTCTTATGCCCGCCAGTTTGTCGGCCAGATGCAAAAGCCGGCCCTGGACCACATCGAAGGACTGTCGCCGGCCATCGCGATCGAGCAAAAACACATGGGGCACACGCCCCGCTCGACCGTGGGCACCGTTACCGAAATCTACGACTATCTGCGAATCCTGATGGCGCGCCTGGGCACGCCGCACTGTCCGGCTTGCGACATGCCGATCGGCACGCAAACGTCCGACGAAATCGTCGACAAGATCATGGCCGAGCCGGCCGACACGCGGCTCTACCTGATGGCACCCCTGCACGTTGAAGTCGGCGACAAGTACGAGAATCTGTGGACCGAGATTCGGGCCCTGGGCTACGTGCGGATGCGAGTGGATGGAAAAACCCATTCGGTCGATGAGCCGCCGCAGATCGATCGCCGCCGCAAGCACCTGGTCGAGGTCGTGATCGATCGCATCAGCGTTCGCGCCGACGCTCGCAGCCGTATCGCCGACACGGTGGAAAACTCGCTATCGATGGGCAAGGGCGTGATGCACGTCGCTTATGCCGAGGCCGACACGGACGAGTCGAAGTGGCGCACCGAGATTCACAGCCAGCACTTTGCCTGCGATAACTGCGGCCGCAGCTTCGAGCGACTCACGCCGCACAGCTTTTCGTTCAATAGCTCGCTGGGCTGGTGCACGGCCTGCGAGGGATTGGGAACGCAAACCGGCGCCAATCCCGCGGCGCTCTTGCGCGATCCCAAGTTGACCCTGGCCCAGGGCGCGGTGGGATTGTGGCCCACGGCCAGTTCGAACGTCTTCAGTTGGATGCTCGAAGCGCTGTCGGTACACGCCCGCGTGCCGCTGGACGTACCCTTCGACCAGTTGGGAGCCAAGCAGCGTCGCGTCGTGTTCCATGGCACGGGCGAGGATTGGATCGACGTCTTTGCCGACGGCAAGCGCAAGAAAAACCAGCGGCCGCTGTTCCGCTTTCAATTCAAGGGGCTGTATCCGGCCCTGGAAGAAGCCGCGCGACTTTCGCCGGCACTGCGAAGCAAGTGGGAACACCTGGTCGGCGAGGTCGAATGCTCCACTTGCGGCGGAAGCCGGCTGCGCGACGACGCCTCGGCCGTGCGGCTGCACGATCGCACGATCGAGGAGCTCTGTCGCTTGCCGCTAGACACTCTGCTCGATCGCTTTGCCAACTGGACGCTCGACGCGCGGGAACGAAAAATCGCCGGCGAGCTGATCCGCGAAGTGCGCAATCGGTTGCAATTCCTGGTCGACGTGGGCCTGGAATATCTGACACTGTCGCGCGCTGCGCCTTCACTCTCGGGCGGAGAGGCCCAGCGGATTCGACTGGCCAGTCAGGTCGGCAGCGGCTTGTGTGGCGTGTTGTATGTCTTGGACGAACCGACCATCGGGCTGCACCCGCGCGATAATCGCCGCCTGCTGGGTGCGCTGGAAAAATTGCGCGATCTCGGCAACACGCTGTTGGTCGTCGAGCACGATCGCGAAGTCGTGGCCGCCGCCGATCAACTGCTCGACTTCGGTCCGGCCGCCGGAGATTCGGGCGGAGAGATCGTCGCCCGCGGCACGCCCGCGCAAGTGGCCAAACAGAAGGACTCAGTGACGGGCCCATATTTGTCGGGCAAAAAGGCGATCTCCGTGCCAAGCAATCGCCGCATGCAATCGCGAAGTGAAACAGCGAGCGAAACCGAACCGAAGTCCGCCAAGCCGAAGAAGCGCACGCGACCGACCGGCGCTGTCGGTGCGGCGTCGGACGCGAACGAATCGCCGAAGGGCGATAAGTCATCCGCGCTGCCAGCGGCGCCCGGCGGGTGGCTGGAGATCGTCGGCGCGCGGCACAACAATCTGCGGAATGTAAACGTGCCGATTCCGCTGGGCTGTTTCACCGTCGTCACCGGCGTGAGCGGCAGCGGCAAGAGCTCGCTGGTCGAAGACGTGTTGTACAGCTCGCTGGCTCGCACGCTGCACCGCGCCAGCACTACGCCGGGGCAGCACGATGCGATTCGCGGCGTCGAGCAGGTGAACAAGGTGATTCGCGTCGATCAGCAGCCGCTGGGACAGACGCCGACCTCGAATCCAGCTACCTACACCGGCGTGTTCGAACTGATTCGCGCGCTCTACGCCCAATTGCCCGAAGCCCGGGTGCGCGGATATACGGCCCGGCGGTTCAGCTTCAACGTGCCCGGCGGCCGCTGCGAGGCTTGCGAAGGCAATGGTCAGATCTGCATCGAGATGCATTTCCTGCCCGACGTGTGGGTCGAGTGCGATACGTGCCGCGGCCGCCGCTACAACCCAGAGACTCTGGCCGTGACCTATCATGGCCAGTCGATCGCCGACGTGCTCGACATGTCGTGCGCGAAGGCCGTCAAGCTGTTCGAGAACATTCCCAAGATCCGCCGCGTGTTGCAGACCCTGTGCGACGTGGGGCTCGATTACTTCACCTTGGGCCAGGCCGCGCCCACGCTCTCCGGCGGCGAGGCTCAGCGCGTGAAGCTGGCCGCTGAGTTGTCGCGACCGGACACGGGCCGCACCTTATACCTGCTCGACGAGCCCACGACCGGCTTGCACTTCGAAGACATCGCCAAACTGCTCGACGTGCTGAACCGGCTGGTCGACCTGGGCAACAGCGTGGTCGTGATCGAGCATAATCTCGACGTGATCAAGACGGCCGATTGGGTCATCGACATGGGACCCGAAGCGGGCGACGGCGGCGGCTACCTGGTCGCGACCGGCACACCCGACGACATCGCGGCATACGCTCAGCAAGTCGCTCAACCGGCAGCCACTGCAACAAAAACCGCCAACCGCGCTCGCAAGCAACCTGCAATCAAACCGGCCGCGCCGCTCGATCCGGCCCGGCCGCGCTCGCATACGGGCGAGGCCCTGATCGAAACGCTGGCCCGAAGTCCGCGAGTGAAGCGGGCGTTTCACGATTTCGAGGCCCAGGAAACAGAGAAGCACGGAGACCTGGACATCGCCGAAGTGGGCAAAGACGCCCGTATGCCCTGGGAAGCCAACGGCCGGCGCTGGCACACGGCCGACCGCGTGGGCCGCAAGGGCCAGCCCTGCCGTTGGGACGGCCGCATCTTGAGCGAAATCGTGGATCGCGTCGCCGAGAGTGGCCATTTCAGCGAGCCGAACTGGAACGCGCGGACCGTGGTCGAGATCGCCTCGACCACCAAGACCGAAGGCTGGTTCATGCATGCGCTGACCGGCGAGGAATGGTTGCTGAAGCTGAAATTTCGGGTCGCGAAGAACACGTTCAAGCGCGAGGAGCTGGTTGAGCAGTTGAAGCTCAAGCCGCTCAACGACATCCCCGATTTGCCGGTCTACGGCCACGAGCCGCGGGTGAAGTGCAAGAACTTGCGCGGCCCATTTCAGGAAGTGCAGCTACAGGTGCACACCTTTGACGAGATCGACACGCCCGGATTTTGGAAGTTTTTGAATTCCGCGATCGCGGGCTTCAATAAGTTCGCCACCCGAGTGCGGCAAAACCCCGAGGACGTGATGCCCTGGAAGGTGCTGGGTCAGAAATGGCATTTCGCGCGGAAGGGATTTCCGCCCGGCAAGCCGCCGCTGTGGGACATCGACGTGTTGGAAGAGTTGTGCGAGTTGCTCACCGAAGTTGCCGCCGAGGGGCAGTTTCTGTGGAACAATCAGCAACTTGTACACATCTTCGTGCCGCAGCAGCATGAGCCCTGGGCCACGATCTACACCAAGCGGACCGCGGCCATCGACCTGACGCTGACCGGGCCCAAGGGCCGCTTCGCGCTGGGAAGATTGACCAAGCTGGCCGCCGAGCGCGAGTTTCAAACCGGACCGCAACGCGACACGCTGCGATTGCGATTTGCCTCGACCGAGGATCTGGACAAGGGGGATCTGCGTGAGTTCCTCATCGAACACCTGGCCAGCCTGCCTGGCAACTCCCGGCACGTCGCCGAAGCCAGTGCCTGACCCTTGCAACAAACCTTAATGACCTGAATTTGATGTCCGAACAACTGTTGCCAACCCGATTCCTGTTCCGCTTCGCCGCCGGCTGCCTATACGAAGGCAGCCTGGGCACGCATGCTCCGGCCGAGCTGCCCGTCGAGTGCCGTTTGCCGTCGCTGGGCGAATTGGAAGGTCAACGATCGTTCGCCGACGTGCGGGCTGCCTGGAATGAATCGGGCCTGGGCTTCAGCGTGCGGATCGAAGGAAAGAAACATCCGAGTTGGTGCCGCGAAACCAAGCTCGAAGACAGCGACTCGCTGCAGATTTGGATCGATACCCGCGACACGCACAACATTCATCGCGCCAGCCGATTTTGTCATCGCTTCATCGCGCTGCCCTCGGGGGGCGGACGCGCGCTCGACCAGCCGGTCGTCGATCAACTGCTGGTGGATCGGGCCAGGGAAAACGCCAATCCGGTGCGGCCCGGGCTGCTCAAGGTCAGCAGCGAAAAGCGTGTGGGCGGATATGTAATGTCGGTGTTCATCCCCGCCGCGGCACTAACGGGATTCAATCCGGCCGATCACCCGCGGCTCGGCTTCACGTATTTTGTTTTCGACCGCGAACTGGGTCAGCAATTTTTCAGCGTCGGTAGCGAGTTTCCGTTTCCGTCCGATCCGAGCCTGTGGGGCACGCTGGAATTGGTGCGGTAAGTGGCTCACTCGGCCACGACGACGGCCAGCAATTGCCCGGGTTCGACTGTCTCGTCTTCCTCGACCCAGATTTCGCCCAGCTTGCCGGCGGCGGGCGAAACGATTCGCACGGTCGCCCCGTCGACTTCCAAATCCAGCAGACGATCGCCCGCGGAAAACTCCTCGCCCAGTTCGACCATCCAGGTAGCCGCGCGGGCGTCGCTGTCTGCCGCGACCGTGTCGGGCACGCGGACTTCGTGCCGCTGGCCGACGAGATTCTGTTTCGATTTTCTCATGTCTGTCGCCACACCGAAATATCGACCTACGCCCCTTCGGCCATCTCGCGGGCATGATAGCTCGAGCGCACGAACGGGCCGCTGGCCACCTGCGAAAATCCCATCGTCCGGGCGGCGCGGCCAAGCTGGTCGAACTCCTCGGGCGGCAAGTAGCGGACCACGCTCAGGTGCTCGGGCGTGGGACGCAGATATTGTCCGAGCGTTAGAAAGTCGCAGCCCACGTCGCGCAAGTCGGCCAGGGTATCGAACAACTCCTCATGCGTCTCGCCCAGGCCGAGCATCAGTCCGCTTTTGGTTTTGATGGCCGGGTTCAGCCGCTTCACGCGGGCCAATAGTTCAAGCGTCCAGCGATATTCGCTTTTGCGCCCGCGGACTTCGCGATACAGCCGGGGCACGGTCTCGGTGTTGTGGTTGAACACTTCGGGCGCCGCCTCGACGACTCGCTCGATTGCGCCCGGCTTGCCGATGAAATCTGGGGTCAACACCTCGACGACCGCGCCGGTCCTTTCGCGAACCGCCAGCACGGAGCGATAGAAGTGCTCGGCCCCGCCATCGGCCAGATCATCGCGGGTGACCGACGTGATAACGACATGCCGCAGACCCAGCCGGGCCGCCGCTTCGGCCACGCGCTCGGGCTCGTCGATCTCAAGGGCCGCGGTCTTGCCCTTGGGCACCGAGCAAAAACCGCACGGTCGCGTGCAGGCGTTGCCCATGATCATGAACGTGGCGGTCCGCTGGCTCCAACACTCCATGCGGTTGGGGCATTTGGCGCTTTCGCAGACGGTCTCCAGGCCCAACTCCTCGACCAGCCGGGCCGTGAAGTGGTTGCCGTCGCCCAGAGGGATATTCTTTTTGAGCCAGCGCGGCAGGCGCTCGGGCGGCAGGCGCTCGGGGGGCGCAACGACGTGCGCGTCGGCGGGCGAAAGCGACACGATCGGCAGGCTGGCGGATGGTTCGGGCATAGTTGTCGATTGGGCTAGCCAGCGGTTGGCCGTCTGGGCGGCGACCGTGTATATATGATAACGGTTTGAGGTCCCAGGCGGGAGGCGGCGCAACGACGCGTCCCTTTCCCTTCCGCCGCGAGCCTCGCGTTTTCTCCGTAAAGGACATTGTCACGGCCAAGCCCAAGAAAAAAGCGGCTCCCGATCGGGAGCACGATAACGAACGCCTGATCGCCCAGAATCGCAAGTCCCGCCGCGAATACGAAGTGCTCGAGACGCTCGAGTGCGGAATCGTGCTGGTCGGCAGCGAAGTCAAGAGCCTGCGCAAAGGGACGCTGGCCCTGGACGACGCCTACGGCCGGATCAAGGACGGAGAGGTCTGGCTGATCGGCTGCGACATCGCCGAGTACGTGCAGGCCAACCAGTTCAATCACAATCCGAAGCGGCCGCGCAAGCTGCTGATGCATCGCCGCGAGGTCAAGAAATTCGCCAGTCGGGCTTTTGAGAACGGCCTGACCCTGGTGCCGCTGAAAATGTACTTCAAGGAAGGCCGGGCCAAGGTGCTATTGGGGATCTGCAAAGGACGCAAGCTATACGACAAGCGCGAAGTGCTGAAGAAGAAGACCATGCAGCGCGACATCAGCCGCGCCTTGCGGCGCGGATAGGCGAGCGACGAACTACTTGCGGAGGATCATGGCATGAGCACGCGACGCCTGATCTCGTCGGGCGGAAAGTGGGAACCGATCATCGGCTATTCCCGCGCGGTCAAAGTCGGCAATCGGGTGTACGTGGCCGGCACGACAGCCACCGACTCCAAGGGACAGATCGTGGGACACGGCGACGCCTATGCCCAAACCGTGCAGACGCTGAAGAACATCGAATGGGCCTTGGGCCAGGCCGGCGCTAAGCTGGAGCACGTGGTCCGCACGCGGATGTTCGTCACCGATGTCAGCCGCTGGGAAGAGTATGGCCGAGCCCACGGCGATTTCTTTCACGTCATTCGGCCCGCCTCGACGATGGTCGAAATCACGCGCTTGGTCGACCCGGCGATGATGATCGAGATGGAAGTCGACGCCGAGATTACGGAGGAATGAAAACGGCTCCGGGGCGAACCAGTGCCGCTGGCGGCCCGTATCAAGGGAAACGCCTCCGACGAACGGCACCCGCTTGCGCGCAGGTCGCTCAAAACTGCTCTTGTGACCCGGCGATAACCTAATACGATGTAAGGCATTGGGCGAAATCTTCGGGCGGCCCAAGCGGCCAATCCTCCCTCCGGCAAATCGACCCCCGCACCGACCATGCTGCATCTCAAGGATGTCCGCAAGACGTTTCGCGAGCCGGATGGCAGTCCCTTGCCGATCCTGGATATCAAGGAATTTCACGTCGCCGCCGGCGAGCAGGCCGTGCTGATGGGCAAAAGCGGCTGCGGCAAGACCACGCTGCTGCACGTCATCGCCGGCATCAGCCGACCGGACACGGGCGTGGTGCAAATCGACGGCTGCGACATCGCCCGACTCAGCGAGGCGGGCCGCGACCGCTTTCGCGCCGACAAGATCGGCTACGTCTTTCAAACTTTCAATCTGCTGGCCGGCTTCTCGGCTTTCGAGAATGTGCTGTTGGGCATGTCGTTCGCCGGCACACGGCCCGACCCGGTCCGAGCGCGCCGCTTGCTAGATCGCGTGGGCTTGTCGCACCGCTTGAGCCATCGGCCGGCCATGCTCTCGGTCGGCGAACAACAGCGGGTGGCTGTCGCCCGGGCGCTGGCGAATAGGCCGAAGCTGCTCTTGGCTGACGAGCCAACGGCCAACGTCGACTCGGCCCATCAACAGGCGATCATCGACCTGGTGCGGGGCACGTGCCAGGATGAAGGCGTGGCCTTGCTGCTGGTCACGCACACGCCGGAAGTGGCCGAGCAGTTTTCGCGCGTCGATCGGCTGGAACAATTCAACCTGGCGATGGCCGTGGCATGAGCTTGTGGAAAATAGCCTGGCGAAGCATTCAGCAGCGGGCGCTGGCCTCGAGCCTGACCGGCATTTCGATGGCGCTGGGCGTGATGCTGGTGGTGGCCGTGCTGGTCACCCACGGCGTGGTCAACCAGTCGTTCTTGAACAACTCCGGCCTGGGATACAACATCGTCGTCGGCGCCAAGGGCGGCCGGCTCGACCTGGTGCTGAATTCGGTTTATTACCTGGCGCCGCCGGTCGAAAACATTCCTTACACGTATTACCTCGAATTCACCGAAGGCAAATTCAAAGGCTACGTCGAGAAGGCCGTGCCGCTGTGCCTGGGCGACATGTACCAGGGCTTTCGCGTCATCGGCACCACGCCGGCGTTTTTCAACGACCTGGATTACGGCGGACACAAGTATGAATTCGCCGTGGGTCGTAACTTCGAGCCGGATGAATACTACGGGGCCGTGATCGGCGCGACCGTGGCCCGCGAGACGGGGCTAACCGTGGGCAACACGTTTCAGCCGGCCCACGGCGTCGGCCCCGACGCGCACGAGCACGATCCGTTCACCGTGCTGGGCGTGCTCAAGCCCACCGGCACGCCCAACGACCGCGGGCTGTTCATCAACATGGAAGGTTTTTACCTCATCCCCGAGCATGCCAAGCCCGTGGACGAAGACGCGCCGGTGGCCGCCACGCCGGTTACAACGGAACACGAAGAGCATAAACACGCCGAGGAGCTTGCCAAGGACGACGCGCACGCCGAGTCGGGTGAGGACGCGCATGCGGTTGGGGAACAAGCCAAGGATGACCACGAAGAACACAAAGGACACGAAGACGGGAAGGAGCATGAGCACGGAGCTGACGAAGCCCATGAACATGCGGCGCACGAACACGGCACTCACGACCATCACGACCATGCCGGGCACGACCATGCCGGCCACACGCACTCCCACGATCCGTTGCCCATCGAGCAGCGCGAAGTGACGTCCATCCTGGTTTTGACGGCGAGCATCGGCGGAGCGCCCCCCGAGTTGCTCGCGCCGGGCTTGATTAAGAATATCAATAAAGACTCGGTCGCCCAGGCCGTGTTGCCGATTCGCGAAATGTCCACTCTGTTCGCCACGTTCGTCGATCCGCTCAGAATTCTGCTACTGAGCCTGACCGTGATGATCGTGATCGTCTCGGGCATCGGAATTTTGGTTAGCATTTACAATTCGATGAGCGAGCGGCGACACGAGATCGCCGTGGTGCGGGCCCTGGGGGCCGGCCGGCGAACGGTGATGCTGCTGGTGCTGCTGGAATCGATTCTGCTGAGCCTGGGGGGTGGCCTGCTGGGCTGGGCCGTAGGGCACGCCCTGATCGCTGTCTTAAGTCCTTGGATTGCCGCCCAAACGGGCGTTTCCATCGGCTTCTTGCAGTTTG
>JANNQN010000035.1:0-32934 GCA_031400775.1 Planctomycetia bacterium | reverse complement strand
AGCACGAAATCGCCGAACTGCCCTTCCGATTCCAACTGGCCGCTGCCGTTCTTGACGTTCAAGGCCCTCTCGGGCGTGACCGAAAAAACGCTTTTCAACGGCCACGATCTGACCGGCTGGAAGGTGTTTCCCGGCAAGGCGAGCGTCTTTTCGGTCACGCCCGAGAGGGCCTTGAATGTCAAGAACGGCAACGGCCAGTTGGAATCGGACGGGCAGTTCGGCGATTTCGTGCTCCAGCTCGAGATTTTCTCGAACGGCAAGCACTTGAACTCGGGCATCTTCTTTCGCTGCATTCCCGGCGAATTCCAGCAAGGCTACGAAAGCCAGATCCAAAACGGGTTCAAGGACGGCGACCGCACCCAGCCGATCGACGGCGGCACCGGCGGGTTCTATCGCCGGCAGAACGCCCGCCGGGTGGTGCCCAACGACTTCGAGTGGTTCGCCAAGACGCTGGTCGTCTCGGGCGATCACATGGCGACCTGGATCAACGGCTACCAGGTGAGCGACTGGACCGATACGCGGCCAGCCGACGAAAATCCCCGGGCCGGCCTGCGGCTGAAGCCCGGGACGCTGGCGATCCAGGGTCACGATCCCACGACCGATCTGTCGTTTCGTAAGCTGCGAATCGCCGAGATGCCGCCCCACTAGTCGTTTCCAGAGGGCGGATGCTGCCGGCAATGTCATCTAACCGCTTGCCGGTTTAGCGACAACTGCCGCTTGTGCTGCCCGTCATAGAAAATTTTTTTGACAAGACGGGTCGCCGCTCGGTATGCTGGCTTTGCTGTTCAGCAATCCCTTCTGCACCATTTCCAATCGGTTAGGGGGCGGCCATGGACCTCCGTGAAATTCTTCACATCAAGGGCCACGTGATTCACACGATCGGCCAGAACGCGACGCTCGAAGACGTCGTGCAAAAACTCGTCCGCAACAATTGCGGTTCGCTCGTGGTGTGCGACGACGAATCGAACTCGGGCCGCATGGTAGGCATCATTACCGAGCGCGACATCCTGCGGGCTTGCGCCAAGCATCAGGGCCCGCTTGTGGCGCTGCAAGTCGGCGACGCGATGACGGCCGACGTGGCCGTGGGTTCGCCGGGCGATTCGGTCGAAGACACGATGGGGCTGATGACGCGGCTGCGCATCCGCCATTTGCCGGTGGTCGAAGACGGCCGGTTGCTGGGCCTGGTGTCGATCGGCGACGTCGTGAAAATGCAGCACGACCGGCTGACGATGGAAAACTTCTATCTGAAGAGCTACCTGCAAGGGTAGCCCGTATGCTTGGCAAACTGCGGCCGTCTGCTACGAAGGCTGCGTCGCCGCCAACTGGCGGAATTCTTTGGGCAGAGGGAAATAAACTTCCTCCTCCCGGATCGAGCGAGATTCGACGACCGCGCCGAACCTCTCGTCCAGCAGCTTCACGCATTGCTCGACGACCGTCTCGGGCGCACTCGCGCCGGCGGTCACCAGCACCGTGTCCTCGGCGCGAAACCAGCTCATGTCGATGTCGCCGGGCCCGTCGATCAAATAGGCCGCCACGCCGGTCTCGGTCGCCAGCTCGGCCAGCCGCTGACTGTTCGAGCTGTTCTGGCTGCCCAGCACCAGCACCACGTCGGCCTCGCGGGCCAGTAGCCGCACGGCCTCTTGCCGGTTTTGCGTGGCGTAGCAGATGTCTTCCTTCGGCGGACCCACGATGTGCGGAAAGCGCTCTTTCAGCCGCGCGATGATGCGGTTCGCATCGTCGACCGAGAGGGTCGTTTGCGTGAGATAGGCCAGCTTGGTCGTCGTGAGCTGCAAGCGGTCGACGTCCTCAGGCGACTCGACCAGAATGATTGCCTCGGGCGCTTCGCCCATCGTGCCGATCACCTCGTCGTGCCCATCGTGACCGATCAGCACGATCGTGTAGCCGTCTTTGGCGTAGCGAACGGCCTCGAGATGGACCTTGATAACCAGCGGGCACGTGGCGTCGATCGTTTTCAGCCGGCGCTCGGCGGCCACGCGGCGAATCTCGGGCGAGACTCCGTGTGCCGAGTAGAGCAATTGCGCTCCTTCGGGTACTTCGGAAAGATGTTCGACGAACACCGCGCCCTTTGCGCGAAAGCGATCGACGACGTGCTTGTTGTGCACGATCTCGTGATACACGTACACCGGAACGCCAAACAGCTTGATGGCAAGCTCGAGCGTATCGATGGCCATGTTCACGCCCGCGCAGAAGCCTCGCGGACTGGCGAGAATGATTTTCATAAGCGGCGGTTCTGGTCTCTTGGCACGGCTCGCGACGCTAGCACGCGAGAGCACACTCGAAGACGCGTGCGGCGGGCGTCAAAGACGTTGCAATCAACCGACGATTCATCATAATGCACGCGCCGGGGATTGGATAGATGGATCGAGACGTTCTCCTCCGGCCGAGCTTTCGACGCTTAACACGCATTCGGCAGTTTGCCTGTGGCCCAGCTTTCGGTAACGGAAGAAATCGCGCGATACGGAACCGCGGGCGCTGGCACTGGCGCCCACGGCACCGACGCCCGCGGCGCGGCGCCTGTCACTCGCGACGAAGCGCTGGCCTATTGCCGCCGGTTCGCGCGGAGCCACTACGAGAACTTCACGGTTGCCAGTTGGCTGCTGCCGCGCCGCTTGCTGCCGCACTTCTACTCGATCTACGCCTACTGCCGCTTTGCCGACGACCTGGCCGACGAGTTGGGCGATGCCCAGAAAAGCGTGGCCGCGCTCGACTGGTGGGAGACGGAGCTGGACCGCTGCTACGCTGGAGCTCCGCGGCACCCGGTGTTTGTCGCGCTGCGTTCGACCATCGACGAATTCTCGATCCCGCGCGAGCCCTTCGCGCGGCTTTTGACCGCGTTTCGCCAGGATCAGCACGTGGCTCGCTACCGCACCCACGAGGACGTGCTAGGGTATTGTCGGAACTCGGCCGATCCGGTGGGTCGATTGATCCTGTACCTGGGCCGCTGCCACGACGCGCGTCGCGGCGAACTTTCCGATTCGATTTGCACGGGATTGCAATTGGTCAATTTCTGTCAGGACGTGGCCCGCGACTGGCTTCGAGGTCGCGTGTACTTGCCGCTCGAGACGTTCGAGCGCGCCGGTTGCTCGGAGGATGATCTCGAGCGCGCTCGTATCAAAGGCGCAGCGGCTACCGACGCCATGCGCCGCGCCCTTCGCGTCGAGGTGGATCGGGCCGAATCGTATTTGCGCGGCGGACAAGAACTGGTCGAGCTGATGCCGCGCGAGCTCGGCGTCGAGGTTTCGTTGTTTCTGGCCGGTGGGTTGAGCGTGGTCGAAGCCATCCGACGGCAGGACTACGACGTATGGCGCCGCCGGCCGACGGTCTCATCCGCGAAAAAATTGCGGCTCCTGGTGGGTTGCTGGTGGAACGCTCCCAAGTTTTTGCGCATGGAGGCGCCCCGATGAACTTTGCACTGTCCGCGAGCTACACGCATTGCCAGCGAATCGCTCGCCGCTCGGCTTCGAGCTTTTACTATTCGTTTCTGCTGCTGCCCAAGCACAAGCGACTGGCGATGTGCGCCTTGTATTCGTTCTTGCGGCGGACCGACGACCTGAGCGACAGCTCGGCCACGGTCGAGGAGCGCCGCGCCGCTTTAGAGTCCTGGCGCCGGTCGCTGGTCGATGCGACGCGCGGCGAGCACGACGACCCGCTGTTGCCGGCCCTGGCCGATACGATCGAGAATTTTCAGGTTCCCGTCGAGTATTTGCACGCCGTGATCGACGGCGTCGAGATGGACCTGGAGCCCGTGACCTATGAGACGTTCGACCAGTTGCAGCGATATTGTTATCACGTGGCCTCGGCCGTGGGGCTCTCGTGCTTGCGCATCTGGGGCTGCGACCACTCGCGAGCGGAGCAGCCGGCGCGGCAGTGTGGCGTGGCGTTTCAAATGACCAATATCCTTCGCGACCTGAAGGAAGACGCCGCCCAGGGCCGGATCTACCTGCCGCGCGAGGATCTGGCGCGGTTCGACTACACGGCCGAAGACTTGCGGGCCGGAGTGCGCGACGATCGTTTCCGCCGCTTGATGCGGTTCGAGATCGAGCGCACCGAGCGGCTGTACGACGAAGCGGCCCATTTGGAGCCGCTGCTGGAGTCGGACGGCCGGCGCGTTTTCGGCAGCATGGTCTCGGTCTATCGGGCGCTGTTGGACGAGATCAAACGACTTGATGGAGACGTGCTGACCACGCGCGTGCGGCTTAGCCGCTGGCGCAAGATGCGGATCGCGTCGCGCTGGCTGTTCGGGCCGCCGGTCGATCGCCTCGCCCGAGTTGGTTCTCCATGAGCGGCGCCGCGCCGGCCGGGCCGCGGGTGGCCGTGGTCGGCGGCGGACTGGCGGGACTGGCGGCGGCGGTTGCCTTGGGCTCGGCCGGCTGCCGAGTCGAACTGTTCGAAGCCCGACGCTCGCTGGGCGGTCGCGCCGCTTCGTTTCGCGATCCCGCCAGCGGCGAACTGGTCGATCATTGCCAACACGTCAGCATGGGTTGCTGCACGAACCTGGCCGATTTCTGCCGCCGCACGGGCATCGCATCGTTCTTTCGCCGCGACGGCGTGTTGAACTTCATTGGACCCGACGGCCGACTCTGTCGCTTTCGCGCGACTCCGCTACTGCCCGCGCCGCTGCACCTGGCGGCCGGCTTCATGCGATTGCGATACCTTTCGCTTCGCGACCGGCTGGCCATCGGCCGCGCGATTTGGAAATTGATGCGCACCCCCAGTGATGGCGGCCAACCTGACGGCGACGGCGAGACCACCGTCGGCGAGTGGCTTGAGCGGCAGCGCCAATCGCCGGCCGCCATCGAGCGATTCTGGAGCGTGATCCTCGTCAGCGCTCTGGGCGAACAATTGGATCGGGCGTCGTTGGCCGCGGCGCGCAAAGTTATCGTCGACGGGTTTCTGGCGACGCGAGACTCCTACGTTCTGGAAATCCCCCAGGCCCCCTTGGGTATGCTCTATGGCCAGCGGTTGGTCGATTGGTTTGCCGCGCACCAGGTCGAGCTGCGGCTGGGCGCGCCGGTTCGCCGCTTGGAATATGCCGGAAGGCTCGCGCTGAGTATCGCGGACGGCGCGCCGATCGAACCCGACTTCGTGGTGCTGGCGGTTCCTTGGAACAAAGTGGCCGATATTCTCTCGCCCGAGATCAACGAGCGCTGCGAATGGGTCGAAGGCCTGAGCCGCGTCGAGAGCGCGCCGATCACGGGCGTGCACCTGTGGTTCGACCGGCCGATCACGTCGTTGCCGCATGCCGTGCTGGTTGGCCGCCTGAGCCAATGGGTCTTCAACCGCGGCTGCCGCGAGGGAACCGACCAGGCCAACGGGCATTACTACCAGGTCGTGATCAGCGCCTCGCGCTCGCTTGCCGGACGCGATCGGCAGGAGATCGTCGAAGATGTTCGTTCCGAGCTGTCGGCGATATGGCCGGAGGCGGCTCGCGCCAGGCTGATGCAAGCTCGGGTCGTGACCGAACACGCGGCCGTTTTCTCGGCGCGGCCCGGCTTTGAGAAGTTGCGGCCCGCGCAGCAGACCGCGATTCCGGAATTGGTCGTAGCCGGTGATTGGACCGACACCGGCTGGCCGGCCACGATGGAAGGCGCCGTGCGCAGCGGTTATCTGGCGGCCGAAGCGGTCCTGCGATCAGTCGGCCGCCCAGAAGAGTTTCTCAGGCCGGATTTGCCTCGGGGACTATTGGCCCGGTTGCTATTGAAATCTTGAATTGCGGACGACCAGGCTTAGCCCGCCATCCGCGCGTCGCGTCGCAAGCGCCGGCGATCGGCACGCGACATTCCACTGGCGCCAGCCTGACTGTCCGACGTCGTCGCGCGCTGGTTGGGCATGGAACGCAGGGGAATCGCGGCACTGGGCGCCGGCGATTTTTCGACCGGGTCCAAGTCGGTGCGCAGGTGCAGGTCGGGCTTGGGCGCCGTCGTGGCTGAGCCATTCTTGGCACTCGAACGGGCTTTGACTCGTCTGGGTCTGGCTGGCGCCAGCACCGCTCGGCCCTCGATCTCGGCGATGACGTGTCGCGCATACAGCAGAAACGCCGCCTGGACGAGCACGTATCCTGCGAGCCAACTGCCCCGACTCGCCAGCGGCAGATTCGCTTGCGAGATTTCCACCAGCCGCGGATCGTGAACCAAGGCCGTGAACACAAAGCAACATCCGGCGGCCACCAAGGCACACACCGCGGGCCGGCACTTCCGCATTTCAATGGCCAGGCGAGCGCCCACAGCCATGAAGATCAGGGCCAAAATCCCGGCCCAAACCAGCGGCTCAGCCAGCGAGAAGTACTCGACGATGCCACGACCGGCGGCCCGGATCAGAGTGCCCACGTCGGCCGATTCGAACAGGCTGACCAGCATGCAACCCATCGCTGTCCAGAGCCAGACGCGATAGCGCCCGTGGTAGTCGTCGACCCGATGGCGACGCAGCGTGTATGTCAGCATGGCCATTAGCGCCCCGAGCGACCAGAGCATGGATGCCAGAGGGTGGCTGACGTTGCCCGGCGCGTCGAGGCTCAGTGCCGTCAGGTCGGCCGCGTCCCAATAGGCCGACAACCATCCGGCGGCGACGTGCAACAGGCAAACCGCTGCGACGGCCAGGCAGGCTGCCAACAGGGTCAGGGCCACGGTCAGCCGTCGCGTGGGAAACAGGTCGAGCACAAGGCGTTGGCAATCGGCCCTGGCATTGGCCGTATAGGCTGCCTGTCCCCCCTCGGAGTCCGCCCCCGCGAGCTTCAGGTGCGACTCGCTAGCATCCGGCGAATCGTCGTCGGGCGATTCGTCGGCCAGCAGGCGGCGGCGGCGTTCGTGGCGTAATGACATTTGGCGGTTTGGCGGCGGGGGCGGCACCGCGCCGAGCGGTGAGGTGCCTGGGCGGTCATCCGAGGAATGTTCTGGCAGGGCGCCGAAGCAGGCCTGGGCGGTAGCGAGCCGTGCGCGGCGTTTCAATTGAACGCGTGGAGCGCTTCGTGCGTCTTCTACGGATTCGGCATTTCGCAGCGATCGACTGCACTCTAGCGGCGGCAATGCGACGGCTTGGATCGTTTTGGCTTCCGCAAGGGCAATCTGGCGAAGCTTTGCGATCCGTGCCCGACAGCGCTCGATTCGAGCCGCCGCCGGGCCGAGAGATGAGCGCGCTAGCGCTTCGAGCGACCGATCGACGGCGCGAGGGCCGACTTGGCGGCGCGTCATATCCGGCCCAATCGCTACGACGCATCCTGTCGTCGCCAGCGGCAGTGGGAGGTTTTGACCGCCTGCCCGGCGTGACGTAACTTTGTGAAACGGTGGGTGTTGCCCTTGGGAAATCAGCCTGGCCCGGCGCGGACAGGTTGCGGGCCTTCGATTTGCATCTTGAGAAAGGTCAGAGAGCGCATGCCATCGTCAACCCGAGCGAGCAGTGAGCCCACGGATGTGCCCGGCAATGGCGATGTGTCCGTGTCCGGCATGGAGCAATCGGTCGCTCAGCTCAGTTCGCTCGTGGAGAGTCTTAGCGTGACGCCCGCGCCGCTGCGCAACGCGGTCCACGAAAACCGGCTCGTCGAGGTGCGGCTCGGCATCGCCAGCAGCTTGTACATCGCGCTGCGGCAAAGCCACGCCGAAACGGCCGCTCATTCGTTGCGTGTGGCGCTGGGCTGCTCGGCTTGGGGTTTCGTCCTCGGCTTGGACTGCGAGCTGCGCGACGAGTTGGAAGTCGCGGCACTGTTGCACGACATCGGCAAGATCGGCGTACCGGATCGACTGTTGCTCAAGCCCGGACGGTTGGAGCACGACGAAGCAAAATTGATGGACCAGTATCGGTTGGCGGGCCTCGACATCTTGGCCGCCTGCTGCCCGTCGCAGTTGATCGTCGACATCATTCGTCACTCGGCGGGCTGGTACGACGGCAGCCGTCACAATTATCCGCTGGCGGGCGAGAACATTCCGATCGGCGCCCGGATGCTGGCGATCGTCGACGCGTTCGATTCGATGACCTCGGACCAGGCCTACCGCCAGGCGATGTCGCGCGACCGCGCGCTGAACGAACTGTTCGAGGGCGCCGGTAGCCAGTTCGATTCGGAGCTGGTCGAGAAGTTTAGCGAGCTGCAACTCACGGCCCTTTCGCACGGCACCGTGGCCAGCCACTGGCTGAAGACGCTGCACCCGCACCAGTCCAATCGCTTTTGGCGTTGCCTGGCCACGATGACGCCTATTCCGCCCGCTCCAACGGCCGAAATGGTGTTTCAGCAGAAGCTGCTGGATAACATGCACGATGCCGTGATTTTTATCGACGAAAACCTGCATATCGTGCAATGGAATCGGGGCGCGGAGCGATTGACGGGTCTTGCCGCTTCGGGCGTCGTGTCGCGAAGCTGGTCGCCGAACTTGATCGGCATGCGAGACGGAGGCGCCTCGCCGGCCGGCCGGCTGGATTGCCCGGTTGCGTATTGCATCAGCAGCGGAGTGCAATCGCTCAGGCGGCTGCAAATCGCGGGTCGCGACGGCCGGCCGATCTCGGTCGATGCGCACACCGTACCTATCGTGGGGTCCAACGGCAAGGCTTACGGCGCGGCCATGCTGCTGCACGACGCCTCACCCGAGGCCACGCTCGAAGAGCGCTGCCAGGACCTGCACGAGAGCGCCACGAAGGATCCGCTCACCAAGGTCGCGGACCGGGCCGAGTTCGATCGGTCTTACTCGCAATTCATTCAAGCACACCTCGAACGGCGGCTGCCTTGCAGCGTGATCATCTGCGACATCGACCGGTTCAAGTTGGTCAACGACACATTCGGGCATCAGGCCGGCGACGAAGTCTTGAAGTTCTTCGGCCAGTTGCTCAAGAGCGACTGCCGCCAAGGAGACCTGGTGACGCGATACGGCGGCGAGGAATTCGTATTGCTGTGCGCCGACTGCACCAACGCGGCCGCCGCGGGTCGGGCCGAGCAACTGCGCAAAACCATCAGCGAATTGCCTCAGCCGGCCGTCAACGGCAACACGGTGACTGTCAGCTTTGGCGTCACGGAGATTCAACCCGGCGACACGCCGGAGTCGATGTTGCGACGTGCGGACCGCGCCCTGTTCGAAGCCAAGCGGATGGGACGCAATATGGTCGTGCAGCTCGGCGGCGGCCTGGGCGAGTCCGACGAATTGGACCCGCAGGCCATCGCGCCGGCACACTGCCCGGGCAGCGAGCTGTTTCTGGAGCGCGTGCTCGTGACGGCGGTGCCGCTGAACATCGCGGTTGAGAAGCTGCGCGGCTTCGTGCTCGATCATCACGTGGAAATTCTTTCGATCAAGGCCGATCGCATCGACTTGCAGATCGAGACGCAAGGAGATCGCAACGGCCGCCGATATTCGGACGGCGTGCCTTTCCTGGTCGAACTGACCCTGGCCGAACAGCGAATTCCGGTCTCGGGACCCGAGGGACGCGGGTCGTATGTGTCGCGCACTCGGATTTGCGTCTCGATTCGCTTGAAGCGGGCACGCGATCGCCGCAGCGCGAACGTGGCCGAACAGGCCAGTTCCGTCATGTCCGGCCTGAAGTCGTACCTGATGGCCAGCGAAGAGGCCGATCCGGTCGACCCAGCGGCCACGCGCCGCGCCGTCAACGTATTGGGCCCTTGGCTCAAGCCACGCGGCTAGAAGCCGCTTCTCCGCCTCGACTTACAGATCGCACACAGCGCGCGGACGATTGTCAGTCTGCGCGGAATCGGGTATGCTGCCCGAGCTGGCAAAACGCCCAGCGTCTGGCGGAATATCTGCCGCTCGAACGACGAGCGATTTATTGAATTTCACGATCTGTCGATAGAGGAACGATCCATGCCATACCAGCTTCCCCCGTTGCCGTACGCTTTCAATGCGCTGGAGCCTCACATCGACGCCCGCACGATGGAAATCCATCACGACAAGCACCATGCGGCCTACGTCACGAATTTGAACAAAGCCATCGAGAATACCGAGTGGGACAACCGCCCGATCGAAGACCTGCTGCGCAATATCGAGAAAGTGCCCGAGAATATTCGCACCGCGGTCCGCAATCACGGTGGCGGTCATGCGAATCACTCGATGTTCTGGACCACGATCGGCGCTGGCAAAGGCGGCCAGCCCGAGGGTAAGCTGGCCGAGGCAATCAAGTCGCAACTCGGCGGCTTCGACGCATTCAAGCAAGCCTTTAGCGCCGCGGCCGCGGGCCGGTTCGGCAGTGGCTGGGCCTGGCTGAGCGTCGACAAGAACAAGAAGCTGGTGGTCGAAAACTCGGCCAACCAGGACAGCCCGCTCATGCACGGCAACACGCCGATCCTGGGGCTCGACGTGTGGGAGCACGCCTACTACCTGCTCTATCAGAATCGGCGTCCCGATTACATCGCCGCTTTTTACAACGTGATCGACTGGCCGGCCGTCGGCAAGTTGTATGAGGCCGCGCTGAAGTAATTCGAGCGGAGTGCTGGCGCTGCTTTCACGGTGGCTGAGCGTTGCCGGGGGGAAACTGTCTGGCGCTTGGCGAGGTCTGCGGACCTTTCTGCCAGCAACGATTCCGCGCCTTATTCACCGGAATTGCCCGGCTCATGGGCCACGGAAACATGCGTGCGCTCGGACGCGTTTTTTGACGTTGACCGGCGGCAAACGTTTTCTATAATCCCCGCCCTGCGTGCCCCCCGGGGCGCGTACCTCGGCCGGCAAACTTTTCGGATTCGAGTGGGGCAACCGGCCGAGCTTGTCCGAATAACCAGTAATGATCGACTAAATTGCCCAGGCGGCCCGATGAGTGGCTGCCCACGACCTATCCAAAAAGTCCTCAGGGAAGAGGGCGCTAAGCCGGCGCGACACGCTTGTCGCGCTAGGCGCGAGCGATCCGCCTTCTCGATCACATTCAAAAGGGCGCGAGCGCAAATGCGAGCTAGTATCACCCGGTATTCGGTCTTTGCGATCACGATTCTGGCTCTGTCGGGTTGTCGGGGCGGCGCGGGCAGCTATTCGCCCTGGAGTTGGGGACGCAAGAACGCGGCCGCGAACTCGAACATGAGCACCCCCAGCGACGGCCCTGCCCTGCCCTCGGCCAGCGCGACGCCGGGTAATTACGGATCGACCGCTCAGGCGCCGCCGACGCCAGGCTATCCGGATCAAACTGCCGCGGCCTATCAGCCGCCGGGCTCTCCCGGTTTGCCGGCTGGGTATCCCGGTCAGCCGGCCGGATACAACAATGTCGCGCCCGCCGGAACGCCGAACGCCGCGCCGGATGGCTATGGCGGCATGCCGAATGCGGCGCAGGGCGGTTACGGCGCGATGCCGAATGCCGCTGTAGCGCCGGCCGCGGTTGCCGCCGCGCCTCAGAACGGACTCTACAACGAAGGCTACGGCCAGGCTCAAGTCGCCCCGGCCAGCACCGATCAAAGCGCGTATCAGACTCCGCAAGGCGGCGCGTACCAGTCGCCCGCGGCGCCCGGCGCACAAGGCTACGCTCCGCCCGCGCAGGGCTATGCTCCCCCGGCCGCCGATCCCTATGCGACAGGCGCGCAGCCCGCCGCAAATAATTATGCGCAGCCTCCGGCTGGAAACTACGCGCAGCCGGCCGACGGCTATGCCCCCCAGGCGCAACCGCCCGCGAGCGCCTATGCCACGCCCGATGCCGCTAGCGGCGGCGCCTATCCGCCCAATGATGGTCAGTACGCCAACGATCGTTACAGCACCGACGCTGCCCAGCCGGAACAAGCTGCGGCCGATCGCTATGCCGCCAACAATAGCGAGCCAGTCGCACAGCCGGCCGCCGAGCAATCGCAAGCCCCTCCCGCTGGCGAGCGCTATCAATCCGGTAGCACGGGCTACAATCCGGGGCAGACTGGTTACTCACCGCCGGGTGTCGCTCCCTACCAGATGCCGGGGCAGCCGAACTCCGCTGCCTCGCCGCGCCGCGACCCCTATTATCGCCCGGGTGCGACCAGCGACTATTCGACCGGCGCCGTCACTCCTTCCGCGGCGACCAGCGCGGGCGAACGTTACGCGCCGCCGCCGATCGGTGGCGCGAATCCGACGGAACGCTATGCCCCGCCAGCCGGCAACTATCAAGCGCCAGGGACTCCGGGCGCCTATTAGCGGTCAGGTGTTTCTGACGCCCGGTACTCAGGCCAGCACGTCGTTGATGACGCGGCCGTGTACGAAGGTGAGCCGCTGCTCCGCGCCGTTGTGCGCATAGCTTAGCCGCTCGTGATCCAGGCCCAGCAGGTGCAGGATCGTGGCGTGCAGCTCGTAGACGCTGCTGGGATTCTCGACGGCCTGGTAGCCGAATTCATCGGTCTGCCCGTAGCTGTACGCGCGCTTCACTCCCGCGCCGGCCATCCACACCGTAAATCCGCGCGGGTTGTGGTCTCGCCCGTTGGCGCCGGCCTGGAACGTCGGCATGCGGCCGAACTCGGTGGTCCATACCACGAGCGTATCGTCCAATAGCCCGCGGGCCTTCAAATCCTTCAGGAGCGCAGCGGCCGGCTGATCGAGAATCGGCGCGTGGACCTCGTATTGCGTCTTGAGCGTTTTGTGACCGTCCCAATTGCCGACCCCCTCGCCCATCGCGTAGGCGCCGTTGAACAATTGCACGAAGCGCACGCCCCGCTCGAGCAGCCGCCGGGCCAGCAGGCAATTCCGTGCGAAGCCGGCCTTGGTCTTATTGGCATCGTCGGTGCCGTATGCCGTGTGCGTGGCGGCCGTTTCGCGAGATAGATCGCCGACTTCCGGAGCGCTAAGCTGCAATCGCGCCGCCAGTTCGTAACTGGCGATTCGCGCGGCCAGCTCGCTATCGCCCGGATTGCGCTCGAGATGCTTGTCGTTGAGCAGCTTGAGAAAGTCGCGCGTGGAGCGCTCGGCGGCCTGGCTGATTTCCGGCGGAGTGGCGAGATTCGAGATCGGCTGATCGGCGTTGAACGCCGTGCCTTGAAACACGGCCGGCAGAAAACCGCTCGACCAGTTGCTGGGACCGGCCTGTGGTACGCCGCGCGGATCGGGGATGGCCACGAAGGCCGGCAGGTTGTCGCACTCGCTGCCCAAGGCGTAGGTAATCCAAGCGCCCGCGCTGGGATATCCCTCGACCGTGAACCCAGTGCTCATGAAGTTCTCTCCCGGGCCGTGCGTATTGATCTTCGAGGTCATCGAATGGATGAAGCACATCTCGTCGGCCAGTTCGGCCAGGTTGGGCAACAACTCGGAGACGTACTTGCCGCTTTGCCCGCGCGGCTTGAACTCCCAATGGCTCTTGATCAGGTTGCCACTCTTGCCCTGGAACGTGATCAGCTTGTCCGAGCCCGGCATCGGTGTGTTGTGCCGCTTGATCAGCTCGGGCTTGTAGTCCCACGTATCCAGATGGCTGCAAGCTCCGGAGCAGAAGATCATCACCACGCGCTTGGCGCGGGGTGCGAAGTGGGCCGCGCGCGGGGCCAGTGGCGCTTCGGGATTGATCGCCGGGCGAATCGGTCCCCCCTGCCCCGCCGCCAATCGCCCCTCCTGAGCCAATAGATTCGCCAGCGCAATGCCGCTCAACCCGCCGGCGGCATGTGCCAGAAATCCGCGCCGATCGAGCAGTCGGTGACCTGAAATCGAGAGCGTGGGACGTGCGGTCATTGGTGGCCAGGCTTAGTTGAGGTACAGAAATTCGTTGGCGTTGAGCAGCGCCCGACAAAAAACCGGCAGGCCTTGCGCTTCGACCAGCGCGCTGGCCGCGGCGGCTTCGTCGGAATCGGGCTCGCGTCCCAGCGCCAGGCGGAATGCGCGGCGAACCTGGTCGGAGTGCTCGGAACCCGCTTCGCGCACGATCCGCTCGGCAAACAAACTCGCCTGTTGCACCATGAACGGCCCGTTCAGCAGATTCAAGGCTTGCAGGGCCGTCGTCGAGACATTTCGCCGGGCCATCGACTGGCTGGAGTCGGGGCAATCGAACTCGCCGAACGTGGCGTCTTGCCGCATGCGGGGCTTCGTTTGATACACCATTCGCCGCCACTCGGCCGGGCCAAACGATTTCTTGGGAGCGTAAACTTTGACGTAGTTCGTGTTGGGCTCGAACACGTCGTAGCCCGGGCCGCCCATGCGTATATCGAGCGCGCCGGTGGCAAACAGCACGGAGTCTCGCAGCGGTTCGGCTTCGAGCCGGCGCGACGGATAGCGCCACAGCAGCCGCGCGCCGGCATCCTGGGCCGCGGCCTGTGGAATGTGGCGGCTGGCCTGGCGATAGGTGCTCGATAGCATGATCGCACGGTGCAGTGCCTTGGAGCGGCCCCCTTGCGCCAGGAACTCCGTGGCCAGCCAATCGAGCAATTCCGGGTGCGAAGCCATACCGCCGCTGAAACCAAAATCGCCGGGCGTCCGCACCAGTCCCTGGCCAAAGTGGTAGTGCCAGATGCGATTCGCCATGACCCGCGCCGACAGCGGGTTGTCGTCGCTCGTGATCCAACGGGCCAGCGCCACGCGGCGCTCGGCGTCCGGCGCATCGACCGCCAATTGCACAGCCGGAGCCACGCTGGCGATCGCCCCGGGCGAGACTTGCTCGCGCGGCTGCAAGGGTTCGCCGCGATACAGCAGGTGGGTCGGCTCGGGCTTGGAAAACGTGCCGGCATACACTTGTCGCGGCGCCAACTCGTCGATCTGCTTGTCCAGAGACGCGATCTGCCCGCGCAGGCGTTCAATCTGCTCGGCGATTGCCGGCGGCAGGTTTTCGAGGCCCATCGCATCGCCCGGCTCGGCTTGCGGATCGTAAGTCTGGCGATCGTCGCCGTTGGCCACAACTCGCCAAGCGGCGCCATCTTCACTAAGCTCGATTTGATATCGGGTCGCAAGCCGATCGCGAAACGCGCCCTCGCGGTCGCGTGCCCAGACGACGTAGTCGACCGTGGCTGGCTCGGGCAATTCGATTTGCACCCAACCGTTTCCCGGCTCGGCCGAGATCCAACTGCGGCTGTTTCCATATCGACCGTCGTTCACGTGCGGCAGGCGATGCAACGCCGACTCGCCACCGGCATAGACGCTGGAAGCCGTGGCCTTCGCGCCCCGTGCGTCCGCCGCCAGGTTGCCCGCCGCCCCGTCGGTGGCAAAGACTTCTAGCTCGTCCAGACACGGCTCCGCCTGGCTGGTGACCAGCACCGTAAAGCGAACGAAGCGGGCTTGCGTGGGAGCGAAGCGATCGACATTGGCCCGCGCGCTGACGGCCGGTCGTCGCGGGCCGTCGGCGCCGCCGCCGAGTTGGGCTAGCGGTTGATGGCGCGCGGCCAAGGTGCGGGATTGCGCCACGATTTCTCCACGCTGCTTTTGCAATTCCTCTCGCTGTTGGTGTCGCGCTTGCCAGTCGCCGCTGCGAAGCTCGCGCTCTCCGTGCTGCACTCCGGCGAAGATGGCTTGCATGGCATAGTAATCGCGCTGGGCGATCGGATCGAACTTGTGATCGTGGCACCGCGCGCAGCCGACCGTCAGTCCCAGAAAGGCCGAGGCCGTGGTCGAGATCATGTCGTCCAGGTCGTTCATCCGTTGGGCCCGCGTCAATTCGATGTCGGGGCTGCCCACGATGTCGTGCGCTCCGCCGACCAGAAAGCCCGCGGCGGAATCGGCCCCCGCCTGTTCGCCGGCCAACTGCTCGAGCACGAATTGCCGATAAGGCATGTCGTCGTTGAGCGCTCCGATCAGCCAGTCGCGATAGGGCCAGGCATTCGGCCGAATGGTGTTAGTTTCGTATCCGTTGCTCTCGCCAAAGCGGACCACGTCCAGCCAATGCCGTGCCCAGCGCTCGCCGTAGCGGGGCGAGGCCAACAGGCGATCGATCAGTCGCTCATAGGCGTCGGCCGACGTGTCGGCGATAAAGGCGTCGATCTCTTGCGGCGAGGGCGGCAATCCCAACAGGTCCAGCGACGCACGGCGAATCAACGTAGCGCGGTCCGCCTCGGGCGAAAGCTCAAGGCCCCTCGCTTCGAGCGCCGCCACCACAAACGCATCGACCGGCGTGCGCACGCGGTCGGCCCGGCGAACCTGGGGAATCGCGGGCCGATCGGGGCGTCGTAAAGACCACCAGTCGCGCCCCGCCCGCGAAGCTGTGGTGAACTCGAAGGGGCTGAGCACCCGATCCTGGGGCCAGGCCGCGCCAGCCTTGATCCATCTCTCCAATTGGGCCAGTTCGGCCGCCGGTACCGACTCGCCCTTTCCCTCGGGAGGCATCTCGCCGTCGCGAATGCGTGCCAGCAGATTGCTCTGGTCCGGCTCGCCCGCCGCGATTGCCGGCAAGCCACTTTCGCCGCCGACCGTGGCCGTGTCGCGTTGCATCAAGTTCAAGCCGCCGGCCGGGTCTGTGGCGCCATGGCACGCGGCGCAGCGGCGCACCAGGATGGCGGCGATGTGACGTTCAAAGTCGACACCCTCGGCGACCGCCTGGGATGCCTGGCAGAGAAAGCCGCAGATGATGATCCAGAACCCGACAGCGGCACGCAACGTCTGCACCCTCAAGAACCTGCGGCAAAGCGCGGACCTCACTCTGGGTACGATAAACTGCCGGGTGAACGGCTGTCAAACATGACGGCGACCGCGTGGCCCCCGTGGGGTCATTTGGCCGCCGTGGCAGCAGACAGATAGATTAAATGAAGTGGAGCCGAAAGCTTAGGGGGCCGCCGTCGGCCGGTAGCTCGTTACCGGCCCATGACCCACTTACCAACCCATGACCATGTTGGACTCGATGACCTTGCGCGCTCGCTCCAGGTCCGAGCCGGTCTCGTGCATGTACAGCCGGATGGCGTGAACCTTGTCGCCGGCGGCCTTCGACAGGCAATCGCGGGCAGTCGAGCAAGGATCGATCTGGCGGGCGATTCCCAGGGCGGTTTTCGAAATCACCCAGGTATCGCGAGGGCGCTTCGTAAGTCGAATCACGCGATCACCCGGATACGCTTCGTTGACGACCGTCGAGGCGGCGTCTTCGTCGCTGGCCCAGGTGATAATGATGTGACAATCGGTCTCGACTTCGAACAATGGCATCTGCATACCCTCCTTTGTGCGTCTTTGGAGTTGGTGCTTGCCAGGAGTCCTCGGCCTGGCGCGCGGCAGCCTGCGCAACAATCGGCCCGCAAACCGCAATCGTAAAACCTGACGAGCGATTCGTCAACGTATGGACATGTCGAACCTGCCCGCCGCTCACGTTGAACCGCAAACTGGCTGGTGAAAACAGGCGACTGTGGACTAGATGCCCCCATCGGTTTCCATGCGTCCACTACCCCCGCAGAAGGAGCTTGGCCACGGACGAAGCGCACAAACCGCTAGCGAAATGGATGGCGACGGCTTGCCATCGCGGGAACGGCGCTTTTTTGGAGTCTTTTGACTAGACCGACAACGCGGCCTGCGCCGGCTTGCCGTCGACCGGTTCGATGTCGGCGCCCGTGTGGCGAAAGATCCGGTTGCGGCCGGCGGCCTTGCCGCTGTAGAGGGCCGCGTCGGCTCGCGACAGCAGGCTTTGCGCGTTGTCGCCATCCAGCGCCATGGCCACGCCGCCGCTGATCGTGATTCCCAAATCGGTTTCGATCTTATGCCGCACGCGCTCGGCGAACTGGCAGCCATTTTCGAGCGTGGTATGCGGCATGACGACGACAAACTCCTCGCCGCCATAGCGGGCCACGATATCGGTGTCGCGCACCGAGTCGTCGATCACGCGCGCCACGGCCTGCAGCGTGCGGTCGCCGTGCAGGTGTCCCTTCTTGTCGTTGACTTGCTTGAAATGGTCGATGTCGAATATGGCCAGGGAGAACGGCTCTTCGTAGCGCTCCATCAGGGCGAACATCGATTCCAGAGTCTCGTCCAGACCGCGGCGGTTACTGACCCGGGTTAACGGATCGGTGCGGACTTCGCTGAACGTCATCAATTGGTTCGTTTGGCGACGGATTTCGTCGTAGGCCCGCGCGATTTGCTCGGCCAGCCGCAGCGTGGGCTTCAAGATCTGTTCCGACTCGCTGCACAGCTCCTGCCAGGCGGCTTCTTTCTCGCGTCCGCTGAGCTCGCTGATGCGGTCTTTGAAGCGCGCCACGGAGAGATGGTGATTGGCCAGGTTCTTGCGGACGCTTTCGGCGACCTGCTCCAGTTCCTTGGCGATCAGCCTGGCGCGTCGCAGTTCGCGCCTCGCCTTTTCGGCTTCGCTGACGGCCTGGGCGCGCGAGCGCCGACCAACCATGTAACCCAACACCGCGATCACAGCCAAAGCGACGGGAAGCGGCAAGCCGATGGGAAAGTCCATGGATTGTTCCAAGTCAGGAGGGTGGCGACGTATTGGTCAACGGGGTCTGGCGGCGTCTCGCGAGACTCGACCATCGGCCGCCTTGGAGGGCTCTCAATAGTTGGATCGCGAACCGAAGCCGCGAAGGCAGAAAAACCCGAATGCCATGATGGCCAGCACGAGCAGGCTGACCTGGTGGAAATCCAGGTTTTCGAGCCGGGTGAAGATCGTTCTGTACAGTTCGCTGTACCACATAGTGATTCGGGCCTGGCGCAAGATGTTTGACTGCGCAAATCTAGGTTATAAAGGCCCGCAAAATCGCGTGTTGCAAGAGATTGCAAATGAGTTGCGGTGCGCGCGCTCCGGCGCGGTGGCACAAGCGGCAAGGTCGTCAAAACCGGTCCCCTTGCAGGGCCCTAACTCAAGGCTATAATTTCAACTCGACCCGAGAATTGGCCCCCCGACGGACGGTTTCGTCCCTCGTCGGGCAGCTTTTGGCGAGTCGCATTGGGGGTGTAGCTCAGTTGGTTAGAGCGCTAGCCTGTCACGCTAGAGGCCGAGGGTTCGAGTCCCTTCACCCTCGCTTTTCCTTCCCGGAAATTTGCAGCAGATTTCAGCAGCGGACGCACGCTAATTGCGACCGCTGTTTTCGTCAGATGCTCTGGTTTACGGATTCTGTGCCGCATTGCCCTGCACGGTGACCAAAGCGATCGTGCGTTCGGTTTGGCGGCGACCTATGGCAACTGTGCCTCAATGCGCAACCAAGCATACTTCATTACCATTCCACTTGGCGCGGGTAATGCGTGAGCGCGGACTGGGTCCATCGCAGCTCAGGGTTCGTGCCGTCGAAGTACGCGAAAGACGTCCCTCGAACCATGAACGACGCGCAGCATCTCGATACCGTCAGATGCGGGACGGTAGATAATCACGTAGCGATGCACGTAAAACGCGCGAACGTGAGAGCCAAACTCGGGCCGTGTCGCTGCGAGTAAAGGCTGAGAGGCGTAGGTATCCGCTTTCTCGGCGATCTCGCGAATAACACGGGCGGCTGCCGTCGGGCTTTGCTGCTCGCGGCCGATATAAAAAAAGATGTCTTCCAGGTCCTGCTCGGCCGCAGGCGTCCAAACGACCGTTGCCATCAGTCGAGAATGCCTTCCTCAGCCAGCTTAAGGGAACAGCGATCGATCAGCGCGTTGGCGTCGAGCGGCCGGGCCAAACCTAAGTCGGCCTCCTTGATTCCGGTACCAACGTCAGCCAGCAGTTTTTCCTGCCGGGCTCTAAGTTCCCGCAAGACCCGCAGGGCATCCCTCAAGACTTCGTCTTCGGAGTCGTAGGCGCTACCAGCCATCTGCTCCTTGACGAGCTTCTCAACATCCGGGGGAAACTGGTAAGCCATCGGGAACACCTCCTGCCTTTAGAATACCACGCCCCAGACCGCTTGGCCAATCACATCCGACCGTCGACCTTTTTGAATGCATGAATTCTGAATGCATGAATGCGCCGCCGCCACAATTTGCGCCATGCCAGAGCGGTCCTCGAATCGCCACCATTTCAGCAGGTCACTGCGGACGCTGTTTGTGCTAGTAGCGATCTTCGACGCCGTGCTTGGCTGTGGCGGGCGTCAGTTGAGGTGGACCCCAAAAACTGGGCGCGCTGGTAAGGTGTAGTTTCCGGGGACGGGAACGACCGAATCAGGAGTGTGTTGGCATCACGTGGAACCGGCCGACGTTTGCCGTGAGCTAACGCCCAGCCGGTTTTGTAGTGCCCAGGTCCCGCACGACTTTGTGGCAGTTGACGCAACTGAGCGTCAGTTGCACGTAGGCCAACGCGGCGCCGTCGAGATTCTCCTTGTCGGCGGCCCGAATGATTTGCTCGTTCGCGTTCTCAAAGAACCGCAACTGGGTGCGATATTCCGGCGTCGTGCCCCGCACCCATTTCTCCATGTGCGTTAGCGAGTTCATCGTCCGCGCCGTCTTGCCAATGACCTCGAAGTCCGCGGCCGCCAGCCCACCCAGAATCTTTTCGCTGTACTCGAGCTTCTTTCGCATCCAGTAGCTCGCCGGCTTGTCGTCCTGCGGATCGTCGGCCCAAGCCGGCGAAACACAGCTCAACAACAGAATTGCCAGCGAAAGCATTTGCGGTTTCATCGTCACTCCTTTGATTTGGGAAAAAGGTGATCGAGGAGAATGCAACTTGCAGGCCAAAGTCGGGTGGCAAAATCGTCCTTGACACCACTCGGCTTACGTAATGGCCGCTATCGGCCGCTACGTCTGATGCGCGCGAATTCGCACGACGGGTGAGCGATAACGGAGCGCCCGCTGCTGGTCGTGAGCACCGCCTGGGCTTGTGGCAAAGCCGCACAAGCGGTGCATTGTCCGCACAAACCTCAACGACTTAGCGGAATGGGCTTTGATCGGAGTCGCGATTGGTTCCCTGGCACCGCAATTGCGTTGCTAGGAAGTCGCTCAAGCAGTCGCGATTGGGTCTTCACGATTTCTGGCAGGGCAAGCAAGCATGAGAACTGATCCGTCCACGACCTACCTCGGCATCGCGCTCAAGAACCCCATCGTGGTCGCCGCGTGTCCGTTGCCCGGCGAAATGGACGTGCTGCGAAAGCTTGAGGAATTTGGCGCGGCTGCGGTGGTAATGCCGTCGTTGTTCGAGGAACAAATCGAGCACGCGCGGGCCTTGGCGAGCGGCGCAAGCGACCGCGAAGGAATCGTGCCGATGGTCGATGAGCTTGCGCACTTCCAGACGCTCAAGGAATACAACAAAGGGCCGGACGCGTATCTCAAGCACATCAGCGCGGCGAAGCTGGCCGTGTCGATTCCGATTTTCGGAAGCTTAAACGTGACTGGCCCTGGCGATGCTTGCCGATACGCGACGCGGATTCAAGAGGCGGGCGCCGATGCCTTGGAGCTGAACATTTTCTTCCTCGCGACCGATCCTCAGACCACGAGCCGTGAGGTCGAGGCGCGCTATGTGGAGGTGGTGGCCTCGGTGCGCGAGCGGATTTCGATTCCACTGGCGGTCAAGATCAGTCCCTATTTCACGGCGTTGCCGAATCTGGCCACGCGGCTGGTGGAGGCCGGCGCCAACGGCCTGGTGCTGTTCAACCGTTTTCTGCAGCCCGAGATCGATCTGGATGCCATGCGCGTCGCTCCGCGGCTGGCGCTCAGCACTCACGACGAGCTGCGGCTGGCCTTGCGTTGGATCGGGCTGCTGCACGGCAGAATCCCCTGTTCGCTGGCTGCCAGCGGCGGAGCGCACTTTGCCGACGACATCGTCAAATTGATATTGGCCGGGGCCGACGTGGTGATGGTTGCCTCGACACTGTATCGGCACGGCGTCGCCGTATTGCAAACCCTGGTCGAGGGCCTGGTGTATTGGCTGGAGAGCAACGACTACCGCTCGCTCGAGCAGATGAAGGGCATGCTCAGTCAGCGCAAATGTACGGACCCCGGCGCGTTCGAGCGCGCGAATTACACCAAGGCGCTGGCGACCTATGTCGCCGGGGCGGGGTTGCGATAGGTCGCGGCGAGCTGTCGAGGCTCGGCTATCGCGCAGACACCCGTTCGCGGCTGGGCTACATTGACGAAGTCTCGGCTGCGGACGATTTTTAATGCGGCCGTGCCCATGCCGGAATTGCCAATCCATGACAGAGCCAAAATCCGATTCGCCTATATCGACAAACTCGGGACCGAATCCCTCGGAGATAACCGGTCTTGAGCGGCGGTTGGAATTTCTGGAGTTGAACGAGAGCGACCGCCAGCGGCTGCGCAAGCTGGCCGTCGAGTTGAAGGCATCGGGGCCCGCCTTTGTCGAAGTATTTTATCGGCACTTGTTCGCGTTCGAAGAAACACGGCGATTCTTGCAAAACCCGGCACTCGTCGAGCGGCTCAAGCTGGCCCAGCAGGCGCATTTGGAATCGATGCTCGAGGCGAATTGGAGCGACGCCTATCTCGAGCAGCGCTTTCGAGTGGGAGACGTGCATGCTCAAACTGGCATCAGCCCCCAGATTTTTCTGGGCGCGTACAATCAGTATTTGCAATTCTGCGTTCGCCATCTTGCCGCCCGGACCACTGCCGAGCAGCGGGAGTTCGCCGAGCAAATCGTCTCGCTGCAAAAGGGAGTCTTCTTCGACATTGGGCTGACGCTCGAGGCCTACTTCATGCAATCGACGCAGCGGCTTCGCAGGGCGCTCGAGTTGGTGTATCAGGCCAATGCGGAGCTGCGCCAGTTTGCGCAGCTCACTTCGCACGACTTGAAGACGCCGCTGGCCACGGTGGCCAACCTGTGCGACGAGGCGATCGATGAATTCGGCAAGCAGATGCCCGCCGAGGCCGTCAAGCTGATCGAAACAGCCAGAAATCGAGCCTTTCGGATGAGCACGACCATCGACGAACTACTGAGCTCGACGATCTCGCTGCACCAGGAGGACGAATTGGGAACCGCCTCCAGCCAGCAGGCGATTTCCGAGGCCATCGAACTGGTTCGTCCGTTGCTCGACCAGAAGCAAATCGAGCTCACTGTCGCGAACGACTTGCCGCGGGTCTGGGGCGATCGCGTGCGGATTCGCGAGGTGTTCTATAACCTGCTCTCGAATGCGGTGAAGTTCATCGACAAACGGCCAGGAGCAATCGACGTGTCCTGCACGATTCGCGACGACGAGTGCATCTTCGCCATCGCCGATAACGGCACGGGCATCCCTGCCGAAGAGTTGGCCCGCGTGTTCGTGCCCTTTCGACGGCTACCGACGCATCGCGAGATCCCCGGATCGGGTTTGGGACTTTATTTCGCCAAGACGATCGTCGAACAGCAGCACGGGCGGATTTGGGTGGAGTCGCAGTTGGGCCAAGGTAGCTGTTTTCACGTGGTGCTTAAGCTCGCCGACCACCAATCGGGCGATTAGCAGCCTGTTGATTTACGCAACAGGCTGCGACATCGCATGGCTGCGATGACAAAATAGCAACGCGCTATTCGAGTCCTTCACGAGGTCGCGATCACGGCCGCCAGTGTTGCGATGCACAATAGCATGCCCGCGGCGATCAGCGAGCCCAGCACCATCGACACGCTCACGCCGGCCGACAAATCGTCTCCTACCATTTCCTCTTGCTGATCGGGACTGAACTGATCCCAAAGCCGATGCGGTCTGTGGTTCAAGAACCAGGAGAGTTTCTGCCGGTTCCCTGATTTTGCCTGGACGACTGCCATGATTTGGACTCCCGCTTTTGTCTCGAATGTTCCCCAGTCAGCGCGGCCGACGCGGCTGCGCTCGGACGGTGCTTCACCGCACTTGCATTCGCGATGCCGGATTCTGGTTCAGTTGACGAAAAATCGGTAAGAGCCCGATAAATCGTTGATTTGGCGGTATTTGCGATGCGATCGTCCACGGCGCCGGACTATTTCGTTTCCGATCGACCTGTGACTGTGCGGCGCGCGCGAGATGGGCGGCTGTGCGAGTTCGGCGCGCTCATGCACAAGGGGGGGGCGCGCCGGATGACTATTGTTGTGTTTCCGACGAAACTCCGGCCGGTCTGGCGACCTGGTCGGCGTCGCTGCACTTGGCGGATCCTTCATCGTCGGCCTGAATGCCATACTTATCGAGCAGGCGGTACAGGCTGCGGCGATTCACTCCCAGCGCCCGCGCCGCGCGCGACTTGTTGCCGCGCACGCGGTTGAGGATTTCCAAGATGTGCGTCTTTTGGATTTCCGCCAGATGATCGCCATCAGAAACAGGCGCCGACGTGGGCTGCTGGACGGGCGCCGCCGGGCTGACGATTTCGCGCGGCAGATCCGCCAGGCGAATGCACTTGTCGTCGGCCATGATCTGCGCGCGCTCCAGCGCATTCATCAAATGCCGGATGTTTCCCGGCCAGCGGTAGGCTTCCAGAGCGCGCAATGCTTGCGGCTCGATCGTCCATCCCGTTCCTAACACGCGTTCGATCAGCAATGGAATGTCGCCGGCGCGGTCGCGCAGGGGCGGCAACTGCAGCGACATCACGTTGATGCGATAATACAGATCCTCGCGAAACCTTCCCTCGGCAACTTCCTTCTCCATATCGCGGTTAGTGGCCGCCAGCAGGCGAACGTTCACGCGGCGCTCCTTCAGCGAACCGACCCGGCGCATCGAGCCGTCTTCCAGCACGCGCAACAGCTTGGCTTGCAAGGAGCCGGCCAGTTCGCCGATCTCGTCGATGAATAACGTGCCGCCATCGGCGACTTCAAACAGCCCCTGCTTCATCGCGATGGCGCCCGTGAACGAGCCCTTCTCGTGCCCGAACAATTCGCTCTCCAGCAGGCTCTCGGGCAGGGCCGCGCAGTTGATGGTCACCATCGGCTTGTCGGCGCGGCTGCTCGCGCGCTGCAGCGCCTTGGCGACGAGCTCTTTGCCGGTGCCGCTTTCTCCCTGAATCAGTATCGACTTGTCGGTGGGCCCGGCGCGTTCGATCAATCGAAACACTTCCTGCATAGCGGCCGACTTACCGATGATGGTCGGTTCGGCCTGCGTTCGGTTCAGCACGGCCTTGAGCTGGTCGTTTTCCTTGCGCAACTGCCGCCGTTCGTAGGCCTTCTCGATCAAGATTTCCAACTCGGCCAGCGGAAAGGGCTTCGTCAGAAAATCGTACGCGCCCAATTTCATGGCCTGCACGGCCGCCTCGATCGTGCCCTGGCCGGTCAGCAAAATTACTTCGCACTCGGGATGCGTCAGCTTGAGTTGTTCGAGAACCTGAATGCCGGACAGACCCGGCATGACCATGTCGAGGATAACGACGTCGAACTGGCGGCGTTCGGCCAGTTGCAGAGCCTGTTGGCCATGCGTGGCTTCTTGCACCTGAAAGCCGCGTCGCAAGAATCTTCGCGCAACGGTTTCGCGAAAATCGGCGTCATCGTCGACGAGAAGCAAATCGATTTGTTGCGGATTGTACGTCATGCATTCGCCCGCTGATTACGAGTTACAGACTGTTCTTTGGCTCAGGATAAATGCCCGCGAAGCCAGCCGCGATCCTGCGGACTCGAGCGAACCAAGATGGACTGTCTCCTGTAGCCCGAAGTTTCGCACTCAACTCCCAAGCAACAAGCATGCCGGACGAAGACTCGGCGCACTTGCCGTCTTTTACGCAAGCGAATGGCGATCGCAACGCCGAGCAGCAAGCACACCGTGCTTTCCGGGCACAGTGGTGTGCGAGTACGCACATCTGCATTGTAGGTCGGCGAGCGTCAATCGTCCGCAAGATAATGGCCTCGATCTCGTTGAATCTGCGGCAGTTTCTCGGGATTCGAAGCCGCTGAGGAAGGTCGCGCCGACGGCATTTTCGACCCCGGGCACTGGGTTTGCGTTATCATGGCCAGCGCCGGCGGCCCGAACCACAAGCGGTAACAACGGGGATCGGCAAACACGGCCGAACCTGACTCGAGCAAGGAGCCTAAAAATGAAATTGAATTGGTCTGTGACATTCGCAATTTGCGTGGCTGTCGGAGTCTGTGCCATTTCGGCCCGCACCAACGCCGAGCCCCGCGCGGAACTGCGGGACTTCATGCGAGTCAAGCTGAAGCACTCGCAGGCGGCCATCGAAGGCTTGGTGAATGACGACTTGGAAAAGGTTGCCAAAAGCGCCCAGGAGATGAGCCTGCTCAGCTTGGCTGAAACCTGGCAAGTGCTCAACACGCCGCAGTATATTGCGTTCAGCCGCAAGTTCCGGAAAGCCGCCGATGCCCTGGCCGACGCGGCAAAAAAGAACAATCTCGATCGGGCGACGACGGAATTTAACAACGTCACGACCCAATGCGTGGAATGCCATAAGTACGTGCGTGACGTACGGATGGCCAGCGCCGGTCAATAGCGTGGTAGCAACGCGAGAGGTATGGAAAAGGGGCCGCCATGAAGGTGTTATTCGCGATCGATGGTTCCGCCGGGTCGTTTGAAGCAGTCGGACAAGTCGGACCGCTGCTAACGCCCTCGCGAGACGAAGTGACGCTGTACTGTTCGCCTCCCCAAGTGAAGCTGGGGGCCAGCGCCGTTTCCGCCGAGTTAGTCCCCGCCGCGCGAAGCGCCCTGGCCGACGCGATCTTCCAGGAGGCCGCCAAACACCTCGCGCCGCCGTGGCAGTCGACGGCCGCTCGGATCGTGGGGACGGCCGACGCTCGGCGCGGCATTCTGGCGGCCGCCGAGCAAACGCATGCCGACCTGATCGTCGTCGGGGCTCGGGGGCTCAATCGCTTCGAACGGCTGTTCCTGGGAAGCGTATCGCGGGCCGTCGTGCATGGGGCTCAAGTTCCAGTGTGGATCGCGCGTCCCAGGCCGGCGACGTCGCCCGCGGCACACCAGATCTTGCTCTGCTGCGAGAATTCAAAAACCGCCCGCTGCCCGGTCGAGTTGCTGTCCAAACTTTCATGGCCGGGTGGGACAACCTGTTGCGCCTTGACCGTAATCTCGTCGGTATTTGCCGGACACATACCCCTATGGCTCGAACAGCAGGCGCGCAGTCCCGACGTCGATGAAATGGTACGCCATTGGGTTCGCGAACACGAAGAGGAGGTGCGGAACAATTTCACCGAGTTGCGCAACTGTCTGAAGGACTTTCCCGGCGAGTTTTCGCACGCCCGGCCTCTGGTCGTCGAGGGAGAGCCGGTCGAACAGATTCTCGCCGAGATCGGCCGCCAGCATGCCGACCTGGTGGTCGTCGGCGCCCGACATGGGCGTTCGACCGCCGCGACAATCTTCGGTAGCACGTCGGAAGCCGTGCTCAATCACGCCGGCTGTTCGGTTCTGGTGGTTCCCCACCCGGAAACGCCTTAGAAGTGCATCCGCGCCGTCTTGTGGGCGACACCATTTCACTGGCACGCCGCAGTCGTCTCGTGGTTGTTCCAAGACGCGAGTTGGCTGCACTATGCCAGGTATTTCGTGTCCAGCGTGCTCATCGGCATCGGCCTGTCGAAGCTGATCGAGATTCCGACGCTGCGGCCGGACGAGGGGCTAATTCCGGCGTAAAGGCTTCACATGGACCGAGCGGCCGCGCATGGCCTGAGCGGCTGTTCCCACTAACCCGACGCGCGAGCGAGGGAGCCTCGGTGACGCGCCTGGTCTTCCGCGAGAAAAAAACACGAAGAACCCTCGCTCGCGCGTCGGGTTAGTGGGACATGCAGTGACCTGGCGCTTGCCATCGTCGGCCGACGACCGCCTCAATCGCCGTGGTCGAGACGGGGCCGTGCCCGGCTTGGGGAGCCGCGGATCGATTCGTACACTACAGCAGTCCGCGGACTGGGCGATTCATCCGTCGCATTTTTTGCAAAGGAACCATCGGTCATGATGCATCGAAGTTCATTCGCAGTGGTGGCTGGTTCCACGTTGGCTTTGCTTTTCGCCGCCATCACCGCGGCGGAAACCGCGAAGACCGGCGGCGCCGCGTATCCGGTGGCCCCCAAGGGCGACGTCGTCGAGGATTATCACGGCACGAAGGTGTCCGATCCTTACCGGCCCCTCGAAGATCCGGATTCAAAAGAGACCCGCGCCTGGGTCGAAGCCGAGAACAAGGTGACGTTCGCGTTTCTGGAGAGCATTCCCGCGCGTGCTGCGCTCAAAGAGCGGCTGACGAAGCTGTGGGACTTCGAGAAATTCACCGCGCCGTTCAAAGAAGGAAAGCGTTACTTCTATACCCGAAACAGCGGGCTGCAAAACCAGAACGTGCTGTACACCACCGATTCGCTCGACGGCAAGCCGGCGGTCCTGCTCGACCCGAACACGCTGTCGGCCGACGGCACCGTGGCGCTGGCCGGCGTGGCCGTCAGCGACGATGGCGGCAAGTTGGCCTATGCTCTGGCGGAGGCGGGCTCGGATTGGATCACCTGGAAAGTGCGCGACGTCGCGAGCGGCAAGGACACCGCGGACCTGATCAAGTGGAGCAAGTTCTCCGGCGCGTCGTGGACCAAGGACGGCAAGGGTTTTTATTACGGCCGCTATCCCGAGCCAAAGCCGGGCGAGGATCTGCGCGCGTCGAACTACTTTCAGAAGTTGTACTACCACGTGCTGGGCACCGAACAGGCGGCCGACAAGCTGGTCTACGAGCAGCCCGAGCATAAGGAATGGCAGTTCGGCAATATCGTCACCGACGACGGCAAGTACCTGGTGATCGAAGTCTCCAAGAGCACCGACGATCTGAATCGGGTGTTGTATCAAGAGCTGGATACGGCCGGCGCGCCGATCGTCGAGCTGATTGCCAACTTCGACGCCGGCTACGAGCTGATCAGCAACGACGGCCCCGTGTTTTTCTTCAAGACCAACAACAACGCTCCGCGGGGCCGCGTGATCGCCATCGACACGCGCGATCCGGCCGAAAAGAACTGGAAGGAAATCATCCCGCAAACGACCGAGACGCTGCGCTCGGTGAGCCTGGTGGGCGAGCGGTTCTTCGCCGGCTACCTGCTCGACGCGCACACGCAGGTCAAGGTGTTCGACCTGACCGGCAAATTCCTGAGCGAAGTGAAGTTCCCGGGCCTGGGCACCGTGACCGGTTTTGCCGGCAAACGCGAGGATCGGGAAACGTTCTACAGCTATGCCTCGTTCGCCACGCCGCCGACCATCTACCGCTACGACATCGCCGGCGGAAAGAGCACGGTCTATCGCTCGCCGAAGGTCGGCTTCAACCCCGACGACTTCACGACCGAGCAGGTCTTCTTCCCCAGCAAGGATGGCACGAAGATCCCGATGTTCATCAGCTACAAGAAGGGCCTCAAGCGAAACGGCCAGGCGCCCACTTATCTGTTCGGCTACGGCGGATTCAACATCGCCCTGACGCCGGCCTTTAGCGTGCCGAACCTGGTATGGATGGAGATGGGAGGCGTGTTTGCGCTACCGAATCTGCGCGGCGGAGGTGAATATGGCGAGGATTGGCACAAGGCCGGCACGAAGTTGACGAAGCAAAACGTGTTCGACGATTTCATTTCGGCCGCCCAATGGCTGATCGCCAACAAGTGCACTCAAACGCCCAAGCTGGCCATCGGCGGAGGCTCGAACGGCGGTCTGCTGGTCGGCGCTAGTCTCACTCAATCGCCCGGTCTGTTCGGCGCGGCGCTGCCCGCGGTCGGCGTGTTGGATATGCTCCGGTTCCACAAGTTCACGATCGGCCATGCTTGGGTCGACGACTATGGATCGTCGGACAACGAGGCCGAGTTCAAGGCGTTGCACAAATACTCGCCGCTGCACGCCATCAAGCCCGGCACGTGTTATCCGCCGACGATGATCACCACGGCCGATCACGACGATCGCGTGGTGCCGGCGCACAGTTTCAAGTTCGCCGCCACGCTGCAGGCCGCTCAATCTTGCGACAACCCGATCTTGATTCGCATCGAGACGAAAGCCGGGCACGGCGCCGGTAAACCGACGGCCAAAATCATCGAAGAGGCCGCCGATAAATGGGCCTTCCTGGTGAAAGTGCTGAACATCGACACGGTTCACAACGTAGTGCGGTAAGGGTAAGAACCACGAGCGCGACGCGCGAAACCCAGGGTGATGCCCCCACGTGGGGGATTGCTTCGATATCGCGCATCGCAAGGATTCATCTAGCACTTGTCAGCGCCCCAGTTCTTGGGAAGCGAGTGTGCGCGACATTGATATCCCTACCGTGTGAGCTATCTAACTGCGGAACCGAGAAGCTGCGCAGCATCTAGGACCGCACTGGGTGCAACCAAGCGCCCCAGAGAGTTCCACGGTAGGGTTTTTCATGCGCGCACGGCATTGCGAACAAGCATCGCCCGTGGCCAGCGCGGCTATTTCGCGCCGTTATTTCACGACTGGCGGCTTGAAGAATGGGTCGTTGTCGGCGTCGCGATGCCATTGATACTCGGTGCCGTCGGCGATCGACTCGGCCACCTTTGTGCCGAACAAACGATCGACCACGTGCAGCGCCATGTCCATTCCCGCCGACACGCCCGAGGAAGTCACGCGATCGCCGTCGTCGACCCAGCGGGCCTTGCGAATCCAATTGACCTTGGGACCCTGATCGGCGGCCATTTGGAAATAGCGCTTGTTGGACGTCGCGCGGCGACCATCCAGCAGGCCGGCTTTTGCCAACAGCGCCGAACCCGAGCAAACCGACATCACGATCTCGGCTTTTTCCGCCCGAGCCTTGAGCCAGTCCATGAACGCGGGATTGTTCAGCTCGGTCATCGTGCCGAAACCACCGGGCACCATCACCAGGTCGAGCTCGGGGCAATCGTCGAAGCCATAATCGGCGATGGCCTTGGGGCCTTGCACCGAGGCCACCGGTCCAGCCTTCTCGGCCACCATCACGACTTTCAGTCGGCCGCCCACGTTGCCAAAAATCTCGGCCGGGCCGTAGACGTCGAGCAACTCGAAGCGGGGATAGAGCACGATGCCCAGCGTGCGTATTTTCTTCTGCGGCGGCTCGGCGACCGCGGCCACGGGCTTGCTCGCGTCGTCGGGCGGGGCCGCCACTAGCGGCGCGGCCGCCACGCCAATTGCCAACGCGATGATTCCCAAGCTGCTGCCGTACCGTACCGCTCGATCGTGACGTTTCATGGCTATGCTCCGGTTGGAAGAGAAACAACGATCTGGGGGGCCGGGGCGAGCAACTTCGTCACTGAGTATAGTGCCGCCGTCGCGCGAAACAATGCCCGCGACGCCGAAGCGATGGATCGTTCTGGTTCGTCGCCAGCGGTGCGGATATACTAAGAGCCTGAGGGCAAAACGTCGGGGACTGTCCCGATTTTTCGGTGCCCTGGGAGAAAAATGGGACTGTCCCCCTCCCGAGACGTTTTGTCCTCAGGCTCTAACTCTTTGGCTGGTTCGCATTCGCCGCGGGAATATTGACCGCGAATGTTTGGACCAGCATTCATCCCTGGAGCGTCTGATGCGTTTTAGAAAGTATTTTGCCGCCGCGTCGCTCATTGCGTCGTACATTGGCTCGACCGGTGGACTGGTTGCTCAGGCCCAGACCCCCGAGCGGCAGCAGGATGAGCAGGCGATTCGCCGCGTGGCTCAAGAGTATCTGGCGGCGCTGGCCCGCGGCGATGCCAAGGCGATGGGCGAGCTGTGGACCGCCGATGGCGACGTGGTGGACGAATCGGGCCGCTCGAATCCGGCCCGCAGCGTTATCCTGGCAGAGTCGAGCGAGAGCGAAGCGGCCAGGCCGGTGGTGAAGCTCACCGGTAGCAAGATCCGATTTTTGACGCCCGACGTGGCCCTGGAAGACGGCACCTCCGAGGTCAGCCATCCCACGGCACAGGGAGTGGCGCCGCTGGTGGGCCGTTTCACCGTGATCTGGGTCAAGCAGGATGGGAATTGGCGGCTGGCCAGTCTCCGCGAGACGCGCGGCGATCCACCGGCCACTGCCTCCCAACTGGCCGAATTGGACTGGCTGGCCGGCGACTGGACCGGCGAGAACGGCGATACGACGATCGACATTTCGACCCGCTGGAATGAAACGCATACCTACCTGCTCCGCGACTTGAAAGTGCTGCGCGAGGGGCACGTCGTATTCAGCGGCACGCAGCGCATCGGCTGGGATCCGATCACGCGGACGATCAAATCGTGGGTCTTCGATACCGACGGCGGCCACGGAGAAGGCGCCTGGACCAAAGTCGGCGACCGCTGGATCGTGCATGGCTCGGGCGTGTTGGCAGGCGGCCAGCGCACGACCTCGACCAACGAGTACACGCCGGACGGCAAAGACGCCGTGCGCTGGAGGTCCTCGAGCGCGCAAGACAACGGGCCGTCGACCTCGGCCCGCGAGATCAAGCTGGTTCGCAAGCCGGCCGCCAGGTAGCTCGCGCTAACAACATTTTCATGCCGCCCCAGGGCGGCGACGAACGTCAGGAAAAACAACCATGTCGCAGCGATTCATTGCTCTGGCAATTCTATTGCTCCTGTCGTTGGCCGTGACGATAGGAAACCACCAAGCGCGGGCACAGCAGGCCCCGCCAAAGGCGCCTGCAAAAGCGCCGGCGAAAGGTTCAGCGAAAGCGCCGGCCAAAGCTGCCGCCCCCACGGCGAAGTCTGCTCCAGCCAAGGCTCCGCCAGCCGCTGCCAAACCCGCCGCCAGCGCTCCGACGGTCGATCCGGCCGATGCCGCCAAGAAAGCCGCGATCCTGGACAGCAAGCGCTGGCGCCGCGCGATGTTCGAGCTTACCGAATGGTTCTCAGCGCAGCGATTGTACGACAAAAAACAGGTCGAGGAGATTAAAGCCGATCTCTCGGCCCGCGTGGCCGAGATGTCGTCCAGCGATTTGGAGTTCATGCTCCAGGACATGGAAGCCAAGTTTCAGATCATGGACAGCCAGCCGGCCCAAGAGGCGCGCGAGTGGCTGGGCCACTACCTTTCGCTCCGTTCGGTCAAGAAGCGCGAAGAAATCCTCAAGGATATTCCGAATCTGGTCACGATGACGGCGGCCCAACTGAACCAGGAGATTCAAAAAATCGAGCGGAAGCGGACGCTCAGCGAGCGCGAGGCGGCGGCCAGCAGCCGCACCCGGCAGTCGCAGGTCAGCGGTCAACTACAAGCAAACCAGGCCGCCCAACGGGCCTATGCCCAGCAGCAGAGCCAGGCTCCCGCCGCGTACTCGTCGCCCTATCGCGCTGCGAACACCAACAGCGGCCAGCGCCCGTTCGACGACCGGAAGATCGGTCCGAGCATGGAGTTCTATAGCGGCAACTTCGGCCAGTTTGGCGTCGTCTTCAATCCCAGCAGCTACTAGGCGGGGGCTGGGGAGTAG
>JANNQN010000034.1:0-1791 GCA_031400775.1 Planctomycetia bacterium | reverse complement strand
CCGAGGGCAAAAAAATCTTGGATCAATACGTCGCCGGTCCGCTCTTCACGCCGCTGACCTTGTTCGATAAAGACGGCAAGAAGGGGACCATGGTCGTGCCCGGCGCTGAAGGGGGCGCAAATTGGCCGGGCGCCTCGATCGATCCCCAGACGGGCATCCTATACGTCTCCTCTGTTACCCGGCCGTCGGTCATGTCACTAAGGTTCCACCGAAGAATAACCTCGGTGTTTGGTTTGTAAAGTCTATCACGAGCGGGCTGTGTAATTGAGTTCGGGTAAGAAATGGTGAAAACGGATAGGCATGTTCTGGATGAACTTGGCGCTGGCGTGCAAGCCTTTCTGATAGACTCGCCGCGCCACCTCGGCCACGACCCGCAGCCCAGTGTCGGTCGTGGTGCGATTGATGAATTGTTTGGCGACTTCGACGGTTTGCAGCACCACGCCCCGCAACGCGCGAGTCACATGGCAGAACATGCGATGTTCGATGGGGTTGTACTTCGAGCAGCCGGGCGGATAGTGAGCGACTCGGATCGACAGGCCCAGGTCGTCGGCCAGCCCCAGCAGCTCTTCCTTGAACATGTACTGCCGGTAGCCGTTGCTTCCGCCGCAATCGCACAGCAACAGCAGTCGCTTGGCGCCCGCGTAATGCCGTTTTCCCAGCCGCTGCCACCAGCGCCAGATGGCGTCGCAGGCCAGTTGGCAGGTGTCCGGACCGACCGACAGCAGCATCAACCCTTCATTGCGTGCAACATCGTAGACGCCGTAGGGCGCCATTCGCCCGTGGCCGTGCGTGGCGAAGTCGTGATCCAGCACATGCACTCGGCCGTTGGTGTACGAGCGACCCGGCCGAAAGAAATTCCCCAGCAATTCCTTCTGTTTCGTGTCGATGCTCAACACGGGGCAGCCTTCGCGTTGAAAAGTTCTCCGCAATCGACCGATGTGCTCGAACTGCTCGTTTCGCTGCGCGAAGTTACAGGTCGCTTCGTCCTTCACGGCTTGACGCACGCTCAGGCCCAAGTCCTCGGTAAGGATGGTTCGCACGGTGTCGGGGCCGACGTCAAAGCCAGCGAACGCCAGTTCCTCGGCAATATCGCGCGGCGAGCGGTTGGTCCAGAGGAGCGATTGATCGACGGGCGAACCGGCGGTGTGATCGGCCACGGTCGCGGCGACTGCCGCCACCAAGCCGGGCTGCGCGACGCTAGCTTTCTTGCGGCCCCCCTTTTTTTCGGACCCGGTCGACTGCGGCGTCGGCCGGCAGTTCGGCCACGTCCTCGACACCGCGACGAATGGTGTCCTCGTCGCAGCCAAACAACCGCGACGCGTACCGCACCCCGCCGTAGCCCAGCTTTTCCGCCTCAACCGCCGCATAGCGTCGGCGATCCTTCTCCGAAAGCGACTCGTACAATGCCACCATGTGCCGCTCGACAGTGCTTGAATAACCTTCCATGATTCACCTTGACGGATTCGCTACACCACCCTCAGCGTACCATCCAACGTGAAAACTGGAAGTTATTTTTCGGTGGCCCCTAAGTCACGATTGCCCGCCGCGCACCGCGGAACCTGGGTTCAGGGAACGCGAGGGAATGGTACCTTCCGATACAACGACTCAATCGAGAATCAACAAGCGGGCATGGCTGGCAAGGAAGTGCGTTTTGCGAATCAGCACATCGCTGTCGGCGGCTTTCCGCCGGAAAAGTACTATGGCGGCAGTGCTAAAACCGCAATGGTGGAAATCGATGTAGTTCGAGGTACTGACGCAGACAACTTGGATGCGGACGCGCGCATGCGCAAG
>JANNQN010000033.1:0-37528 GCA_031400775.1 Planctomycetia bacterium | reverse complement strand
CCCTTGGAATTGACCATGACCGCCTTCGAGGACGTTTTCTTCGGTCGCCGCGCCTTGGACCGCGCTGGCTTCGAGGCCTGCTGGAGCCAATTGCCCCTGTTCGAGCAACTCGTATCGCAGAGCGGCACATGAAAACAGCATGCACCACCGACATCAGTAATCCGCGTGTCGCACGACGTATTCGGGCCGCACTGTGCGGCTCGCTGGTACTGATCACCGGTTGCGCCGAACCCATTTTGCCGACGTATTACGGCCAGGCGCAGGTCCCGCTGATTGGCGCCAGCGTGAACGGAACCGATGTGTTGGCCGGCATGTTCTCGGCGGCGGGCCACACGGTCGCCTTCCGCCGCACCTTGATCACCTCGGATATGGAATCGGTCGACGCAATCGTGTGGTTTCCCGACGACTACGCCGCGCCTTCGCCCGACGTCATCGAGTGGTTTGACGATTGGCTGGCAAAGCGTCCAGGCCGAACGCTGATCTACGTCGGCCGCACGTTCGACGCCGCGCCCTCGTATTGGCGCGCGATGGCTCCCTTGGTTTCCGCGGACCAGCAGGTCGAATATCGCAAGCGCGAGCAAAAGGCAAAAAGCGAGGCCGCGTTCTGGCCCCGACCAAAGAGCGAGAATCTCACCTGCGAATGGTTCGAGATTCGCTCGCAGGATTCGCGCGCGGCGCGCGAGTTGACGGGCCCCTGGTGCCAGGGCATCGACCTGGCCAAGACCGATATGTCGCTGTGGTGGCGATTGGTTCCGGCCCGAATGGAGCAAACCTTGCTCGCAAGCGACGGCGAGGCGATCGTCGGTCGCCAGCGACCCACGGCTGATGGCGGCCAATTGATCACGGTAGCCAATGGCTCGTTTCTGCTCAACTTGCCGCTGGCGAATCACGAACACCGCAAATTGGCCGGCAAGCTGATCGATTCGGTGGGAACCAGCGCGCGGGTCGTGTTTCTTGAGAGCGGCGAGGGTGGACCGCCAATCGACCCGCCGGCCACCGACGGCTCGCTGTGGCGGATGTTCGAGGCCTGGCCGCTGGGCGTGATCCTCTTGCATTTCGGCGTGTTGGGGGTCATCTTTTGTTTTGCCAGGTGGCCGATCTTCGGGCGTCCGCGGCCACTGCCGGCCGAAGTTCTCGTGGATTTCGGCAAGCACGTTGCGGCCGTCGGCGAGTTATTGCGCCGCAGCAAGGACCGCGATTACGCACTGGCCCAATTACCCCCGTCCGAGGATTCCTCGTCTCCAACGCACCACAGCCCGGGCGCCTGATCGCACATGACAGATATTCCTGCTGAAATTCCACCGCTGGCCGGATCCGGCGATTCCGCGCGAACCGGCGCCGGCTCGTCGGCCAATGTCCAGCGAATTCAAGGCCTCTTCAATCGCGTCACCGGTGAGATCAGCAAGCTCTACGTCGGGCAAGATGAGCTCGTGCTGGCCACGCTCGTGGCCCTGTTCTCCAGCGGGCACGTGTTGATCGAGAGTGTGCCGGGCCTGGGCAAGACGCTTTTCGTCCGCGTGCTGGGGCGCGTGCTGGGCTGCCAGTGCGGGCGGATCCAATTCACGGCCGATCTGATGCCCTCGGACATCACCGGCGCGCCGATCTTCGACATGAAGCAGCAGGAGTTTCGCTTCCGTCCCGGACCGGTGTTCACCCAGTTTCTGCTGGCCGACGAAATCAACCGTTCGCCGGCAAAGACCCATGCCGCACTGTTGGAGATCATGCAGGAATATCGCGTGACCGTGGAGCGCACGAGCCACAAGCTTAAGCGGCCGTTTCTGGTCCTGGCGACGCAAAACCCTATCGAGTCGGAAGGGACGTATAACCTGCCCGAAGCGCAGTTGGACCGCTTCATGTTCAAGATCGTGGCCACGTATCCCACAGTCGACGAGGAAGTCGAGATTCTCAAGCAGCACGGCAAGCAAGGCGATCTCGACCAGTTGCTGGCGGAGACGCTCGCCAGTGTCACCTCGCCCGAAGAAATCGTCGAAATCACCGACCAATGCGGCCGAGTGCATGTCGAAGACAAGCTGTTTGCCTACATCAACACACTGGTGCGATTGACGCGCGCCTGGCCGCAGTTTCACCTGGGAGCTTCGCCCCGCGCTGGCATTGCGTTGGTCCAAGGGGCGCGCACCTTGGCCGCCTTCCGCGGTCGCGACTACGCCGTGCCGGATGACGTCGTGGATATCGCGCTGCCCGCCTTGCGGCATCGCGTCATTCTCACGGCCGAAGCGGAAGTCGAAGGGCACAGCACAGACGACCTGCTGCGAGAGCTGATCCGCTCTGTCGAGGTGCCACGACTGTGACCCCCTACGCGCTGCTGCTTCTGATTCCGCTGGCGTTAGCCGCACTGAGCTGGGCGAAGCAGATCTATCCGCATCGAGCCTTGGCGCTTTGGGCCTTGTTTCCCGCAATCCTGTCGCTGGGTCTCGTCCTGGGACCGCAGTTCATTCCCTGGCTGGTCGTGTTCGACGTGCTCGTGGCCAGCGTGCTGGTCGTCGATCTGGCTACGCTGCCGGTGCGGGCGAACTTCGATTGCAGTCGCGAGATGGGGCGCATCGCCTCGCTGCAAAAACCACACCCGGTGCGGCTGATCGTCGGCAACCGTTCGAAGCGCGCGCTGCAGGTCGAGGTGCGCGACGACATTCCGGACGAATGCGAAGCCACGCCGGAAGAATTCAGCCTGCGCTTGCCGCCGCGGTCGCGATCTTTGGTGGACTACGAGCTAAGGGCTCGCCGCCGCGGAGCGTTTCATCTGGAAAGCATTTATCTGCGCGTCTCCAGCCGGCTGAAGCTGTGGCAACGGCACTTGAAATTCCCCACCGCCAACGAACTGGATGTGTATCCCGACATGCGGCAGATGCGCGAGTATGCCCTATTGGCTCGGGCCGATCGGCTAAACCTGATGGGCATGCGCCGGGCCCGCCGCATCGGGCAGGATAACGAATTCGAGCGGCTGCGCGACTACACGCTGGACGACAACTACAAACATATCGACTGGCGGAGCACGGCGCGGCGCGGCAAGCTGACGGTTAAGGATTTTCAGGCCAATCAAAGCCAGCGCATCGTGTTCCTCATCGACTGCGGTCGGATGATGACGCTTACCTCCGGGGGCATCAGTCTGTTAGACCACGCGCTCAACGCGACGTTGATGCTCAGCTACGTGGCGCTGCGCCGCGGCGACTCGGTTGGGCTGATCTGCTTCGCCGATGAGATCCAGCGCTATGTCCCGCCGCGGAGCGGCATGAACCAGATGAATCGGCTGTTGCACGCCTCATTCGACCGCTCGGCGCAATTGGTCGAATCGCGCTATGACGAGGCGTTCGTCTATCTCAATTCGCACTGCCGTAAGCGGTCGCTGGTGATCCTGATCACGAACATCATCGACGAAGTCAACTCGAACCAGGTTGGGCAATATTTGACGAGCATGGTTGGTCGGCACCTGCCGCTGGCCGTGCTGTTGCGAGATCACAGCGTCTTTGATGCCGCGCACGTTCGTGGCGCTGACGACGCCGGCCTCTATCGCGCGGCCGCCGCCAGCCAGATTGTTACCTGGCGGCGCAGCGTGCTGGTCGATCTCGAGAGTCAGGGCGTGCTGTCGCTCGATGTGTTTCCCGAGCAGATGACGGCGCCCTTGGTCAACCGCTATTTGGAGATCAAGGCCAGACACCTGCTTTGACCGGACCGGCTATTTGAGCGACGGCCATGCATACGCTTCGGCGGCGGCCTTGACGACTTCCCCGAACATCGCGCCGCCGGCGTCGCTGTTGGTCATGATCACCAGACCCTGCCCAGTGGCCGGGAAGCCCAGCATTTCGCAACGATAGCCTTCGTTAGCGCCGCCGTGGCCGAACCGCAGTTTGGGGCCTTCGCCTTGCACGGTTATCCCCAAACCGAATACGCCCTTTTCGACCGTCAACATTTGAGTGGTTGTCTTCTGGGTCAGAATCTTGCCCTGGTCTTGCGAGGCGCTTTTGGCAAGGTCGATCACCACTTTGGCCAGGTCGCTGGGAGTGGTCCAAAGTCCCGCGGCCGCCAACTCCGGATAGACATTATAGTTTCCCGGGATGACCCTTTTGTCTTTGCGATGGCCGAACGCCGCCTGGTCGACCAAGTCCCCCGGCAGCGGTTGCTGGAACGTGCTGTGTTCCATGCCCAATGGTTCGAGGACCTGTGTTTTCATGAAGTCGGGAAACGTCTTGCCGGTGACATCGATCAACAACTGCTGCGCGACACAGTATCCGCCGCCCGAATAGCGAAACATGTAACCCGGCTTCACGTCCAGGCGTATGGCTTTGGAGTTGGCCGGCGGCGCGCCGTCGAGAACCTCGAGCAGGCTTGGACACTCCGAGTCGGCGCTATAGCCGGCGAATCCATGCACGGTCAGGCCGGCAGTATGGCTCAGCAGTCGGCGCAACGTGACGGGACGATCTTTCGCCAGCGGACTTTCAGGAATGTGCCACGATGTGAGACGTTCGTTCACATCGTCATCCAATCGCAATTTTCCCTGCTCGACCAACTTCAGCACGGCAAGCGCCGTCACAGGTTTGCTGATCGAGGCGGCCTGGAACCGGGTACTGGCTTGCACCGGGTCCTCGCTGGATGCCGCGCGTCGTCCAAAGCCGTCAGCCCAGGCGATCTGGTAGCTCTCGACGATCGCCACGCTGGCCCCCGGCACCTGATGCCGCTCGATAGCGGCCAACACCACCTGGCTGACTTGCGCCCGGCGAGCGTCGTTCGCAGCGTTTGGCGTCGGCTCGGCCACTGCCGTCGCGGGGAGCGCCAACAACAACGCGACCAGCAGTCCCGTGAAACGGCGGCATGGCACATGCGACATTTTCCGACTCCCTGGCAGAAATGGCGGGCAATAAATGGTTCGGGCGACGTTCGGCCGGCGGCATCCTTTTGCCGCGGGCGATTCTAGCCGACGGCGATCCGCACGGCTAGAATTCGCCCCGAGGGCTCAATCATTGGATCGACCGGGCCAATTGTCACTCAAAAACGGCTCCCTTGCGTAGAATTGGGAGGGGCATGCCGACGCGGGTCCTGACGACTCAATACTACCCGGACCTATCCCAGAGCTTTTCCGCAAGCACGAAGCGACGCACCTGTGTCCAACGAAATCCAGAATCGCCAAGCGGCCCAAATCGAGCGGACGACGCAGGAGATTGGCCATTACCTGGTCGAGCGCGCGGCCGGTTCGCAACCGACGGTGTTGGAACGACGCTGGTGGGATGACCGCATCATGTCCTGGGCCATGCAGGATGAGTCGGTCAAAGTGCAGATGTTTCGCTTCATCGACGTGTTGCCGATGTTGGCCACCAGCGACGCCGTGACGCGCCACCTGCACGAGTACTTTCACGACGTCCGCGAGCATCTCCCTTCCGCCGCACGGCTGGGGCTGGCCGTGGCCACCCCGCGCTCGATCGCCGGGCGTGCGCTGGCCATCGCCGCGCGTCGCAATGCCATGGGACACGCCCGGCGGTTTATCGCCGGCACGAACCAGAACGAGGTCCTGGCCGCCGCCATGCGCGAACGCAAGCTGCGCCGCGCGTTCACGCTCGACATCCTGGGCGAAGCGGTGACCAGCGAGTCGGAAGCCGAGCGGTACTTGCGGGCCTACGTCGACCTGATCGAAGGGATCGCGCCCGTCGTCAACCGCTGGCCCGAGGTGCCGCAGATCGATCGCGCGTCGCTCGTCGAACTGCCGCGGGTGAACGTCTCGATCAAGCTTTCGGCCCTCGACAGCCAATTCGATCCGATCGACCCGGTCGGAACGACGCACCGCGTGGCCGGACGGCTGCGGACCTTGTTGCGCGCGGCACATGCACAGCGGGTTTTTGTAAATGTCGATATGGAGTCCTATCACACAAAGGCATTGACACTCGCCATCTTCCGCCAGGTGATGATGGAAGACGAATTCCGCGATACCAGCGACGTGGGCATCGTGATTCAGTGTTATCTCCAGGATTCGGCCCAGGACCTGCGCGCGCTGCGCGATTGGGCGGCCGAACGGGGCCGGCCGGTCTGGGTCCGGCTGGTAAAGGGCGCCTATTGGGACTACGAAACCGTCCATGCGCGGGCCATCGGCTGGCCGATTCCGGTTTACGAGAACAAGTGGCAAACCGACGCCAACTACGAAGAGCTCACCCGCTTTGCGCTCGAAAACCGCCAACACCTGCGGACGGCGCTGGGGAGCCACAATCTACGATCGCTGGCCCATGGGATGGCTGTGGCCCGACATTTGAATATTCCCGACAGCGGCTTTGAGCTGCAAATGTTGTACGGCATGGCCGACGCGCAAAAAGACGCGATCGTGGATCTCGGCTACCGACTGAGGATCTACATGCCTTACGGCGAGCTGATCCCCGGCATGGCCTATCTGGTACGTCGCTTGTTGGAGAATACCTCGAACGAATCCTTTTTGCGCGCCGATTTTTCGGAGCGCGCCTCGGCGGAGACACTACTTATGAACCCGCTCGATCATCGTGCCAAAACCGACGGTGCGGCCTCGCGCCGCCTGGCAACTTCGAAATTTACCGCGAGCTACCAGAATGAGCCGCCGCTCGACTTTTCGCGCGCGGCCAATCGCGACGCCATGCAGGCGGCACTCGTCGAGGTCGCTGGTCAATTCGAACGCCGCTATCCGCTAGTAATCGACGGCCAGGAAGTAACGACCGACCGGTGGATCGAGTCGATCTGTCCCGCGCACAAATCGCTCGTCGTGGGCCGCGTGGCAATGGCCACCGCCGAACGCGCCGACGCGGCCGTGCGGGCTGCCCAGCGAGCGTCGGCCGATTGGTGGACGCTGGGAGCGGAACGCCGCGCCGAATTCTTGCGCGGGGCGGCTCAGATCATGCGACGGCGGCGATTCGAATTGGCGGCCTGGATGGTTTACGAATGCGCTAAAGAATGGCGCGAAGCCGACGCCGACGTGTGCGAAGCCATCGACTTCTGCGAGTACTATGCCGCCGGAGCCATCGACCTGGATGCGCCGCGCGGCGCCGATGTACCAGGCGAGGAAAACCGCTTCGAGTACTTGCCGCGCGGAGTCACGGCGGTCATCGCGCCTTGGAATTTTCCGCTCGCCATCCTGACGGGCATGACGACCGCGGCGCTGGCCACCGGCAATACGGTCATCATGAAACCGGCCGAGCAATCGTCGGTCGTGGCGGCCAAACTGATGGAGGTTTTTCGCGAGCTGGAGCTGCCGCCGGGCGTGCTCAACTACTTGCCGGGTCGGGGTGAGGTCGTCGGCGCGGCGCTCGTCGAGCATCCCGACGTGGCCACGATCGCCTTTACCGGCTCGCGAGCCGTGGGGCTGGCCATTAACGCGCGGGCCGCACAGGTCTCGGCCACCGGGCCGATGAAGCACGTCAAACACGTCATCGCCGAGATGGGCGGCAAGAATGCGATCATCGTCGACGACGACGCGGACCTGGACGAAGCGGTGGCCGGCGTGGTGAAAAGCGCCTTCGGCTATCAAGGCCAGAAGTGCTCGGCCTGTTCGCGCGCGATCGTCTTGGATTCGGTCTACGACTTGTTCTTGGAACGGCTGATCGAGGCCACTCGCAGCCTGAAGATCGGCCCGGCCGAAGATCCCGCCACGAGCGTCTCGGCCGTGATCGACGCCGAGTCCTTCGATCGCATTCGCGGGTACATCGAGCTGGGTCAAACTTCCGCCGCGGTCGCACTGGCGATGGACGTCGGTCCGCTCGCCGACGAGGGGTTTTATATCGGCCCTCACATCTTCACGAATCTTCCGCCCACGAGCCGGCTGGCTCAAGAGGAAATTTTCGGCCCAGTCTTGGTCGTGCTCCGCGCAACCGACTTCGACCAGGCGATACACATTCTCAACGACACCGATTACGGGCTCACGGGCGGCGTTTTCTCGCGCAGCCCGGAGCACTTGCGGCGCGCTCGCCGCGAGCTGCTGGTGGGCAACGTGTATTTGAATCGTGGAATCACTGGAGCGCTGGTCGGACGACAGCCGTTCGGCGGATTCAAGATGTCCGGCATCGGCACCAAGGCGGGCGGGAGCGACTACCTCAAGCAGTTCGTGGTGCCGCGCACGATTTCCGAGAACACCCTGCGGCGCGGCTTTGCTCCGGTGCTGATCTCCAGCGACGACGAGGAGTCGAGCGGCGTTTAGAGCGACGATGCGAATGTGTCAGGTGGCACGGGCGTCAGGCGGTGACCAGTCGCGAATCCACCAGCGGCGGATCGGCCAGCTCCTTGCTGATGGCGACGAAAGTTTTCTCGTTCGCCAGAAAGCCGTCGACCACGTCGGGATCGAAGTGACTGCCGCGAGCCTGCATGATGATCGCCCGGGCCTTTTCGTGCGAATAGGCGTCTTTGTAGACGCGGCGAGAGGTCAACGCGTCGTACACGTCGGCCAAAGCCACGATCCGCCCACACAACGGAATCTTGTCGCGGGCCAGGCCCTCGGGATAGCCCGAGCCGTCGTACCACTCGTGATGGCTGGCGGCGATGTCGCGGGCCATGCGCAGGTATCGGGCGGCTGGATATTCGTTCAAGGCGGCGTCGAGCGTTTCGGCCCCATGCGTGGTGTGCAACTTCATGATCTCGAATTCTTCGAGCGTCAACGGTCCCGGCTTGTGCAGCACCGTGTCGGGAACCGAGACTTTACCGATGTCGTGCAACGGGCTGGTGAGGTAGATCAGACGCACGAAGTCGGAGTTGACCTGGCCATTGAACTTGGGCAGCTTTGCCAGGTACTCGGCGATGACGCGCGAATAGGTGCGGACTCGCTCCAAATGGGCGCCGGTGTCGTTATCGCGCGATTCGGCCAATTTGGCCAAAGCGAAGATCAACAGGTCGCGCGTCTCCAGTCCCAACAACCGCTCGCCGGCGCGAACGCGCAAGGTGAGTTCGCTGGGTTGAAACGGCTTGACGATGAAGTCGTCGGCCCCGGCCGACATGCCCTCGATCGAGTCCGAGGCTTCGCGGCGCGCCGTGAGCAGGATCACGTAGATGTAGTTCATGAAGCAGGCGCTGCGAATGTGGCGGCACAGCTCGAGGCCGCTCATCTGGGGCATTTCCCAGTCGCTGATCACGAGTTGACAGTTCCCACGATCCAGGATCTCCAGGGCAGTCTTGCCGTTGTCGGCCATGAGAACTTCGTAGCCGCTCCGCTTGAGCGTGTGCTCAAGCAGCTCCAAGGCGCTCGGGTTGTCATCCACGATAAGGACTTGCATCAAGCTCTCCGCCACGCGGGCGAACGCGAAGCATGCAGAGACCGCGGCGCGCAGAGAACGAGATTGGCCGCAAAATCTACATAAAAACTTAGGCTCTGCCGTTTGCAAGTCAAAATCCCGCAACGGATTACGCCTGCGAATCGCGACGACCGTTCACACAAGGATGAATTCGATTTCGGCACATTCGTCATAACCGGTGTCATAGGCGGCGGATCCCGCGAATCGCGCAACGCGCCGCCAGCGGTTGCGCGCTGGCGACCTAGATTTAAGCCGGTGTGAAACCTGAACATCCCGCATGCCGAGCGTCTCGAAGCGCGGCGAGCCGCCGGCCACTTATCATGTGCTATTTTTTTCATTCCCTACGCCGCCAGATCGCGGGCCAAGACAAGCTCGCGCTGGTGTCGCGAGCCCGATTGGAAGCATGTTGCGCGAGTCGTTGTCGCGCCAGCCATCCCTTCGCACCGGAAACGGACCAGTAGGGAGACACGACACGTGGCATCCGTCACCGAGCGGACCGAGCGGCTGCTGGCCGATCAATTCGACGCGGTCCACCGTCACACCGATCGGCTGTTCGCCGTATTGATGCCGCTCGAATGGATCGCTGCCGTTCTGGCGGTGTTGTTCTTCGCGCCGCCGTCCGCGTCCGGCGTGCACGACTATCTCCCGGCCTGGTCCGCGATTCTCGTGGGGGGCGGTATCACGCTCGTGCCGGTTTACCTGGCGCTCTGGCGTCCTGGCCGGCCCAGCACGCGGCAGGTGATTGCCGTGGCGCAGATGAGCTGGTCGGTGCTTTTGATCCACCTCACCGGCGGACAGATCGGAGCGCAGTTTCACGTGTTTGGATCGTTGGCCGTGCTGGCCTGTTATCGCGATTGGCGGGTATTGGCCACCGCCACCGCGGTCGTGGCCTGCGACCACCTTGTCCGGAGCATCGTCGGTCCCTTGCCAACGTTCGCCGTGCTGGAATTTCAGCTCGTGCGCACCGCGGAGTACTTGGGGTGGGTCGCATTCGAGGTTGGATTTCTGCTGGTCTCTATGCGGCAGAGCGTGCGTGAGATGTCTCAAATCGCCCTGCAACAATCGCGATTGGAAGACACCAACGAGACGCTGGAGCTGGATTTCGGCAAGCGCACGCGTGGATTTCAGGACTACACCGACCGTCTAGAGCTCGCGCGTCGCGCACTGGAGGAGCAAGCCGGGGCCTTGGAACGGCAATCGCTTGAGCTGCGAGAAGCCAACGCCAGCGCGGTCGCGGCCAACCAGGCCAAGAGCGAGTTCCTTGCCAACGTGAGTCACGAGGTGCGGATCCCGATGACGGCGGTGCTGGGATTCGCCGATATCCTGCTGGCCGATCTGAAGGAACCGCAAGCGATCGCGGCCGCCAAGACCATCAAACGCAACGCCGAGTTTCTGCTCGAGATCATCAACGGCATCTTGGACTTGTCCAAGATCGAAGCCGGAAAGCTATCGGTCGAACGAATCCGCTGCTCGCCGCACCAGATCGTTTCCGACGTAGCCGTGTTGATGCAAGTACGCGCCCTTTCCAAGGGGCTGCGCCTTGTCACCGAGTACGAAGGCGAAATCCCCGCAACCATCCTTTCCGATCCCACGCGGATCCGCCAAATTCTGATCAATCTGGTCGGCAATGCCGTGAAATTCAGCGACCGCGGAGAAATTCGCCTCGTCGTTCGCTTGGCGCGCGATGAGGAAAGCGAGCAAGAACTCCAAATCGACGTGATCGATCAAGGCATCGGCATCAGCCCCGGGGAATTGAACCGGCTCTTTCAAGCATTTGCCCAGGCCGACGTCTCCACGGCCGGCAAGTTCGGCGGCAGCGGCCTGGGGCTTGCCATCAGCCGCCGCCTCGCCGAGTTGCTCGGCGGCAGTCTGAAATGCATGCTCAGCCAGCCCGGCAAGGGCAGCACGTTTCGCGCGACAATTGCTCCCGGGCCGCTGGACGGGGCGTGCATGTTGCGGCATCCTCGCGAGGCCTCGGCCGCCGAGCCAGCGTACAAGCCGCTCTGGTCCGGCGCGGCTCTCGATTGCCGCGTGCTGTTGGCCGAGGACAGTCCGGACAATCAGGAGCTGGTCTCCTTCGTATTGAGCAAGGCCGGCGCGCACGTTTCGTTGGCCAACGACGGAGTCCAAGCCGTTGAAATGGCGATGGCGGCGCTAGCCGCGGGCAGGCCGTTCGACGTGATCGTCATGGACATGCAAATGCCCGTGCTCGACGGATACGCGGCCGCCAGCCGGCTGCGTGCGTTGGACTATCCGGGTCCGATCATCGCCCTGACGGCACATGCCATGCGCGACGATCTGCAAAAGTCGATCGCCGCCGGCTGCAATGCCTACGCTAGCAAGCCGATCGACGGGGCACTGGTCGAGCTCATTGCCAGGCACGCTGCTCGCAAGCCGGTCTCGGCATAGTTGCCCCCAGCCAGCAGGTGGCCTATCATGCAGGCGCTTTTGCCACCGATATGCCGTACCACGCATGCATAAGTGGGGCATGATGCCTTCTAAGCCCACGCGCGAATCGATCTCAGTCGTCGAGCGGGATGATCGCATTGCCGAAACGCAAGCCGGCTCGGCTTGCGATCGCGAATTCTTGAGCAGCCTGGGCGTTGCCAGCGCATTCTTGCGGCGGCACCTGCAGGGCCTGGGCGTGGGCATTGGACTTTTTTCGGCCGATTGGAAGCGGGCTGTCTTTGTTAGCATAACGGTCGAACGTATTTTTGAGTGTACGCGCGAGGAGCTTGAAGCTGACCCCACGCTGTGGATGCGCCGCGTCGACGCCCAGGACGCGGCACTGGTCCAAAGCCTGTTCTGCGACGCGGCCGCCGGCGAATCGGGGGACGTCACGTACCGCGTACACCGCAACGGCCAGACTTGTTGGGTTCGGTCTCGCTGTCTATTGGCGATGGCCGACTCTAAAACCCCGCATCGTCTTATGTCGTTCGAGGACGTCACCGATCGACATCTCGTCGAGATCGCACTGCAAGAAAGCGAAGCGAAGTATCGGCGAATCGTGAAGACGGCCAACGAGGGGATCATGCTGGTCGACGCCCAGTGGCGGATTACTTTCGTCAATGCACGCCTGGCCGAAATCTTCGATACCCCGTCCGACAAGATTCTCGGAAAGCACGTGATGGACTTCGTCCGCCCGGACGAGGTGACAGACATGCGCGAGCGTATCGAGCGTCGCCAGCAAGGGGTCAACGAAACGTACCAGACTAAGATTCGCTTGCGTGACGGAAGCGAACGCTGGCTAAGAATCGCCACGAGCCCCATGCTGGACGACCAGGGCCAATTCTTGGGTTCGCTGGCGATGATATCGGACGTCACGGTCCAGACGCGTGCTGAGCTGGATGTGCGCGAAAGCCAGGCGCGGTTTCGCACGCTGGCCGTCCACTCACCGGTTGGAATCTTCCAGTGTGACCGCCAGGCGAACAGCCTGTTCGTCAACAATCGCTACGCGACGATTTCCGGCGTGCGCGAAAGCGAAGCGGTCGGCAGGGGGTGGTTGAGTACTTTGCACCCGCTCGATCGCGATGAGATCCTCGCCGACCTGGAGCATGCTTTGGAATGTTGCGAGGAATTCTCGCGCGAGTTTCGTTTTCTGCATGACGATGGGACGGTCTGCTGGGTGTGGGGTAATGCCGTCCCGGTGTCCGACGAGTCCGGGTACGTCACCGGGTTTTTGGGAAACGTCTTGGACATCACCGAGCGGAAGCACATCGAGGACGCGCTGCGCGCGAGCGAGCAACGGTTCCGCCTGCTGAGCAACTCCTCGCCGGTCGGAATATTTGTGTCCGACGAGGCCGGTCAATTGGTCTATACCAATCCTCGAATGCAAGCCATCTATGGATACGACGCGCAGGAGCTGGCTGGCCTTGGCTTTACCCGGGTGTTTTATCCGGAGGACTACGCGACGGCACTGGCCAACTGGCTGCGAGTCTCCCGGACCAACGAATCGCACAACCTGGAGCGACGGTTCATCCATGCCAACGGCGAGAAACGCTGGGCCCGTGTACGATCGTCGCTGATGTTTTCGAGCGATGGCGCCGTGCTTGGCCGGGTGGGCACCGTGGAAGATATCACCGATCACCGCCAGGCGCTCATGGAATTGCAAAGCAGCGAAGAGCGGTATCGGATGTTAGCCGACAACTCGTCCGATATGATCTCGCAGCTCGCGGCCGATGGCAGGGTACTATTCTCTTCGCCAGCCTGCCGAATACTCTTGGGATACGAACCCGAGGAAATGGCCGGCATGACATCATTCGATTTGTTACATCCCGACGATTGCGCCGCATTTTCCGCCGCTGTTGCCGCAAACGCCGATACATCGATCGTGACCACGTTAGTGTTTCGTTATCGGCGCAAGAACGGGGTTTACGTATGGCTCGAGACCAAGTATCGGTCAGTCCGGGGGCTCTCTCCAGACAGTCGGCAGACGATCGTCGTAGTTTCTCGCGATGTCACCGAGCGGCGACAAGCGGCCGAACAACTTCGCGAAAGCGAGGCCCGATTGCGGGGAATTCTCGACACGGTCGCCGATGGGATCGTGACCGTCAACGAATCCTTGATCATCGAGCGGTTCAATCCGGGCGCCCAGAGGCTATTCGGTTACACGGCGCAGAACGTGCTTGGCCGGCACATTCGCTTGTTGATTCCGATGGCCAGCGAGGCCGACTTTCAGAACAGCACTCGCCGCCGGGGGCGCTCCACGCGCATTCGAGCCCGCGAAGTGACAGGGCAGTGCAAAGACGGTACAAATCGTGAGCTCGAAATGCGGGTCGGGGCGATGGAGATCGCCGGCAGCACGATCTACACCGCGATTCTGCACGACATCAGCGATCGCAAACGGACCGAGAAAATGCTGCGCGAAAACGAAAAACTGGCCGTCACGGGGCGGATCGCGGCCCGAATCGCCCACGAGATCAACAACCCTTTGGCCGGCATCCGAAACTCGTTCTTGCTGATCAAGGACGGAATCTCTTCCGAGCATCCCTATTTCAGCTACGTGGGCCGAATCGAAAAAGAAATCGATCGCATCGCCCGTATCGTGCGCCAGATGTTCGACCTGCATCGACCGGACTACATCACGCCGCGCGAGGTCGACCTGAACCAAACCATTGGCGACGTGGTGGCGCTGCTCGATAGCATCGCACGGGCCCGGGGAGTGACCCTCACGGTCGAGGTCGTTGGCGCCGCGCGTTGCGTCAGCTTGCCGGAAGACTCGCTGCGGCAAGTGCTGTACAATGTCATCGTCAACGCCATCGAAGCATCACCGGCCGATAGCGTGGTGGGAATCAAGGCGACCTTGTCGGCCAGCGACGTCGAGATCCTCGTGGCCGACCGAGGAGAAGGGATCGACGCGGCAATGCAATCGCAAATCTACGAGCCGTTCTTCACCACCAAGAGCCAATCCGGCACGGGCGGACTGGGGCTAGGATTGCCGATTTCAAAGGGGTTGGTCGAGGCCATGCAGGGCACGCTGGATCTCGAGCGAACTTCTCGCAGCGGCACGGTCTTTCGCATTAGGATTCCCGTTTTCCAACCAGACGCCGAGGTGCGGAATGGCTGAGGGATTCCGGATCTTGTTCGTCGACGACGAGGAAACGTTTCTGTGCTCCACGGTCGCCTTGTTGTGCCGCGCAGACTTCGAGTGCGACGGCGCGCCCGACGTCGCCACGGCACTGGAAATGCTGGCGCTTCGGCCCTACGACCTGGTGATTGCCGACATCAAGATGCCCGGCAACGCGGATCTGGAATTTGTCCGGCAGCTTTCGCGGCTCAGCGATACCGTGAGCGTGATTCTCGTGACCGGCCATCCTTCGATCGCCTCGGCGATTCAATCGGTCGAGCTGCCGGTCGTGGCCTACCTGGTGAAGCCGTTCGACTTTCAAGAACTGCTCGCCAAGGTGCGCTCGGTCGTGCAGCGATCCAACGTCCAGCACCTGGTGCGCGACGAGCTGAAACGACTGCACCAGTACCGCGAAGGACTGCTGCACATCGAAGCCGACCTGAACCAACGTCCGCGAGCCGGCCATGCCGCGTCGCTGCAAGCACTCGTCGGCGTTACGCTACGCAACATCGTGGAAGGGATCTCCGATTTGCACCGCTTGATCGCGCCGACACAAGGAGACGCCGAACTGGAGCTGAAGCATTGGGCGCCGGCAATCTCTGCCGATATGCGAGAAGCGCTGCGCGACGCCGTGAGCACTTTGGAGCGCACCCGGGGAGCGTTTAAGTCCAAGGAACTCGGAAATCTGCGTAAACGCCTGGAAACTTTGCTAAATGCCTAGCGGATTGTTGATGGGTGCAATGCGGCCACGACCCACGACCCGCGGGATCGACATTGACTAGCGGCAACAGCTTCGCTATAAACCCACCTGACAACGGGCCTGCCCGGTTGACGCAACAAGGTGTTGCTCGATTGGGGTAGGCCGCCTTGCCGTGCGGGACACAAGGCCCGCAAGTCGAAGGCACCGTCGAATGGTTCTCGTTTTTTGAGAACCGTTCGAGGGTGCCTTTTTTCGTTGAATTGGTCTGAGAATCACATCGTGACGGTCAGCGCTTCGATTGCCCGGAACAGGCAAACGGACAGAGAAGAAACTGGACGAACGGCAGCTCCCAGGTTTCAAGTTCTCGCGGCTCAAGGACCGTGCAATGGACGCCTGTCTGGGTGTGTTACGCGTGGAGTTGGTCGACGACCAGGCATTGGTGCGCACGGCAATCGCCGAGTTAATCCAAGCCAGCGAAGGCATGGAGATCGTCGGCACGGCCGGTGAGGTGGACGAGGCCGTGCGCTGCGCCGAAGAAATGCGCCCGTGCCTGGTACTGATGGATATTCTTCCCGACCCGGAGTTCTTTGCCGGCGCTAAATCGATCCTGGAGCGCTGTCCCGGCACGATCTTGATTTTGTTGGACGACTCTCCGGTCGACGCGAACGTGCGCGAAGCGCTTCGCATCGGCGCCTCCGGATATTTAACCAAGCAGCAGCCTTTCGGGCAGATCGACGCCGCGCTGCGACAGGCCGCGCGCGGCGATCGTGTCTTTGCGCCCGAGATCGCGCGGCGACTGGTGATGTCGGCCGAAGGCGTGCGTTTGCCCGCCGCAAATGGCGAGCATCCCCTGGCGTGCCTGACGCCAAGAGAGACCGACGTGCTGATAAATCTCGCCCAGGGCAGCTCGGTCAAGCAGTGTGCCAAGACTCTGGGCATCGGCGCAAGCACGGTCGGCAATCACAAATCGCGGCTGATGAAGAAGCTAAACGTTCACAAAACGGTCGAGTTGGTACACCTGGCGGTGCGGGCCGGAATTGTCAACGGCGGCCGGCTTCCGGCCCAGTCGCAAGCGTCGTAACAGCCGCGCCGCAAGCTGTCGCACTTCCTGTCTCGAATAGGTGATTAGCCAGGCCCGGCGAGCGTTCGTTCGATTGGCACGTCGAACAGCCGAGGGCGATCGTTGGCCGCGAGCGACTCGCGAACTCTCTGGGCCAACAAATCCGGATCGTCAACGCGTTCGGCGTGTACGCCCAACGATTGCGCGAGACCGACCATGTCGATCTCGGGCGTGTTGAGGTCCATGCCCACGAACTTTCCGGCCTTTGCCGCCGGCAAGCCGAAGCCCCCCGCGCCGGCCTTGAGAATTTGATACTGAGCGTTGTTGCAGATCACGATCGTGACGTTCAGCTCGTGGTGCGCCGCGGACCACAAGGCTTGAATTCCATACATCGCCGCGCCCTCACCCACCAGGGCCAGCACCGGCCGCTCGGGCCACGCCAGCTTGACACCCAGCGAGCACCCCAGCCCCCAGCCCAGCGCCCAGCCGCGATGACCGAAATAACCACTGGTGTTTTTTAGCGCGCCCAAACGCTCGAAAAGGGTGTTGGTGGTCGTCACCGCTTCTTCAATCACCGCCACGTCGGCAGGTAGCACGTGCGACAAGCTCTCCATCAGCACGCCGCCGGGCATCGGCCGCACGTCGCGTTTGGCGACGATTTGCCGCCGCAGTTTGGTTTGCAGCTCGGCGTGCAGTCGTCCGCGCGCCGCGCCCCGACTGGCCGCCCGCTCACGCTGGGCTGGCGACATTTGAGCGGCCAACAAGGTCGAGAGCTCACCGAGGGCTGCCTTCGAATCGCCCAACACGCCCACGTCGACCGGATAATTCTTGCCGATTTGATACGGGCTTTCGTCTACGTGAATCAACCGCAGCGCGCGCGGAATGGCGGGCTGCGGGCCGTGATAGACATACTCGCGCAATAAATCCATACCAGCCACCAAGAGCACGTCGAACTCGGCCAGTCGCCTGGCAATCTCGGGTGCCCAAAGCGGAATGGTCTGCCCGTACAGCGGATGATCGGCGGGAAAGCTCAAGCGACCGTGCGCGTGCGGGGGCTCTGAGAAAACCGGCGCGCCCAATTGCTCCGCCACCGACACCAGTTCGGCCACGGCGTCGGACTCGGTTACGCGGCTGCCAACCAGGATCGCCGGATTCTTGGCCTCGCAAAGAATCGCCGCGGCGCGGCGCAGTGCATCTTGCGGTGGCCGCACGCGGTGCGAAAGCGGCATGGCCGGCCGCAGATCCAACTCGGCTTCATCCATCTGCAAGTCGACCGGCAGCGACAAGAATACTGGTCCCGTGGGTGGAGTAAGCGCTAGCTGCATCGCTCGGCGCAGCGCATGGGGCAAGTCTTCCAGCCGCTCGACTTCGACGGCCCATTTTGTCCAAGGGCGGGCGACGGCCACCATCTCGCCGAAAAGAATCGGCTCGGAAAACTTCAGCCGGCGGTCTTGCTGGCCGGCGGTGACCAACAGCGGCGTGCCCTCGCGAAAGGCGTTGTAGAGCATGCCCATCGCATTGCCCAAGCCGCAACTGACGTGCAGGTTGACCACGCCCAGCGAGCGCGAGGCCATTGCATAGCCGTCGGCCATGGCCATCACGGGAACTTCTTGCAGGCCGAGGATATAGCGCAGACGCGGCTCGTCCACCAGCGCGTCGTTCAATGGCAATTCGGTCGTGCCCGGATTGCCAAAAATGTAGCGCACGCCCGCTTCGGCCAACATCTGCAAGAATGCGCGGGCGCCGCTGGTGGCCATACCGTCTCAATATCGAGCTATGCCGGGCCGCGCTGACACGCATGCCAGCCTATCTGGCATAGCGGTACGGCGGCCTTCCAAGTTTACGGGAAGACCGCTGCGAATCAATCGGGGGCCCAAGCTGGGCGTTGCGGTCAGACTGGTTGCTGCGCCGCTTCGTCATCGGCTCGCCCGTCGGCACCGCTTCTGGTTCCGGCCGCATGGCGGGCGTCGGCTGCATCGACCCGCGGTTCTGCTCGTACACGCGAGCGGACGCCCGCGGACCGCCATCGTCGTAGATCGGTCCGAAACGAGCTTCGCTCGGGCCGTTGAGCACGTAGGGGTTGTTCGAGGCCGTGAAGTCCGCACAGCAACTGCAATTGTCGCGGCACATCGGCGGGAAGCTGAACCACTCGCTCCACACGCGACATCCGCATTGCGAACCGCACCAGGTCCGTTCGCAGGGTGACCCCGCCGGGCCCCAGTTCCAGCCGCAGCAGCCCAACTGGCAAGCCAGCCCGAGACTCAACAACGCCAGATAGCCATAGCGCGACGACATCGTGCCCCCCCCTGTGAACGTGTCTCTGGAGCATTTGCCGACACCACGAAAACGCGCGGACCTGGCACGCCCCTGAAACTGGTATCGGCCGGCACAACCGCTAGAATCGAGAAAATTGGAGAATTCGCCCCGTCTTGGCGCTACGCCCGCAGACTCGCCAGCTTCCGCGCTTTTCGTGCCCGGTTGCTGTCTTGGAGGGGCAACTCTGGCTATATTGGCAAGCCTGGATTGCGCAGATTGGTGCCCCGGCGGCCTGCTGGGCGTTCCACCAGACTCGATGCGTCCTCGTCCCAGGTTTTTCAAGTCGTCCGCCAGCACGGTGCAGAAGAACATGCCACAGCCGCTGCCGATCAAATCGGTCAATCATTTGGGTCGAATGACGACGCGGGTCGACGAAAGCCGGGCCTTCTATCGCGATGTGCTGGGCTTCCGCGAAGTTACCCGACCCAATTTCGACTTTCCGGGCGCCTGGCTGTTCAATTACGGCATCATGATCCACCTGATTTACAACGAAGCGGCCACCGGTCCGGTGGGCGAAATCCAAACCCGACACGATCACCTGGCCCTTCACTGCGACGACATGGACGTGGTCGAGCGATTGCTAAATGAGCACGGCGTGCCCTACCGCAAGAATGTCATCGCCGACCGCGGCATCACGCAAATCTTTTGTCGCGATCCGGACGGCCACCACGTGGAGATCGGCACGTATCCGCCCACGCCGGCCTACGTTTAGCGGCTGCGATAAATCACCTCGTCCACCTGCATTCTGCCGGTTCGCGACATTGCGGGTTGCCGGCGCGAACCATCCGGGGAACAATCGAGCGATTGCTTCGAGCTCGAAACACTAGCGCCGCAGGAACCGCCTTGGATCAAACCTCCGCCGATACCTTGCCAAAGGCGCTAGCGCGCCATCACCTGGAACTGGCCGACGACCAGGTCGACGGGCTCGATCGGTACTGCCGCGCGCTGTGGGATTTGAACGAAAAGATCAACCTGACGCGGCACACCGACTACGAAAAATTCGTGGCGCGGGATGTGGTGGATAGCATGGCACTGGAGCCCTTTCTCGACTCGGGCGATGCGGTGCTCGACGTGGGCACCGGTGGTGGCGTGCCCGGCGTCGTGTTGGCGATCGTGCGGCCCGATTTGAAAGTGGCGCTGTGCGATTCGGTCGCCAAGAAGGCCAAAGCCGTGGCGGCGATCGTCGAGCAAATCGGCCTGAAGATCGTGGTGCATCATGGGCCGGTGCAACAAGTGCTCGCGGCGCACGACTTCAACACGCTGGTGGCCAGGGCGGTCGCGCCACTCTCCAAATTACTGCGGTGGGTCGAGCCTCACTGGGACTCGTTTGACCGCTTGCTGGTGATCAAGGGACCAGCCTGGGTCGAGGAGCGCACCGAGGCTCGCGAAGCCGGCTTGCTCAAGCGTTTCGAGCTGCGCAAGCTTGCCAGCTATCCCTTGCCGGGAACCGACTCCGAGAGCGTGGTGCTGTCCATCCGCCCGCGCGAGAGTTGACCAGCCCACCGCACGACGAGTTGCGAGAAATACTCCGGTAACGCCGCCGTGCGCAACACCGGCGTTGCCCCTCTGAAGGGCGTCAGGAGCGCTTGTCGCCCCGCATATCTCGCCCTATACTCATTATCTTTCCCACAAGCCAACGTTGACGCTTAGAAGCTGGAAGGATCGTGAAATGGCCGACTTAATCGCTCCGCATGGTGGTCTTTCGGAACCCGTTTGTTGCACGGTAGGCGCAGGTGAGCTCGACGCCTTCAAGGCTGCGGCCGCCAGGCTGACGAAGGTCCCTGTCTCGGACGCCGACTTGTCGACCGTGTATCGCTTTGGCGATGGAGCGCTAAGCCCGCTCACCGGTCCGATGAACCGCAAAACCTACAACCGCGTGCTCGACGAATCGGTCATCGAGCATGGCGGCAAGGCTTATGCCTGGACGATCCCCATTTCCTTGCCGGTGACGAGCGAATTGGCCGCAAAGCTCAAGCCGGGCCAGACCGTGGCCTTGACCAACTCGGCCGGCGATATCGTGGCCACATTGGAGCTTGACGAGGTCTTCGAGTGGGACAAACCGCGCTACATCAAGAGCGTCTACCTGACCGACCGAGTCGACCATCCGGGCGCCGACATGGTGCTGAAGGGCGACGCCGACAAGACGCATCTACTGGGCGGAAAGATTCGTGTCCTCCCGCAGCCCAAGCAGGGGAAATTCAGCAAATACGTGCTCTCGCCGCGCGACGTTCGCAAACTGCTGGCCACCAAGGGCTGGAACCGGGTCGTGGCGTTTCAAACTCGCAACCCGCTGCACCGGGCGCACGAATACGCCTTGGTCTACGGCTTGGAGACGCTGCTCAAGGCCGGTCACAACGCCGGCGCCGCGCTCAATCCGTTGATCGGCGAAACCAAGGGGGACGACGTCAACGCCGACGTCCGCATGCAGACCTACGAGGCGCTGATCGACAAGCGATCGCTCGGCGAAGGCGACAGCGATCCCAACTTGTGGGGCCAGCGCAAGGAGTCCGTGCCCGATCGCGTGATCCTGCTGGGCCTCGACATCAAGATGTTCTACGGCGGCCCGAAGGAAGCCATCATGCACGGCATCTACCGGCAAAACTATGGCTTCACCGACATCGTCATCGGCCGCAAGCATGCCGATGCGCCGTACCATGACGGCTCGGCCATCTGGGGCGATTTCGACGCTCAGGAGATTTTCGGCAAACTCAACGGCGATCTCAAGATTCAGCCGGTCAAAGTCGGCTTCGCGGCCTACTACGAATCGATTGGCCGCGTCGATCTGATGGAAAGCCACAAAGAGGAAAAGCCGGTGTTCATCTCGGGCAAGGACGTGCGCAAAACGCTGCTGGAAGGCAAGACGGTCGATCCGCGGATCATGCGCGAAAGCACGTCGAAGATCCTGGCCGCCGCGATGGCCGGCCAGGCGTAAGGCGAATCGCCCGCGCGGCTAGATGTAGAACATGTTCTCGGTTTGCCGCTTGATGCGCGACACCAGGTCGCCAAATGTGATCGCGCGCAACGCGTCGTGTTGCACTTGCGCCACTTCGCGCCAGACTTGCACCAGCACGCGGGCCGTAGGCGAGTTGGTCGTGACGGTGCTCGTGACTTCGGTCTCCTGGCCTTCGATCACCGACATGACTTCGCCCAGCGTGATTCCTTCCGGCGGTTTGACGAGCTGATATCCGCCCGAGGCCCCGCGCGTGCTGGCCACGAAACCGGCGCCCTTGAGCTGCAGCAGGATCTGCACGAGAAAGCGCGAGGGGATGCCGTGTTCGTCGGCGATACTGCGGATCCGCACAGGCTCGCCCGAGCCATAGTGCGCGGCCAATTCCATCATTGCCAGACAGGCATATTCAGTTTTGGCCGATACCTTCATAGCGACGACACGATCGTGCGATTGCCTGGACCTGGCGCTAGCGAGGCCGTTTCCAACAAAAACTCACCGCGGCCATCGCCCGAAATCGATTGAGCGGTCTAAAGTCCGTCTCAATCCTTGGTGTGCAGACCGCACTCATTCTTGGCGGTGCCGCTCCAGCGGCCGGCCCGCTCGTCCTCGCCGAACATCACGGCCCTAGTGCACGGCCAGCAGCCGATGCTCGTATAGCCCTGATCGTGCAGCGGGTTGTAAGGAATGTTCTCGTCGGTGATGATCTTCCAAACGTCCTTCTTCGTCCAATTGGCCAACGGGCTGATCTTGACCAGGCCGAACTTGCTGTCCCAGTCGACAATCGGAGCGTTGGCCCGATCGGAGCTTTGGTCGCGGCGAATGCCGCTCATCCAGGCGTTCCAACCCACGACGCTCTCGCGCAAAACCTTGACCTTGCGATCGCGGCAGCACTGATCGGGATTCGACTGATACAATGGCCCGCCGTGTAGCGCTTCATATTGCGCCACGGTCGTCGGTGCACTTCGCATCTCCACCTCGATGCCGTAGCGCTGGGCGATCCGGTCTCGCAGTTCCAGCGTTTCTTTGAACTGGTAACCGGTGTCGAGGTTGAAGACGTGGGTTCGAGGCTCGATGCCGGCCAGCAAATGAATGATGACGCAGCCCTCCGGCCCAAATGCCGTGGCCATGGTCAGCTTGGGAAAGTACTTTTGAACCGCCCAAGCAAGGATCTCTTGCGGCGACGAACGATCCAACCGTCGGCTATGCTCCGCCAATTCCTCGAGCAACTCGGGCGTAGCCGCAACAATCGGGGGGGCCGCCTTTTCGGGGAGGATTACAGGCTGCATCGGGCCTACGCTGGTGGTCGCCGTCATGGGCGTAAGTGTCATCCTTAGCTACTTCTATGAAGGCCAACGGGTGAATTGAATGATACTTATGTTAGTAATCTAAGTCAACTATAGCAGCTAATCGGCATTATCGGCATATCGTGGCCGATTCTTCAGCTTGTAACGGTTCGTCGGTCGAATTTCCAGATCGGCAGGATTCGTCGCAAGTCCAATCTAGTGCGGATCTTGACGACGGCAAACGGACAAGTCATGTTGAGCGGCGCGGCCGGATTCTGTCCGGCCCGGGGCGTTTCTCCGCAGCGATAACAAGTGAATCGTCATGGCACAGCGCGTCTATCTGGCGATCGATATCGGTGCCTCCAGCGGCCGCCACATGGCCGGTGCCTTCGATGGTCAGGTGCTGCGACTCACCGAGGCCTACCGATTCCAAAACGGCCCTACGCCAGCGGCCGGCCGCTTGTATTGGGACCTGCTGGCTCAGTGGAATCACGTCCGCCACGGCCTTCGGGCTGCCCGCGACGCGGGGTTGGGCGAAATTGCCAGCGTCGGGGTCGACACCTGGGGGGTCGATTTTGGGCTGCTGGGCCGCGGCGACGAACTGCTGGCCAATCCGGCCCACTATCGCGATCGGCGCACCGATGGGTTGCTCGAGCGCGCCTTCGGTGTCGTGCCGCGCGAGCGGATCTTCGCCAGCACCGGCCTGCAATTCATGCAGTTCAACACGCTCTATCAATTGTGGGCCATGCGCCTCGGCGGATCGTCGCTTTTGGATAGCGCCGAGTCGCTCTTGATGATGGGAGATCTGTTCCACTGGCTGTTGACCGGCGAAAAGGCCAACGAATTGACCAATGCCACGACCACCCAGTTTTTCGATCCGCGCAGAAACGACTGGGCTCGAGAGTTGTTGACCGAGTTTGATATCCCCGAGCGGATTCTGGGCCGCATAGCGCCGCCCGGCACGACTCTGGGACCGCTGCGAGCGGATGTCGCGGCCGAATCGGGTCTGGCCGGCGTCAATGTTGTACTGCCCGGCACGCATGACACCGCCAGCGCCGTGATGGCGGTTCCGGCCGTCGGCCCCACGAGCGAGCGCCCCAACTGGTGCTACATCAGCTCGGGAACCTGGTCGCTGATGGGCGCCGAAGTGCCGCGCCCAATCATCAACGACAAGTGCCTCGCACTGAATTTCACGAACGAAGGTGGCGTCGGCGGCACGACGCGCCTGCTGAAAAACATCGCGGGCCTGTGGCTCGTTCAAGAATGCCGCCGGGTATGGAACCAACAGGGCGGAAACCACAGTTGGGACGATCTCAATCGCCTCACAGCCGCGGCCAAGCCGCTCGTGTCACTGATCGATCCCGACGATGCCTCGTTCCTGGTTCCCTCGGACATGCCGGCCGCCATTCGCGACTTTTGCGCCCGCACCGGCCAGACGGTTCCAACCGAACCCGGCGCCGTGCTGCGCTGCGCGCTTGAGAGTCTGGCGCTGCGATACCGAATGGTGCTGGGGTGGTTGGAAGAGCTTGTCGGCGGGCGCATCGAAACGATCCACGTCGTGGGCGGCGGCAGCCAGAACCGGCAATTGTGCCAGGCCACGGCCGACGCCTGCCAACGGACCGTGTTGGCCGGGCCCGTCGAAGCCACCGCGATCGGCAACGTGCTCGTGCAAGCGATCGCGGCAGGCGACTTGGGTTCGATCGCCGAGGCCCGACAACTGGTCGCGGACAGCTTTGCGCTGGAACGTTACGAGCCGCGCCACGCTGCCCAGTGGGACGCCGCGTTCTCCAAAATCAACTCTCTGGTGAAGCGATGAAACACGCCGCTGCGATTGCCACGTTCTTGATCGTCTTACGACAGGGGATTGCCACCCTGCACGGCATGGCTCACGAACACTTGGGCGTCGGCCTGAGTCCCATTCAGCAGACGTTTGTCATCGTCCTAATCACCATCGCGCCTTTCATCGCCCTCGTACTCTATTGGACGCGCTACGCACGTCAGGGAGCGCTACTGCTCTGGACCTCGATGCTCGCGGGCATGCTTTTCGGCATTTACTATCACTTCATCGAAGTGAGCCCGGATCACGTGAGCCACCTGCCCGCCGGCGACGGCCAACCGTTGTTCATCACGACGGCGATTTTGCTGATACCGGCTGAACTTGCCGCGGCGGCATTTGGATTTTGGAGTTGGCGCAAAATGGGCGGCAGCGCTAAGCCGTAAACGGAATTCTCGCTGCCCGATATTGCGTGGGAACAATCCGGCGCTATGCCAGCAGGGCGTCGATCGCCTTGCCCTTGCCGTCTTTGGTCAGATAGAACGGCCGGCCCTCGGTGACGAAGTTCGCGTCGGCCGCAATGCCCAGGGCCTTGTAAATCGTGGCATGCACGTCGGTCAGCGCCACCGAGTTTTCGACCGGCAGCATGGGATGACGATCGGCCGTGCGACCGTAGGCGAATCCCTTCTTGAATCCACCGCCGAAGAACAGCAGGGAGTTGGCGCTCGAAAAATGCCCATGGAAGCCGTACATCTTCTTGTCTTCGATGACGAGGTTCTCACCTGACTGGGCCTCGGCGAAGCCGATTGGCTCGACGCCGGCCTTCGGTTGGTTGGCGATCGTGCGGCCAAATTCGCTGGCCACGACGACCAGCGTGCGTTCGAGCAAACCTCGTTCGGCCAGGTCCAAAATTAACCGCGCGATCGGTCCGTCGATCTGGCTCTTCATTTCCTTCATGCGCGAGTGGCCGTCTTCGTGCATGTCGAAGCCCTTGAACGGGCCGTACTGATATTCGACCTGCACAAACCGGGCACCGGCCTCGACCAGTCGCCGCGCGAGCAACAAACCGTGGCCGAATCGCTTGCCAAAATAGTAGCTCGTATCCTGCACGTCGCCGCGGGCGATGCGCGGTTCGTAGCCCGCCAGCGTGGCCGGCTTCTCTTCCTTGGCATAGTCGAAAGCCCGCTTGACCGGCGAATCCATCATCGCGCGGGCCGACTCCATGATCCTTTGATAGTCCTGGGCTTTGGGCGCATTGCGCAGCGGCTCAGACGAAAGCTGCCCGAGCGAATTCAGATACTTCATACGTCGATCGAGCCGCTCGCGGCTCATGCCGGCGGCAGCGCTGAGTGTGGCCAGGCCTTCGGTCGGATCGGGGATCATGAACGGCGCGTGCTTCACGCCGTAAAAGCCCGGGCCGATGCATTCGCTGATAAACTGCTTCTCGGCGTCGCTGGTGTCGATGTCGCGGCCGATGTAGATATACGGCGGCACGTTTTCCGCCCGCGGGCCCATTGTCCGCCCCACGGCCGCGCCCATGCTGGGCGCTTTCAGCCCCACCGGAAACAAGTATCCTGTCAGCATGTAGTGCTGGGCCTTGAGATGAACCGCGCCAAATTTTGTCTCGTTGGTCAGGCTGCGGAGCACCGTGCCGTGATGCATCACGGAGGCGATATTCTCCAAGCCCTCGCCGATCCGCAGCCCGTCGACGCTGGTGGCAATCGACGGGCAGGTGCCCAACAGTTGGCTGCCTTTCATGCCCGGTTCGAAAGGCGTGTGCTCTTTGGGATCCCAGGTATCGGTCTGGGCGATTCCGCCCGGCAGCCAGATGAAGATCACCGAATCGGCCCGGGTTGCAAGCTGGGCCGCGCGCGCCGCCTCGGCCGCCCTCGCGCGATCGGTGGCAAAGCCGGGCAACATTCCGGTCATGCACCAGGCGCCTCCGCCGGCCAGCGATTGCCCCAGGAATCGTCTGCGATCCATTCGCCTGGCCATAACTTTTCTACTTGATGTATTGAAACTCGGGACTGCACACCAGCGCCCACAGCACATCCTGCATGCCCTCGTCGGGCGACTCGGCGGCTTGCAACATCGCGCGACCGGCGTTCTTCTCGGGCGTCGTGGCCGGCCGGGAGAGCGCGGCGCGATACAGCCGGTCGACCAGCCGGCGGGGATCTTGTTTACCGGCGGCGGCAGTGAACAGCGGATTCGAATAGATCATGCCGTGCAACTCCGGGCCGTTGAGCAATTCCAGGGCCTGCACGACGGCCGCGTCGTCCGGCCGGGCCGTGCTGATCTCGTTGCGCGATGCGGGTCGACCCAGCGCGCGGCCCAACGCCGTGGATCGGTTGTCGAGAAAGGATCGCTCGGCGGCCACAAACTGGCCGCTGGTGGCCACGCGGACGCTATCCAAAAACTGCTCCGCCGTCAGCCGGCGCAAAGCGGGCGAGCGATAGTAGCGCGGCTGGTCCTTCTTGCCGATGTCGAAATGGTCTTCCAACCGCGGATCGTAGCGAAGCTGGTACGTGCGGCTGGTCAGAATCAGGCGAATCGTGTGCTTCAAATCGCAGCCGTGCGTGACAAAATCGCGCGCCAGCCAGTCCAGCAACTCCGGATGACTGGGCGATACGTCGAGGCGGAAATCATCCGCCGGCTCGAATAATCCCAATCCGAGATACCGCTTCCACAATCGATTGACGATCGAACGGGCGAAGCGCGGATTGGCCGGATCGGTGATCGCTTGCGCCACCATGTGTAGTCGGCCGGGCAAGTCGGCCGGAACGTCGGCCACGGCATCGGGCAGCTCGAAAGGAAACGCGGCCGCCACGGTGCGACCGCTCTTCATCTCGCAGCGCACGTGCTCCAGGTCGCTCTGCGAAAACAGGCCCGCAAACGCCAAAAAACGGTCCTGAGGCCATTCCTCGTTCTCGAAATGATCGTGGCAACTGGCGCATTTCATGCTGGTGCCGAGGAACAACTGCGCGACGTTGGCGGCCGTTTGCAGCGTGGCAGTGGGATCGTCGTTGCGCACGTATTCGATCGTGAACTTCACGCCCAGGACGTCCTCGGTCTCGGGGGTTTTGCGACCCGGCATCGTCGGATCGAGCAATTCGGCCACCAGCACGTCGTACGGACGATTCGCCTCGAAACTCGCCAACAGCCAATCGCGATAGTTGCCGCGCGTCAGAATACCGCCCTGCGCCGAGACGTTCTGACTCGCCAGCGCGTCTTCCCAAAATGGCGTCCAATGCGCCGCATAGTCGTTCTTGCGGGCGAGCAGTTGATCGACCAGCTTCTCGCGCTTGGCCTGGTTGGCCGGCGATGCCAAAAAGCGGTTCACCTCGGTCGACGCGGGGATCACGCCGATGACGTCGAGATAAACCCGCCGAAGGAACGTGGCATCGTCGCACAACTGCGGGCTGGGGCCGCCCGACGCTTTGCTCCAACCGGCGACAATGAACTGATCGATCGGATTGAACGTCTGCTCCTCAACCGTCGGCGGGCTGGGCGGCGCCGGCAACGCGCCCAGCCGCTTCTCGCGCCGCTCGATTAACTGTTGCTCGCTGTCGACGGAAGCCTCGTCGGCGAGTGTCGGACCGGTGACGACAATCGCAATCAAAGCGACCGCGACAGAAAAACACGCTCGGGTCCGCGTCATCGCAAAAAGAACCTCAAACCGGGAACCGTGTTCCGGCTAGTTCGGGTTGTTGTAAGAAGGGCCGTTGATATCCGAGTCGGCGATGATTTCGTGACGGAAATCCACCTTGGGGGCTTTGCCGTCCGATCCCTTAACCGTGTGCGGCACATAGCGGACGTAGGTCTTTTGCAGGGGATCGTAGAAGCGATCTCCCTTTTGAAAGATAGGTCGATATTCCGTGATTTCGCCGAACCAGGGAGGCCCCACGACTTGCACCGGAATCCAGTGTCCGCGGCCCTGCTTGTCGACCAGATAGAACTCGGGGTAATCGTGGCTCTCGACCCATACGGTTCGCGCCGGAATGCCCGACAGGCGGCACAAGCCCACGAAAAGCGCGCTCATCTCCTCGCAGTCGCCGCAACGATTCTCGATCGCATAGAGCGCGCCGCGAAAATCGCCGTTCTCGAACTTCACGTTGTCGCGGGTCCAACTCCAAAATGTCTTGATCGTGTCCCAGGCGTTCGAGTCCTGGCTGACCTTGCGCAAGGCCTCGGACAGCTCGATCATTTGCGGACTCTTGGTTTCGACCCCGGGCGCGGCCCCGGCCACCTGGTCTTTCAGCTCGGCGGGAACTCCACGCGCAAACTTCAGCTCGTCGGCGCCCATTGAGAATTTCGTGCGGTAGCGCGTGATCTCGTAGAGCCGTTCGACAAACACGGATCCCCCCTTGGGAATCTGCGGCACTTGAAACTTGATGAGCGCAGCCTGACCCTTGAGAATCTGCTCGCTCACCTTGCACTGCGGGCTGATCTTCTGGCTGATCAAACGCACGCGCTGCTCGGGCCAGTCCATCGGAATCGGCCCGGTGGCAATGACGTTCTTCACCGCACCGTCGGTCGCCTCGATGCGAATCACGACCTTCAGGCGATAAGTCCGCGGATCGAACAGCTCGAGCGCGGCGTCGGGCACGGCATAGCGGTTCTTGGCCGAGGAGAGAGATTTTTGCGCCGCGCGGTCGTCTGGTTTGGCGGCCGATTCCGAGCCAGAAGTTTCTTCCGACGACAGCGGCTCCTCCTCGGCCACAACCGTGTCTTCGACCACTTCCTCAGCCGAAAGCGAGGCCAGCCGAACTGGCTGTGCACACACGAGGGCCAGCGGAATCAAGCACGCGAGACGGCGACAGAGCTTGCGCATGGAATGATCGCTTGGAAAAAGCCGGAACCGAAGTTCCCAAACCGCACGCCCCACGAGGCAAGGTTCCCGGTTGCCAGCGCGTAGCAGGCCCAAACCTCGGGCCGGAAGTGATTGTTCAATATGGATAGTATGCTTGAATTGGGTAAAATTGTCAAAATTCGCGGCAATTTGACCAGGAATTAGACAATTTTGAGTCCAGCCGCGATCTCCGCCGTGCTGAGACCCAGGGCCCAAACGGCAGCGACCGCAGACAACAGAACTGCCGCGGGCACATCCGGCAAAAGCGGCGCCACGTCGGTCTCCTGATTCCCGGTGGCATGAACGATCCGCCCGCGCCGCGCGAAGACCGCGCTGCCGCCGGCCGCGAGATGCTCTTTGAGAGCTGCGTCGTTTTCGTCCTCTGAAAATAGCACGACCGAGCCGCCTGTGTGCTCGGCGATGATGGATCCCAGCGGCTCGCCCGCGTTGAACACTACGGCGCCGGTGGGCAACACGACGTCGCTGGCGGTTCGGTAGACGAGGGCCTTTTTCTCCGGCGAATCCCACTCCAGGAAATCGGGCCTCAAACCCTCGCCAATCGACGTCACCACGGCTACGTCGCAGCGGTCAAACGCCAGTCCCTCTTCCAGGATGCGATCCGCCGAGGCCTCGAGCACGGCCGCTTCGACCAAGGGATTGAGCAGCACGCCGCGGGCGTCGTCGGCGCCGCGAGAGTCTTCGGCTTTGATTCGCACCCCCGCGACGAAAGTTCCCTCGGCCGAGGCGAGCCCCAGGTTAACGACCTTACGGGCCCAAAGCCGTGCGATCCAATTGCTCACCGTGGTCGCGTGTTCGGCGCCCATCACCGAGACCAAGGGTATCCGCCCATCCTGGCCCTCCGCGAACAGAGTGCTCACGATGGCCTCGCCGACCGGTCGCGGAATGCCCGACTCGGGCTCGATGTGCATTTGCAATCCTGGCCCGGCGTTGACTTCGATGATGGCCGCATTCTGCTCGGCGGGAATTCGACTGATGTCGTCGGCGAGCAGATCGATGCCCGCCACGTCCAGACCAACGACGCGCGCGGCCAGACTCGCCCAGCGAACAAACTCGGGATGCACGTCGTCGGTCACGTCGATCGCCAGGTTTCCATTCCGCAGGATCACGACCTGTGTGCCCGGCGCTAGCGCGGAATCGGGCTGGTAACCCTGCTGCTCGAGCATCAGCAACACGGGGGGATTGAGCGTGATCTTGTCCAAGGGAAACGACAGGTCGTCGCCGCGGCGCGGATCGGAATTAAGCTGTGTTTCGATCAGTTCGGCGACAGTGTGTTTGCCGTCGCCCGTGATCTGGGCCGGATTACCGCGCACGGCGGCGATGAGTTTTCCGTCGACGATCAGCAAGCGATGCTCGGCGCCGGACGCGCATTGTTCGACGACGATGTCGGGGCCTTGGACTCGGGCGAATTGGTAGGCCGCCTCCACCTGTTCGCGCGTCGACACTCCGACCACCACACCGCGCCCCTGGTTGCCATAGCGCGGCTTGACGACTACCAGGCCGCCGATTTCCCGCGCCGCCGCCCAGGCATCGGCCGGATCGCTCACCGGCCGGCCGCTGGGAACCGGCACGCCCACCTGGCGCAATAGCGAGCGGGTCAAGTGTTTGTCTTGCGCGATGGTTTCCGCCAGTCCGCTGGTGCGATCGGTCTCGGCGGTCAGGGTGCGGCGTGCCTTGGCGCCATATCCAAACTGGACCAGGCTGCCTGAGTTCAGCCGCTGTATCGGAATACCCCGCGCCCGGGCGGCGGCCACGATCGCGCGCGAGCTCGGCCCCAGGCAGACGCGGTCGGCCAGTTGGCGGAGCTTTTCGATTTCGCGATCGACCGCGAAAGGCTGATCGTGGACGGCGGCCAGGCACAGCCTGCGTCCGACTTCCAGGCAAGCGCGGCCCAATGCTTCGTCATCGCAACGCACGGCCACGCGGAAGAGGCCTTCTTGCGAGCTCTCACGAGCACGGCCAAAGCCAAAATTGGCGCCGGCCCTGGTTTGCAGCTCCAGCGTGACGTGCTCCAGGATGTGGGCCAGATAGGTGCCGCGCCGCAACCGCTCGAAGAATCCGCCCCGCTCGCCGACGCTGCAGCGATGCTCGATCATCTGCGGCAGCCAGCGCATGATGCGATCGTTGAAGCCTGGCATCTCGTTTGAAGGCGAATCCTTCAAATCACCCAAATCCACCCAGGCTTCGAGCACGGGCGACTTGGACCAGATGTTCGGTCCTCGCAAGGCCAGGATTTTGCGAAATTCCATGTCCGCGGTGCGTCCGTTTCCCGTCTGGCAATCGCCAGGTTTCTCTCGTGAATTTGGGGTATAGGCCGCTCGGGCAGGCGACGTGCGCGTGGCCGAGTCGGCGCTTGCGGCCATAGGAGGGAACCGTCGAGCACGCTCGAGGCGACACAGCTCCAACCCCGAAACGTTCGCAAATCGTGCCAGCGGCGCGAGCGCGTCAAACGATCTCGACGCCCTGTAGTCGCCAGTATATATGTTCTAAAATACTGAGGATAGAACAAGTAGGCGACGCCGGCGATCTCGATCGCTCGCGCCCGGCACGAGGAGTACTCGCACTTGGACCAACCGCTCGACGACGGCCAGCGAATGCCCGCCAATTGGCGCCGGCAAGTCAGCGAGCGACTCGAAGCCGACGAAACGGTCAGCGCTTGGTTCCTGGCGGATTTGGACGGGGAATTGCACTACGCGGAAGGGATCGTGGTACTCACCAACCGCCGCTTGCTGAGCTTCTCAAACGCCGCCGCGAACCAGACGGCACTCTCCTGGCGGCTCGATGCTGTCTCGGCACTGCGCGCTAAAGACCGCTGGGGGCTGGGAACGCTCGAGTTGGAAGGGCCCGCAGGACCGCTGGCCGCCTGGCGCTATACCGTGGGCCGCGCGGCCTCAGCCCATCGACTTGCCCAGCGCCTGGAGGCGACACTCCGCGGAGCGCCCGAGGACGACGAGGCGGCTGAATTGGCCGAACGACTCGAAGACGCGACTGACGCCGAACCCCGCTCCGCCGGCGCCCTGTTTCGACTGTTCAGGTTCGGACGCCAACGCGCTGGGCTGATGTTTCTGGGATTTGTCCTCACGCTGGCCGTCACGGCCGCCGGCTTGATTCCGCCTTACTTGACCATTCCGCTGACCGAGGCGCTGACCACGCTGCATCAGACCCGCGACGAGGGACTGCGCATCGTGGGCTGGTGCCTTGCGGGGATCGGCGTGGCCGCGGTTGTTGCCTGGTTGCTCACCTGGGCGCAAGGCATCGTCATGGCCTGGACCAGCGAGCGGATCAGCGCCGACTTGCGCAATCACACTTACGGACACCTGCAGCGGCTGTCGCTCGAGTTTTTCGGCCGCAAGCGCACCGGCGACCTCTTGGCTCGCATCAGCACGGACACCGAACGGATCTGCTACTTCCTGTCGGACCACCTGGTCGATTTCTCCACCGACGTGCTGATGATCTTGGGCACTTCGATCATCCTGATTTGGTTGAACCCGACCTTGGCGCTAGCGGCCCTATTGCCGTTTCCGATCATTGCCTGGTTGGTCTATCAAGCGCGCAATCACATGCAGCGCGGTTTTCAGCGCGGCGGCCGAGCCTGGGATAACATGACCAGCATTCTGGCCGACACGATTCCGGGCATCCGCGTCGTAAAAGCGTTTGCCCAGGAAAAGCGCGAGATCGAACGTTTCCGCCGCGCGAACGACGACATCGTCGCGGCCAACGATCGCGTGAACAAAGTCTGGACCTTCTTCTGGCCGATGGTGGCGCTACTGAATCAGATTGGGTTGTTGATCGTGTGGGCCGTCGGCGCGTGGCTGATCTACAACGGACACATGGAATTCGGCGTCCTGATGGGTTTTGTAATGTATATCAGCCGCTTCTATATTCGGCTGGAATCCATGAGCCGCATGTTTTCGGCCACGCAACGGGCCGCCGTCAGCGCCCAGCGGATCTTCGAGATCCTGGATCGCGTGCCCAGCGTGCCGGAGCCGACCAACCCGGTGCAACCCGGCAAGCTGCGAGGTAAGATCGAATTTTGCAATGTCAGCTTTCGCCACGGCAGCCGCAGCGTGATCGAGCAGCTCAATTTGACCATCGAGCCCAAGGAAATGATCGGCCTGGTCGGTCCCAGCGGCGCGGGCAAGAGCACGCTGGTGAACCTCGTGTGCCGGTTTTACGACGTGGCCGAAGGCGCCATCCTGGTCGACGGCGTGGACATTCGTTCTTTCCCCGTCGAGGAATATCGCCGCCATATCGGCGTCGTGCTGCAGGATCCTTTCTTGTTCTATGGCACCGTGGCTGAGAACATTGCCTATGGCCGGCCCGACGCCAAGCGCGAGGAGATTGTCGCCGCGGCCAAGGCGGCGCGGGCCCACGAGTTTATCTTGCGGTTGCCGTTGGGCTACGACTCGCTGGTCGGCGAGCGCGGCCAGTCGCTCTCGGGCGGAGAACGTCAGCGGATCTCGATCGCCCGCGCCTTGTTGATCGACCCGCAGATTCTGATACTCGACGAAGCCACCTCTTCGGTCGACACGGAAACGGAACGCGAGATTCAATTGGCGTTGGACAACCTGGTGCAAGGCCGCACGACGATCGCCATCGCCCATCGTCTGAGCACGTTGAGCAAAGCCGATCGGCTGGTCGTGCTGGAGCGGGGCCGCATCGCCGAGATCGGTCACCACGCCGAGTTAATTCAAGCCGACGGCGTCTATTCGCGACTGCATCGGGCTCAGCAAGAACACATGGCCGAGACCTAGACGTGCAAACTTGCTCGACGGCATGACAAAAACTCCAGCGGCAGACTCGTTCGTCCGTCGAGAGCCAACTGGCAGAGCAGCTCCCCCAGGACGCACGTGAATTTGAATCCGTGCCCTGAAAGTCCCGCGGCCAGCGCGACCTGGGGATACTCGGGATGCCGATCGACGATGAAGTGGGCATCCGGAGTCATCGTGTACATGCACACGGTGTGGTCGGTGCATTGCGTAGTCACGCCTTCCAAATACTCGGCGACGAAGTCGGTCACCGCCTCCTGATCGGCCGGGTCGATCTCGCGATCGACCGCGAGCGGATCGTCGACCACCGGGCCGCCGGTGTGCTGGGCTACCTTGATGCCGCGCGGATCGATTTGCGGAACGCCATAGAAGCACCCGATGGGCAGATCGTACAGAAAAGCAGGGCAGCCGAGATCGGCCCGATACGTGTCATTTCGCGTGCGAAACCAATAGAGCGGCTTGCGCCGCACGACCAGCGGAATCTTCAAATCGGCCAGCAAGGGACCCGCCCAGGCGCCGGCTGCAACGATCAAGCGATCGGCGGCGTACGAGCCGCGATCGGTCTCGACCACAACGCCCGTGCCCTCGGCTCGCCACGATCGCACGGTTTCACCGGTTCTCAGCTCGGCGCCTAGTTGCACGGCCGCCTTGGCGTGCGCCTCGACGCAGCGCTCGACCAGCAAATAGCCCGCGCGGGCTTCAAAAACAGCCTCGAACGACGACGGCACGCGAAACCCGGGAAAGCGGCGTTCGCTTTGGCCGGCGGAAAGTTCTTCGATCTCCAGCCCGTGTTGATTGGCGCTGGCGCGAACACCGCTCAACACCTCGCCTTGCTTCGGGCCGATTTGCAGCAGGCCCACCTGTTGGTAGAGAGTTTCGCCGACGCGCTGTTCGAGCTCGCTCCAAAGTTCGAACGCGCGCAGCACGAGCGGCACGTAGTCAGGATGTTCGTAATAGGCCTGGCGGATTAGCCGTGTATGACCGTGCGAGCTGCCGCGGTCGTGGCCCGGCGCAAAGCGGTCGATGCCCAGGACTCGCGCGCCGCGCAGGGCCAGGTGCATCATGGCCGAACTGCCCACGCCGCCGGCGCCCAGTACGATTGCGTCATAGCCGGCCTTGTCGGGTCGAATGCTCGGGGCCAGATTGAAGGAAACGCACCAGCAAGCGCATCTATCGCAGGGATTCCAGGGGCTTTTGCCGCATCGCCGAAACCGCCGGCAGCAGGCCACCTAGCGCGCCCATGGCCAGCGCCAGCAGCAACCCGGTTAGCAACGTGTCGATGCCGACCACCAGTTCCAGCACGACGAATTTTCCGCCGCCTCCCTGGCCGCCAGTAACAATGCTGGTGGCGGTCCAGCCGTTGGAGAGAAAGCCGATGGCACAACCCAACAGGCCGCCGACGAGCGAGATCACGAGCGATTCGAGAAAGAACGAGACAAGAATCTGCCAGCGAGCGAAGCCGATAATCCGCAGCACGCCGATGTCTTTGGTCCGCCCGCTGATGGCCGCGAACATCGTGTTCATGACCCCGAACACGCCGCCGACGGCCATCAGCACGGCCACGACCATGATCGCGAAGGAAAACTGGCGATTGGTTTCGGATAGCTTCGAGAAATACTCCGTCTCCGGTTCGGCTTGCAGCGCGGCTTTCTTGAAATTCTTGGTCAGGTCGTCGGCAACCTGCTTGGCGGTTTCGGCGTTAGCGGTTCGCAGCACGACGGAGGAATAAGCCTCTTTGCCGAACATCGGGCCCACCAGCGAGCGCTTGGCCCAAATCTCGGATCCGAAAGTCGAGCCGGACGATTTCATGACACCGACGACCACCCATTTGCGCGGGCCCAAGTCGAACAGATCGCCCACTTCAAGCCGCTCCTTGCCAACGTCCTGTCCCAGTTGTCCGGCCACGCCCTCGCCCAGCACGGCTTGCACGGCCTGGTCGTCGCCGGTGCCCGAGACGTCGCCACGGGTTTGCACGCCCGAGTCGGAAAACCACTGTCCCCCGGGAAACAGCGACAATCCGTGTACCTGAGCGGCCACGCGCGGGTCTTCGATGCCGCGGACCTGGGTAAATCGCCGTTTTTGTTGCTGACCCGGCTCGGTCGGCAACGGCTGGTTCACCACCAGGTACACCTCGCGGCTGGCCAGCGGCTCGCCCCGCTCGTCTCGCAGCACTCCGGGGTGGCGATCGATATCGGCCGAGGTGCCATAGCCCAGGTTGCTCACCAGCTCATCCAGCGCGCCGTCGGACAAGACGATGACGTTGCCCGGTTGGCCGCTTTCCTCGGTGAGTTTGTTCATGCCGGCGACGAAGCCCAACATGACCGTTTGCAGCGAGATGACGAGCGTGAACGCCAGCGCCGTCAACAGCGTGGTGCGCCAGCGAACCACCAAGTTGCGAACGTTATAGCTCAGTGGAATCTTGCCGCCGAAGGCCAGCAGCGCCATCGCGGCGATCGAAGCGATCATCGGCACCGCCAGCCCAAGCGAAATGCGTGGCAACCAGGCCATAAGCGGCGGTACGAGTTCAGAGAAAAGCATGCTTGTTACGCCGGGACTTCTTTATGACGAACTGTCGATCAGGCTATTTTGGAAAACACGTCGGAAACTTTCACGGTTCGCGCGGCCCAAGCCGGCATGATGCTGCCGGCCAGCGACGTGAACGTGCCGATGCCCAGTCCCCACCAAAGGGCATCGGCCGGAATGAAGAACACTGGAATAAACGCGATTGGAAACTTGACACCCCCCATCCAATGGTTGACGAAGTAGTACGTGGCCCCGGCGCTCGCCATTCCAGCGAGAATGCCGATCAGCAATGCCTCGCCCAACACGAGCAACAACAATTGCCGCGGCTGGAACCCCAGCACCTTGAGCACGGCCATCTCCATGCGCCGCTCGCGCACGCTGATGCTGATCGCGTTGGCAATCACCAGGCACATGATCGCCACCATGGCCGGACTCATGATCCACTTGAGGCCGAAGAGGATGTCCTTGATGGGTTCGATCC
>JANNQN010000032.1:0-29807 GCA_031400775.1 Planctomycetia bacterium | reverse complement strand
CCGGACGATCGCCGACAGGGGCGACTGGTTCGCCCCATCCGCTGGCCGGCGTAACGCGCCGGCGGCCCGCACGAGCAACTCGGCCAGCCGCTGGCGGCGGTGGTCGAGCGTCAGGCCCATGGGCGGGGCGGCGCCGAGGGTCGCCTTGGCCAGTTCGGTTACCTCGGCCGCCAGTGCGTCACCGTCGCCGTCGGTCAGCCGGAAGTCGTCGCTCTCGAGCAAAGCGAGCAGACGCACGTAAACGCCGTAGGCCTGTTGGTCGTCTTCGCGCGGAAGCTTTCCGCGCGGCAGCAAGCCCTTGGTCTCGGCCGCGACTTCATCCGGCTTGCCGCGATGGAGCTCGGCCAGGCTTTCGGCCAAGGCCACGTTGACCAGAAGGTCGTTGTCGCCGTCGCGCTTGGCCTGCTGGCACAACGCACGCAAATCGGCATAGTACACCGGAGGATTGGGAATCGAACTGGCGGCAACCAGTTGGGCGATGCGGCGCGTATAAAGTCCGCCGAGGATATCCGCGATCTGCTTCTTCTGGCTGTCGTCGCGTTCCAGTTGCAAGGCCATGGCCGCGGAATCGACCGCGGCGGCCAACCGGTTTGGATCGGCCGTCGACAATTCAGCCAGCGCCGCGCTCAGATCGACCAGACGAATCGCGTTTTCGCCTTCCAGCAACTGGCGATACTCGGCGAGCGCCTTGTCGATCTCGGCCGACGCGCTGGCGCTATTGGCCAGCGTGGCGAGCAGACTCAACTCGCGAAAGTGCGCTGCCGCGGGACCGGTGGGATTCGATTGCCGGGCGTCCTCCAGCGTGCCGGCCAGGGCCGCGAAATCGCGCGCCTTCAATTGCGCCTCGGCTTCGTCGCGCAGCTCCTGGGCCGAGACCGGCGCGACCACCTGCCGCAGCATGGTCGTGAATTCTGTCGAGCGGGCTTCCGGCTTGACGGCCTGTTGAATCCAGCCGGCCAGGCCTTCCAATTGACCGTGCTCCCATTGGCCGCGCGGCAGCGCCGAGCGCAGCTTGGGATCCTCGACCAGGATTTGCAACACGGCCTCGGGATCGGCCGCGGCATTTGCTTTCGCCGTCAACGCCCGCAACACGCACAGTTGGGCGACGTTACGCGGTTTGGGTTGGAAGTCGGGAAGCTTCTCGGGCAACTTCTTCAATTCGGTCCACAGCTTTTCCAGATCGGCCGCTGGGGGCAACTGCCCGCTCCGCGCCCGCGCACGGGCCGCGGCGAGTCGGGCTCGAAAGCCGACATCGGCCGCACTCGTTGAACGGGTCACGAGCAATTCGGCCTGGGTCAGATCCCCCAGCGCCGCCTTGACCGCGGACGGGGTTTGCGACTCCGCGTCCAGAACTCCCTCGGCGCGGTCGACCAGCTCGCGCGCCTTGGCCTCGTCCTCACGACGCAGCGTGTCGGCAATCTCGTCGTGCCACCGCTCGGCGTTGCGGTGGTAGGTCGATATCTGGTCGGCCGTCGGCAGCAGGGTCAGGAACTTGCCGCTAAAATCGATGAACTCATCTAGCGAGGCGTGCTGCGATTGCGGGCTGGCAAGTTGTTCGATTTTTTTCCAATCCCCCTCGAGCTGGCTCTCGACAGCTTTCTGGACCCTCGACAGCCTTTTTTTCGAATCGTCGATCAGCGCCGCGAATTCGCTCTTAGCGGCATACGGTTCGCACTTTTCGATGGCCTCGGCGAGCATCGTTCCCTTGGCAAACAAGTCTTTTTCAGCGTCGGCGTTGCGGATCGCGGTGTGCGCGGCGTAGAAATCGCGCATTTCCGGAGATTGCGGAATCAGCATCCAAACCAACAGCACCAGCCCGGCCACGGCGAGAATCGCCGTCATCGACTTGAGCAAGCGGCGACTGCCCGCTTTGCGCCGCGAATCGGCGCCAGCCAGGTCTGTTGTCCGCACGACTTCCGCGGAGATCAAACTCTGCGGATCGAGCTTGGTCACGAAGCCGCGCGAGGTGGGAGTTTCGGTCGTGCCGGGCGCCGCCGAAGCGACAAACGGCGCACCGGAAGCGACATACGGCGCTGTCATGCCGATGTCCGAATCAGACGCCGAGCCGGGACGACTTTGGTAGGGTACGGCCCGCTGAGAGCCGAATTCCTCGGGGCAAGCTTGTCTGAGCGCTTTGACCATCCGCGTCGCCGATGGGAAGCGATCGCTTGGCGCCAGCAGCGTCGCCTTGCGGATGATCGCTTGCTCTTCGACCGGCAATCCGGTCAGGTCCAGCCCGCCTTGCAGGTGGGCATTGACCACGTGCATATACGAATCCGGATCGGCAAACGGCAAGGCGCCTGTGCGCAGCTCGATGTATGTGATTGCCAGTGAATACTGGTCGGTAGCGCCGCTGGGCGGTTGCCCTTCGATCAACTCCGGCGCTCCATAGGCCGGAGAAACCGCCGCCGTGGTCATCTTGACGTTGGCGCCCAGCTCGCGCGCCAGCCCGAAGTCGCATACTTGCGCGGTATCGCCCACGATCAGGATATTCTGCGGCTTGATGTCGCAATGCTGAATCGGCGAGACCGGGCCGTGCCCCAGGTCGTGCCGCGGCGTGTTGAGAAAGTCGATCGCGCGGGCCGCATCCAGCATGTAGTTGAACAATTCCTCGGGCGGAATGCCGTCGAGCCCCTCTTGCTGGCACTCGCGCAGCCGGTCCGAAAGGGTTTTGTCGCCCAGGCCCATGGCGATGATCAACTCGCTGGGCCGCATTTTGCTCAAGCTGCCGTGCAACACCGTGCCCTGCATCGGGGTGGTGGCCGGTTGCGTCGCGGGAGACAGATCGCCCGCGACCTGCGCCTCGTCGACGAGAAAACCCTCGTCGTCCTTCAACCAGAAGGCGAGGATCGGCGTGAGATTCGCCTGGCGGATCGATTTCATCAACCGCAGGGCTTTGAATTCCTTCAATCCCTCGCGGCCGCTCAAGTCGATGATCTTCAGCGCAACGTGGATGCCGCCGGGCGAAGTGGCTTGCCAAACCTGGCCAAAGCCGCCGCGACCCAGAAATCGGACGAGGCGGTAGCCGGGAACAGGTTCTTCGCCGATCTTCAGAGGCATTGCGGCACCGCGGCATTAGTCGGTGGAAAACGCGATACTCCGCGCCCGTCATGAGTGCGCATGACGTGGATTCGGCCCAAGAGCGAGTCAACCGCTCATCATACTGTGCGTCCAAGACCGTGAAAACGTTGCGGGCGGAATTTCCGCGGCGCAGTCCGCTGCACTTTATCTACCATCCGGCTTGCAGCCGCTCGTATTCTCCCTCCGCCTCGGCAGCCGTGGTGCGCCACCCGCGGAGGTGCATACAGGCCTGAAAGAATTGTTGGCGCTGGATTGGCGTCATTCCCCAGAAATGCGGCTGGTTGAGCGCGAACCAATTGACGTCCTCGGCCGGAATCCATTCGTAGTCGGCCACCTGCTCCAAAAGGTCCAGGCAATCGTTGGGGGCGGGGCCCGGAGCGTTGAAGTCCTCCATGTGGCCGAACGCCCCCCACAATATCTGGGCCCGCGCACAATGCGGCTGGATCGTGATCGGATAATCGTAGGTCGTGGCTCCTAAAGCGGCGAAATGCTGCATCACTCGTTCGGGCGGTGGCGAATGGCCGGGGCGAAAGTCGCTGGGGGGACCTTCAAAGAGGTTGTAACATTGCCAGATGAGCACCTGCTCCAAGGTGTTTTGATCATCGAGCGACAGGTTTTGCACGCCGTTGGCCAGAATCTCGGTCGCAATGGGACCCGCGTTTTCGAAGCCCACGATTTCCATGTACCGCACCATGGGTTGGAGCTGCGTGATGGGGTCGTGCTGCGCGCTGCTGACCAGCTCATTCCAAAACGAAACAAGTGCCTCCCGAGAGATCATGTGATTCAAGACGTGTCTGGGAGGCGGCATGGCTAGCGGTCGTTGGGGTCGGCTGCCAGGCCGTAATCTGCCGTCGGGTTCGAAGGGCATGGCTGTTCTACCTTGAAGCTTTCCGTGAGGACGTCGCCGGGTAAACCGCCGGCGCAGGTCGCGGTATTACGCAAAAATGATCGCGGTCAAAGCCCCCCTGGTTGAGCGTCTCCACGATTCGCTTGTCGCTGGATCGCCTCGCATTGTCCCCAGGCGTAGCGGCCAAATGCAGAATCAAGCGGTTCAAGGGACCTTCCAACCGCAAGCAACCCCTTGTGGACATAAAGCCAATGCTATCGAATTGCACAGCCTTGCACTCAAGAGATCAGCACGGTCGGGCACCCGATCACAATCACGCCACCGTGAGCCGTCATATCCCCCATCCGCGCAGCGGGCATACCGCCGATCAGCGCCGTGAAGCTGCCTAACGCAATCACGTCGGGTGGTCCGACGCACACGCACATATCGCCGACCCGCGCGGCGGGCATGCCGCCGATCAACACCGTCAGCCCTCCCGGCGGCAAAATGGGCCCGCCGACGTGTGGCACGAGCACCGTGATCAGCGGGCAGACGTGCATATCTCCAACTCTGGCGGCGGGCATTGGCATGACGATGCTCCTGACTTATTTCCAAAGGTTCTTGCCGTTGGCGATCTCGATGCCACGGCCGAGAAACGTTCGATATTTTTCCACTGCCTTCTGCGGTTCCTTGACGACCACTGCGATCATCACCGCTCCGGCCACGGCTGTGCCCGAGAGCGTCTCGGCAGGCGGAATGGCCGCCACGTTGGCCGGTCCCATGCTGCCGCCGCTCAAAAATGCGGCAAGCGCCGCGCAACCGGCCGGCGTGCCGAGCTTAGCGGCTTCGGCGGCAGGCATGGCGGCCTGCCGGTTTTCCTCGCTCGGATCGGCGACCCAGCGCTCCGCACGCTGGATGGCGGCCGCTTCCGCTACGGGTAGACTCGCGCCGGCCGCCGTCTTCGCGCAGAAGCAGGCCCACCAGACCGCTTCGCGCTTGGGCAGCCCGTGCGCCAAAAACCGGATCGCGTCGGGAAACAGTTGCTTGTCCACGAGCGCGTCGAGGCATTGCGGGGGCGTTTGCCCCGAGCGCACTAGCGCCTGAGCTTCTTCGCTCAGCTCGAAGCGCGCGCACACCTCTTGCGCGTTCTTGGCGGTAAACTTCAGTAAGGGTCCGCTCGGCATAGCTTGCTACCTTTTCTGGGATCAACCGATCATTGTCAGGCCGCCCTTAACCGTCAGGATGGCGTCGGCCGTGACCGAAGTCATCGGGGCTTTGACGTTTGTCATGACCATGCCTTCGACGTTGATCGTCATGCCCTTGATCGTGACGCCCATCTGATCGATCTTGATGCTGCTTTGTCCAACCTTAAGCTCGATCGACTGCATGGCCTCGGTTTCGCTCTTGCCCAGATCGAGCTTCGTGCTCTGATCGCCCATCGAGATCAGCAGCGCTTCATTACCCATCGAGATCTTGACGTCGCGGTTTCCCTTTTCGATGGTCACCTTCTCGTTGCCTTCCTTGACCGTTTCGGTCCGATCTTTTTTGATCTCGATGGTTTGGTTGTTGCCGACTTTCAGATCGTCGTCATTCTCCACCACTCGGTGAAAATCCTTTTCGGCGTGGAAGTAGATGTCTTCCGAGCCCTTCTTGTCCTCGAATCGCAATTCGCTGAAGTTATCGGTCGAGCCCTTGAGCGTGCTGCGGGTCTTGATGCCGCTTTGGGTTTTATTGTCGGGCAGTTTATAGGGAGGCATCATGTCGGCGTTGTACACGCTGCCGACGATGATGGGCTGGTCAGGGTCTCCCTCCTGGAAGGCGACAATCACCTCTTGCCCGACCCGCGGAATGTGGATCGCGCCCCATTGCTTGCCGGCCCAAAAGGTGCCGACACGGCACCAGCAGGAACTATCCCCGTCGTTCTTGCCGTTGCGGTCCCAATGAAACTGCACCTTCACGCGCCCGTACTTGTCCGTAAAAATCTCATCGCCCGAATTACCCACGACGACGGCCGTTTGCGTTCCTTGCACGGTGGGCTTCCACGTATCGCGCGACGGCCGAAACGGCACCGCCGCCGGGATGCAAACGAACGAATTGCTGTATGTGAAGTCCCCGGATCCGCTGCGGTATTCCCCCGGCATATGGGCGGCGTGGTCCACGCGGGTGAGCACATACTGGCCGTCGGCGTCGAAGTGTTTGCTGAGGGCGAATTTGTGCCCGCTCGTTAGCTGGCGGCTGTTGCCGGCCCCGTCGATGGTCAGGCTGGCGGCAGCTTCCTCCTGCATGCGGATTTCGACGGTTCGCTTGTTGTCTTGAAATATCTTTTGCAGCTCGCTCGCCTGCTCGCCGCCGCCGCGATCGATTCCGTCGAAGCGCTGGGCGTACTCGCCGGGGAAGTCATATATTTCGAGCTTGTCGTTGCCACCGACCTTGAGCTTGTGCGTTACTTTGCCCACCGCCACGCTATCCTGAATCGTCTTGTCCGTTTCCAGGTGCTTGTGGGGCAGCTCGAAGGAATGATCCCAGAGCGTGTATTTTCCGGAGCGTAGCTCCTGCCCCTTTTTCCAGGCGAAGATTCGGTCGTCCGGTCGATTGCCGCCGGCCATCGTTTCGAACGTTATCTGGCCCAGGTCCGTGTGGCTTTGCGGCGAATTGGCCACGACCATTTTGTGGCTGCCGTCGGCATGCTTGAAAAAGTAGAAGATCCCCTCTTCTTCCATTAGCCGGCTGGCAAAGTCGAAGTCGGTTTCGCGGTATTGCACGCAGAAGTCGCGTTTTTCGAACGTGCCCTGCAGCTCGTAGGTGACGTCCATCCCCTCGAGCACTTTCTTCAAGATGTCCGGCACCGAGATGTGCTGGAAGATCCGGCTCTGGGCTCGCCTGGTCAGGAGCCAGAATTGCGGAACGATTTCCAAGCTGTAGGAGGTGAAATCCTCGTCTTGCTCTCCCTGGCTCACGCGATTGCAGATGCCGTTGAAATACCGATACTTGCCCTTGTCGGGCAATTGCAGCTTGACCGTCACCTTTTGGCCCAGGAGTTTATCGAAAGCCACCGTGGCGGTTTTCTCGGCCAGCAACTCCAAGCGGAAATTAAACAGTTTCGAGATCTCTTCATGGCCGGTGACGCCAACCAACAACAAGACATCCTTGCCCAGCGGGGTCGTCGCTTCGAAGGGGCGGTTGGCTTGAGTGTACTTTCCCATGTCTGTGCTCCAAGGCGCGCGGCGGTTGGCGGTCTATGTCGAGGCTGTTATCGTGCGGATTTCCCGGCAGTTGCCAGAATTCCGCCGGAAGCCGCATAATCGCCGGGAAATTACGTGATTTCGTAGCAAAAACTGCCGGCCGGATCCACCGATACTTTGACCCGCGAAATCGCCTGCCCCGCGGCCATCCGGCTCAGGAATTCGCGGGAGACCTCGGGCAGCAGGGTGCGCGTCAAGATGTGATCCACGTTGCGGGCTCCGCTCTCCACTTCCTTGCAGCGGCCGGCGACCGCCGAGATCAGGGCGTCGTCGTAGACGAACTCGGCCCGATGATTCTCTCGCAATCGATCCGCGATCCGCCCCAATTGCAGGCGGATGATCTGCCGCATCACGTCGTCGGCCAGAGGGTAGTACGGCACTACGGTCATGCGCCCCAGAAAAGCCGGCTTGAAGACCTTCAGCAGCTCGGGCCGCATGGCTTCGGCCAGCGCCAGCGGATCGGGCTGTGTTTCCGGATCGGCGCAGAGCTTCATCACCGTGTCGGTGGCGACGTTGGACGTTAGCAGGATGATCGTGTTCTTGAAATCGATCTCGCGTCCTTCGGAGTCCTCGAGCGTGCCCTTGTCGAACACCTGATAGAACAATTCCATTACGTCGGTGTGCGCCTTCTCGATTTCGTCGAGCAGCACCACGCAGTACGGCTTGCGGCGCACGGCCTCGGTCAGCACACCGCCCTCGCCATATCCGACGTAGCCCGGTGGCGAGCCCTTCAGACCGCTGACGGTGTGGCCCTCCTGGTACTCCGACATGTTGATTATCACCATGTTCCGCTCGCCGCCATACAAGATGTCGGCCAGGGTCATGGCGGTTTCCGTTTTGCCGACGCCGCTCGGCCCGACCATCAGAAAGACGCCGATCGGGCGGCGGGGGTCGACCAGGTTGGCCCGCGCCGTGCGGATCCGCTGCGCGATATGCTCGAGCGCATGCGACTGCCCGATGATTCGCTCTTCCATCCGCTCTTTGAGCGACAAGACCGTGCGAATCTCGTCGGTGAGCATTTTGCCGACGGGAATGCCGGTCCATCCCGAGACGACTTCGGCAACAGCCTGCGAATCGACGCAAACTTGCATCAGCGGTTGCTCGCCTTGCAGGGCGTGCAGTTTCGTTTCCAGCTCCGTTAGCTCTTTGCGCAGTTTCGCCACCTCGGCCTCGGTGAGCTTCGGCGCCGGCTCGGCGGCTTTGGCGTCGTCCGCCTTAGCCTCCTTCTTGCCGCCGTCTTTCTTCTCGTCTTTCTTGTCGTCTTTCTTGGCGGCTGCGTCTTCGCTCTTCCTGGGCTTGAAGACGTGCTCTTCGAGCTGACCGCGGATTTCGCGGATCCGAGCCACGAACTGGCTTTCTTCTTTCCAGCGTTTGTCCAGCTCGGCCAGCCGCTCCTCGGCCGCGGCCCTATCGGCGGTCAGCTCGGTGACGCGTTCTTCGTGCGCGGCGCCTGTGGCGGCCTCGCGCTCGAGAATCTCGATCAGCACGGTGAGCCGCTCGATGTGGCGCTGCATGTCTTCGAGCGCCGGCGGCGTGCTGCTATGTCCCATCGCCACACGAGCGCAGGCCGTATCGAGCAAACTTACCGCCTTGTCCGGAAGCTGGCGGCCGGTGATATAGCGGTGCGACAGGCGTACGGCGTCCTGAATGGCTTCGTCGAGGATGCGCAAGTTGTGATGTTTTTCCAGCGTTGCCGCCAGGCCGCGCATCATGCCGGTGGCTTGCTCTTCGCTGGGTTCTTCGACCTTGACGACTTGAAAGCGACGAGCCAGCGCCGCGTCTTTCTCGAAGTATTTTTTGTATTCGGACCAGGTCGTGGCCGCGATCGTGCGCAGCTCTCCGCGGGCCAGCGCCGGTTTGAGCAGGTTCGCCGCGTCCCCCTGCCCCGCCTGTCCGCCGGCCCCGATCATGGTGTGGGCTTCGTCGATGAACAGGATGATGGGTTGCGCCGAGGCCTTGACCTCGTGAATCACACTCTTGAGCCGGTTTTCGAACTCGCCCTTCACGCCTGCCCCGGCTTGCAGCAGGCCCAGGTCGAGCGTGCGCAGCGACACGTTGCGCAGCGGAACCGGAACGTCGCCGGCGGCGATTCGCAAAGCGAAACCTTCGACGACCGCCGTCTTGCCGACGCCGGCCTCGCCGGTGAGGATCGGGTTGTTCTGGCGGCGGCGAGTGAGGATGTCGACGACCTGGCGAATCTCGAAATCGCGGCCCAAAACCGGATCGATATGCCCCTGTCGGGCGCGGAGCGTGAGGTCGACGGTGAACTGGTCCAGGGCTGGCGTCTTGCCGGGTGCGGCGCCGCCGGCGGCGGGCGCGGCGCCGGCCTCCAGATCATCGCGTCCGGTGGGCACGTCCTCGACCGAGCCGGCCGTGATGTCGCGCATCTCCTGCTTCAGCTCGTCGGTCGAGATCTTCGCCACGTCCGGCATGCTCTCGCGCGCCAGTCGCAGCAAATCGTGATCGGTCAGTAGCGCCAACAACAAATGGCCGGTGCGAATCGTCGGAGCGCCGAATTCGATCGAGGCCACGACCCAGGCTTGCTGCGCCAGCTCGACGATCTTGGGCGACAAGGCGGGTGGCCGGGTGTTGCCAGTTTTCAGCCGGTCGATCGCGCGGGTCAGATCGCGCGTCAACCGCGAGTTGTCGATCTCGTAGTACCGCAGCAGACGAATGCAATCGGTATCGTCCAGCTCGAGGATCTTGAGCATCCAGTGTTCGATCTCGACGTCGTAGTTGCTCCGCGAAAGGCACAGCCCGGCGGCGCTCTCGAGCGCGCGGCGCGACGTGTCGTTGAGCTTGCCAACCAAAGATTTCAGGTTAATTTCCATTGAGATCAGCCTTTCGTGCGTCGTGGATTCTCAGTCTTTGATTGCGAATACGGGATCGGCGGCGTCGTGCGTCATGTCTCGGTTGCGAATCCAGGTGTTCCATCCTAGCCGCGCGCCAGCCTCGGCGGAATCGGTCAACTGGCACCAGGGAACTTCGGCCGCCTGCAGCACGACTTGCACGTCGATGTCGAACTGTTTTCCGCCGTACAGCCGGGCCAAGTGAGCCAGCGGTCGAAACGCCGTTCCCAGCGGCAGAAAGTCGAGGAACTGCCGGTAGTCGAGCGGCCCCAGCCGGATGCGAAACTTGCCCTGCATGTCCCAGAACCGTTCGCCGACCACCAGGTTGAAGCCCATCTGCACGTTCCCGCCCTCGGTCAGGCAGGATTGATTCTCGGGCTCCAGGTACAGCCATTGTCCGCTGAACTGCTCGATCGACACGTCGAGTCCGAAGTAGTCGGCCAGCAGCCCTTGGAGCGAGATCGCCGAGCGATGCTGCTGGGCCAACAGGCCGCTGTAAAAGCGAAGCGTCTCGTCGTGGATCGCGGTGCGGCGGTCCAACGCCAGCTCGGAGGTGGAACGGTATCGCAGTCCGCCGATGCCGAGTCCGGCCAGGTCCAGCAGGCACTGCGAAAACAGGTCGACCTTGGGTCGCTCTTCCAATACGAACGAGCGATGCTGACGCGGGTCGTGGGCCAGCTTTTCGCGACCCCTCAGTTCGGCCCGCTCGAAACCGGTCCAGAAGCGGTTTTTTTCCCAGGCTCGATAAAACAGCGAGATCAATCGGTGATTGAACAGATCCAGAAAATCGCGCAGCGTGTGGTCTTTGTGGCGGGCGCGCTCCAGCAGCATTTCGGTGTAGTAGCGCGGCAGCGCGCCCATCGGCCCGGTGAGGCCGATGAACGAAACGGTCAATTCGGCCGGGTGGCGATCGTGCTGGTGCTCCTGCAGATCGAAGATCTGGCTGGGCGGAAAGGCCATCGACAGCAGCGCGCGAAAGCGGACGGCTTCCTGAGCGGGCGGCGAGTCGCCGCCCACGGGGCGCCGCTCGGGAAACATCCGCTCCAGCACGCGCACCGCCTGAAAAAAGCCGAATCGATACGGCTCTTCGCGCAGCGTTGCATCGAGCGGTCGGCGGCGTGCTAGAGGAGTGTCTTGTCCCCGGACCGGAACGGCCATCGCTTCCAGTATCCTTCACGTTGCTTTGAGCGGGCCACCAAACGCGTCGCCGAATTGAGCGAAGCATACATGGCCAAAAAACGTTCCAAGACGCAAGCGAACAAGTACGGGCCGCCGCCGGCGAACCGGTCTTCGTCGAATTCGATCGTCAACTCCACGCCACGGCAGAATCCCTGCGCGGTCGAGTCGGTGATCGGCGCCACGGCCCTTCGACTGGAGACGCTCACGATGCCTTCGATGTGCTGGCTCGTGACGCGGGTGGCGGCGTAGTCGTAAATCTTCAGGATCTCGCGCAATGCCTCGGCTCCCTCCTCGGCGTCGGTGATCGACAAGTGGTTGAGCGACAGGTGCGAGATCAATCGCCAGCGAAGTTGTTCCGGCGGCAATCGGTGCGCCGCCGTGGGACTGACGACCGGCACGATCTTGCGGTAGGGAGCCTGCCCTTGCAGTTGAAATCCCCAGTCCTCGCGCCCCCGGGCTCGAATCTGACCGGGCAGATCGCGATTCGTGCAGGTCGTTTGCAGCGTCAACACTTCCGACGGCGGCATGACGGGATCAAACTCCAGGTCCACCAGCGATATGTAAACTTCGGTTCCCGCGTCGTTCTTTCGCACCGATGGACGGCGCGACTGACACCAGTAGGCGCGGTTCTCGTCCGATTCGGCCGCGTGCTTGAACGAATAGAACGGCCGGTAATCGATGACCTCCTGGGTCTCCATGTTCGTGCTCTGCACCGCGTCGATGGAATAGATTTCCATCGCCCAATGATGGCGGACGTCGGGAATCACGTGGTATTCGGTCTGGGCCCGCGATATGGGAATTGGATCGGCGCCCTGGTCGAACAGGTTCACGATCGGGCAGCAACCGAGCCGAAAAGTCTCGGGGCGGATCTGGGCCTCGAGCGTCGGGATCGATCGGTTCAAAAACAACAGGATTTCCAGCCGGTCGGTGAACTTCGCGCGGCGCGCCGCTTCCAGCCCGCAGATGTCGACGAACAGGAACTTGCTGGGGAAGCAGAAGTATTCCGAGAGCAGGCGATAGCCGAGAAACGAGCGCGCGCCGTACGGCAACATTCCTTCGTCGGGACTGAAGCCCACTTCCTTCAGGCAACTGGCCGGCAACACGGTGGCTGGCGGCCCCGCGGGCGAGGAGCCGGCGCGGACCACCACCTGTGTGACGTGATTGAAAATCAGCTCGTAAAGTCGGTTAGTCATGGCCGGATCGCCGCTCAAGAAAAAGCGCAATCGATCCAACTGCAACTCGGAAAAATTGGACCCGGCCAGAGCCTTCAGCTCCAGGCGGATCATGGCTTTGGATTGCAGCGACTTGGAGGGGGGCAACACGTCCTTTCCAAAGGGAGCCGTCTGGTAACGCGCGCCCGAGACTTCGATCGGCCACAGCGTGACCGGCGTGGTCGTGCGGTATTGGCAGCGCACGCCGTCGAACTCCTGCGTGTGCAGGTTGCTGCCGCGCGCGATGGTGTGGCCCTCGGGCAGGTTGCCGCGCTCGGCGTCGACGTCGAATTCGATGATCGCCATCGAGGGGATCGGCGCCAAGTAGTGCGGATAGAGCGTCTCGAGCAGCGACTCGGTCAGCTCGGGAAATTCATCTTCGAGCTTCAGCCGAATGCGCGCCGTGAGGAAGGCAAAGCCCTCGATCAAGCGCTCGACGTGCGGATCGGCCGAGGCGCCCGTTTCCTGGTTCAGCAGCAGGCGCTCGGCGATCTTGGGACGGTCGCGGGCAAACTCGGCCCCCATTTGCCGGATGAAGGTCAGCTCGTTTTCGTATTGTAGTTCCAGCGGGTCGGGCATCGCCTATCTCGGTTGGACCGTGCACTGCCCCGAAAGAGGCTGAACCAACGTATCGAAGGTGATCGGCTGGGGATCGGGCTCGACCCATAGCAGACCCTCGATCACCATCCGCAGCGTGCGATCGTTTTCGTTTTCGCGGTCGCGAATGCGAACGCTGACCTGGCGAAGCCGGGGCTCGAAGCGGGCAAGCGCCAGTTCCACCGCGCGGCGCAAATGCTCGCAGTCGTCGCTGCTACCGACGCCGGTGGCCGTCAGATCGGGCAGGCCAAACGTCAACACGGACTGGCGTACCTCCTTGTACTCCTCGCCCAAGCCGGGCCTCGACTGCCGGGTGTTGAGCATGGCCTCGACGTCTCGCAATACGCCCAACTCGAACTGTCGCAAGCTCTGCGCCCGCCGCCATTGCGGCTCTATCGAAACATCGGGTTCGTTATCGATCAATCGATCGAGCAGCGACGGCAAAAGCGGCTTTTGAGGATCAACGCGGGGCATGGCAACAAACCGTCGGGGGCAAAACTCCGATCAAGGGCATTCCAATATAGCATTTACCGAGCGGCCGGTCCCACTCGATCCGAATACCGGTTCAATTCGTCGATCCGCGGATATCTGCATGTTCCAATAGCGCGCTGCGCGCCAGCCGATCCAGGCTCGATTCCAACCACTGCCCGTTCTTCGAATCGGCTTGCTCCGCCCCGCTGGCGTTCGCAGCGGCCAGCGCAGCCGCCAGCGCCGCTCGATCGGTGCGACCGTCCAGCTTTTCCAGGACCAGCCGGTCGACTTCGCTTAATTCGACGATGCGATGGCGCAAGTTGGCGATGGGTTGGCCGAGCTTCGACTGGCAGCGGGCCAACGGGCTTGCCAGGGGGCGCTCGTCGGCCGCCAAAGCAAATTGTGCCGGTGAAACGTGCAGCGCCACCACGTTCGACAGATAACAGTGCACCAGGCTCGCGGCCAGCGCTTCGGCAGTTCCGGCCGAGGTAGACGCCGGCGCCAGACGTCGCTGGACTTCGCCCCACAATTCGTCGAAAGACAGCGATGCGGGCCAGGCCTCGAATAGCGCCACCAGGGCCGCCTTGACCGCCGGGATATTGGTCGATGCGCTGGCCCCTTCGTCGGATCGGAATTCCTCGACCACTCCCAAGGTCAGGTCCATTGACTCCGAAACGGGCCGGGCCAACGCCGACATATGCATCTTCGCGACGATGTTGGCCGAAGGCGCCCGATCGAGCCGCACCTGGTCGTGGCAAATGAGCGTGCGGCGGAACGTGCGATTGTCGAGAAAGTCGAGATACTGCTCGAGCGCGATCAGGTCGGCCGACAATTGTTGCAGGGTTTCCCAAACGTCGGGCGCGAGCTGGGCGGGATTGGTGTGAAACCAGGCTTCGCCCAGATACTGCAAGCCCCTGGCGGCCAGGCGGTCTGCGAATTCGTGGAAGTAGAGTGGCTGATTGACGTCTTCCAGGTGCTCGTGAAACAAGTAGTAATCGGCCTTGGGTCGCAGCATTTCGGCCTCTTCGCGCAGCACGCGGGCGTAGGCCGTGTCCGGTTCGGTAACTCCCTTGGCCACGAATTCGAGAAACGCTCGCGCTTGTCCGACGCGCACAGCCGGATCGTCAAACCGCTTCGCGTGAAACCCCATCATCTCGCGGACCATGCCGCGGGCGTGCCAGCCGGGATAGGTGTTGTAGCTCACGTAGGCCACGCCCTGGGGCGCCAGGTTCCGCGAGCAGATATCGAGGATTTTGTCTTGTACCGTCGGCGGCACCCAGGAATAAACGCCGTGACAGATGATGTAGTCGAATTGGCCGAAATCTTCGTCGACGTCCAGGATGCTCACCGGAGCCAGCCGGATATTGGACAGCTTCAAGGCATCCACCAGCTTTTGCCCCTCGGCGATTTGTCGGGGCGACAAGTCGACCCCCACGAAGCGACTGTCGGGCAGTGTCGCGGCCATCGGAATTAGATTGCCGCCGGTGGCGCAGCCCAATTCGAGCACGCGGCAATTCTCCACCGCCGCCGGGCGCATGCCCATCAGGGTCGCCACGGTCGCCAGGCAATCCGGATGCGTCGGATACAGCGGTTTGCTGCCGTAGGGCACTTCCTCGTAACTGGTCAATTGGGCTTCGGACATCGTTTCAATTCCCCGGCTCTATGGCCTCGGCCGTCGCGGGAGTCGGAATCTGACCGGCGAGTTGCTCGAAAAACTCCCGCAGCAATTCGGGGCCAGGACGCGACGGCAACGTGTTGGGATGCTCCGCGGCCCACTCTGGAGCCAGCACCAACGGCACCCAGCGACAGTACTTGGAGTTGGGGTCACCCTCGTCAAAACGGGCCAGAGCCGTCCAAACCTTCACGGGCAACGGGACCAATTCAATGTTGTCTTTCCTTGGGCAGTCGCAATTCGCGGCCGGCGACGTGACGAGGTACTCGCGGCAGGTGACCGGGCGGTCGAGATGAATCGAGCACGACTCGTCCTCAAGGAACGGGCAGGGAATCCCCTGATGGAAATAGGCCGTGCCAACCTCAAGAAATACGTCTTCGTCCCATTCCGACCGCGCCAGCAGTTTGTCGAGCATGCCAGACTCTTCCAAACGCTTGCGAGCTTCGGCGAATCGCGCCAAGACATGCGACTTTCGGGGTTCGTCGAAGCCGGCCACGAGATCGTGGATTTTCCGTGCCTCGACCTCGGAAATCGGCACCAACTGCCGGCAACAGGCTCCGCAGCCTTTTTTGCAGGAGACGGTGCGCCCTTGCTGGGTGGCTTCGTCGACGGCCGAGTCAACGATCGCGTCGGCCACACGATCGACGATTGGCAGCAAGTCGATCAATTGCGTCGGTCCGGCCGGGACCGTGACTTTCGTATTCAACCGCCGATTGCCGATCGTGAGCTCCACGTCAACCGTGGCCGTACCCGATGTGTTTTGAGCTTCCGACGACATGACGGGCTCCTTCAGTAGGTTGTTGCTCCGAAAAGCGCGCAGCGTGGAAAAGTCGCGTGAACTCCCGCGGTTTGCAACATGTCGGTCGGCAGCGGCGCCGCGGGCGACGCTCTAGGCACCGCGGGCGTCAAACGCCACGTCCTCCAGCTCGAGCATCGCACAGGCCTCTTCGCCGGCCAAAAACTGCCGCATGCCGACGCCCGTCACGGGGCCGCCTTCCGTCCCAATCCAATCGGTTGCCCGACCGAGCTTGACCAGTTCATCGTCGACCCGGTGCGAGTCGACATAGCGGGCCGGCATGTACGCTCGCCGCTGGGTGCCGTCGACCAGGCCCACGCGCACCGGAGTCCACAGCAAGTCCCGCGGCCGTTCGGGCCGCGAGATCTCCAACTCGGTCACCTGCTCGATCGGCAGCCAGATATAGTCGCGGATCAGCATCAGCTCCAGGACCGGAGCCAGGACGTCATCGCAATCTCGGAATTCCTCGAACGGGTTCTCGCCGATCTTGCCGCTCGACTCGTGCCGCTGGTCTTCGGATTGATCCAACAGGGCCTGGGCCTCGAGCGGCTTGCTCTCGCGCAAGCGGTCGATGGCTTGCAGGTGCAACTGGACATAGGCCGGCGGATCGAGCAGGAACTCGGGCTTGAGACCGTCGGAGTACAGCTTCCGCCGCAGACCCTCGGCGTGCAGCAGATTGATGTACACCTGCGCCGCCATCTCGGCCTCAATGTCTTGATGCGCGAGCGCCTCGAGCTGTTTGGTCGCACGCTCCAATTGGCCGGTAAACGCGAGCAGCTCGAAAAGAAATGCTCGTCGGGCGGCGTCCGCCGGGTTTGCTTTGACCTCTTCGGTTTGCGCCGCGATGGCCGCGGCCAGTTGGCCCGAGTCGAAAAGCTGTTTTACATCGGCCGGCATGGCAAGATTCCTTGATTGGGTTCGAGTCGTTTATCGCCGTCGCGTTGCCTTCGGCCGGGACGAAAAAAAACCGGAACGCTCGTTCGCGTCCCGGTTTTGAAGCCGCCCTCGCCCTATTGGTTAGGCCTTGACGTTTTGCTTGACGTCCCAGCCCATCTTGACCGGGCCGCCGGCCGCTTTGCCGTCCTTGCCCTGCTCCTGATAGTCGACGTGAAACTTGGAGAAGTTCAGCGTCACGTTCTCGGTCAGTTGGTCGCTGCCGTGGCCGGCGTTTTGCACGCCCGAGATCAAGATGTCGGTCAGCTTGATCTTCAGGTACTCGACCGGGTTCTCGCCGGCCTTTCGCACGGTAATCAGGCCTTCCTTGATGTGCTTGCCGTTGCAGCAGGCCAACATCAGTTCGGGCGAAGCCTTGTCGAGGAATTTCGTGACCGAGATGTCGTGGACCGAGACTTTGCCGGCGCCACCGCCGCCACCCGATCCACCGGTTCCGGTTTGATTCAATCCCCAACTGAACGACTCGATGTGGATTTCATCCGGGTGCTTGGAATCCTTGGATTCTCCCTTGATGCCGTCCAGCTTCAGAAACATGTCAACAGCCATGGCAGATTCTCCTAAATACGTTTTCTTGTACGGTTTTCAGAGTCAGTTTTCCGGGCCGCGTTGGCTCAGTTCTCTCTGATGGTGCGATTGTCGTAGGCGATGGAAATAAGTTGCTTGAAATTCGAAAAGATTCTTGCGAATCCGCTTTTTCCCGCGTTGCCTGCGGGAAATCAGGCCAATTCTGGGGGAACGGACGCTTATCCCTTCGATTCCGGCAACTCGGCCACCAATCGCAACGAAACGCTGAGCTCGTCGAGCTGGAAGTGTGGCCGCAAGTGGGCCACGGCCTCGTAGCAGCCCGGCTTACCCTTGACGTCGCGCACCGTAATCTTGGCCTCGCGCAGCGGGCGCTCAGCCTTGATCTCCGGGCCGACGCTTTCCGGGTTGGCCACGCAGTAGTTGTTGATCCAGCGATTCAGCCAGGCCTCGCACTCGTTGCGCTCCATGAACGAGCCGATCTTGTCGCGGGCCATCACTTTCAGGAAGTGGGCAAAACGGGACGTGCACAAGATGTACTGCAACATGGTCGACAAGCGGGCGTTGGCATTCGCATCGTCCCGATCGTAGACCTTGGGTTTCTGGCAGCTTTGGGTGCCGAAGAACACCGCGTAGTCGGTGTGCTTGAAATGGCACAGTGGAATCAGTCCCAGGTCGGAAAGCTCCTTTTCGCGGCGGTCGGTTATCGCGATCTCCGTGGGGCACTTGAGAGCGATTTCGCCGTCGTCCGTGGGGAACGTATGGGTCGGCAGGCCCTCGACCATGCCGCCGCCTTCGACTCCTCGAATCGTGGCCAGCCAGCCGCACTTGGCAAACGAATCGGTCAGCCGAGCGCCGAGAGCGTAGGCGGCGTTCGACCACAAGTACTTGTGATGGTCACGACCGTCGACGTCCTCCTCGAAATTGAAGGCCTCGACCGGCACGGTTTCGTTTCCGTACGGGAGCCGGGCCAACGTGCGGGGCAGCGTCAGGCCGACATAACGCGAATCTTCCGAATCGCGGAACGAGCGCCACTTCACGTACTCGTTGGTCTCGAAGATCTTGGCGAGGTCGCGAGGTCGCGACAAATCGGAGAAGCTTTCCAGGCCCAACAATTCGGGCGAGGCAGCCGACAGAAACGGCGCGTGGGCCGCGGCCGCAACGTTGGAAATCCGCTCCAACAGGGCCATGTCCTGCGGGTGCCGGCCAAACTCATAGTCGCCCACGATTGCGCCCAACGGAGCGCCGCCGGGGGTGCCGTACTCGTCCTCGTAGACTTTCTTGAAGAGCGCGCTTTGGTCGAACTCTGAAGCCCGCTCCAAGTCGTTCAGCAGATCCTTCTTGGAGACGTTCAACACCCGCAGCTTGAGCCGCGTGCCGGTCTCGCTCTGATCCACCAGGTAGTGCAGCCCGCGCCACGACCCCTCGAGCTTTTGGAACTCGGGGTGGTGCATGATCTCGTTGAGTTGCGCCGAGAGCAAACGATCGATTTCGGCGATTCGCAGGTTGATGGTTTTTTCGGTGTCCTTGGCCACGATCATGCTGGGATCGAGCAGTTGCTCGACGAAGGTTCCCAGTAGATCGCGTCCGCGCTGCCGCGCGTCGTCGTCCCGGGCCCTCATTCCCTTGCTGAGAATCGTGTCCAGCAGACCACCGGCCTCGCTGGTAGTTTTTTCTTCAGCGGCTGCCGATTTGGCTCGCTCTTGCGCACTCATCGTTTAAGCTCCTACACATTAAATGGTTGGTTCAAGTGGTTTGGTCAGGCTTGCCCGGGGCGTCGCGTCCCAGGGCTTTGGCCAATTCGTCGCGCGAGCCGGACTCTTTCACGATCTTTTCCAGCAACTCCTCGAGCTTGTCGTTGCCGTCCATCTTGCTGAGCAGGTCTTTCAGCTTGCCGCGCGTTTCCAACAGCTTCTTGAGCGGCTCGACCTGATTCACGACGTTTTCCGGATCGAAATCATCCAGGTCCTTGAATTTCAGCTCCACGTTGATCTGCCGGCCCTCTTGCCCGGTCAGCTTGTCGTCGACCCGCAGGGCCAGCCGCGGATTCATGCCGGCCAGCACCTTGTTGAAGTTGTCGCGGTCAATTTCCAGGAACTTGCGGTCTTTCACCGGGGGCAACGGGTTGTCGGGATCGATCTTGCCGGAAAAATCTCCCAGCACGCCCAGCACGAACGGAAGTTCGCGGACCTGCATGGCGCCGTTGACCTCGACGTCGTAAGTGATTTGCACGCGGGGTTTGCGAACCCGGTCGAGCTTGTGTTGAGTGCTTTCTTTCTTGGCCATGAGTCGATCTCCCGTCTACTGGTGTAAGGCTGAATCGCGCGCGTTTCTAAACAAAATGAAGTCTATCGGAGGACCCGGCCTCCTGCGTTATTTCGTGCTTTGCACGACGTTTGACTCGTGTTATTCCGGCGGTTTAATTCCTAGCAATTCTCCGACCTGGCCCCTGGCGCCGGCATCCTTGATCAGTTCGCCGAGCAATTGATCGAACGGCATCCGGCTCCAGCAGACGGCCCGTTCGACCAACAAATAGATAGGACTTTGGGGTTCTCGTTGTCGCAAATAGGCCGCGACCTCGGCCAGTCGGCGAAAGGCGTCATCGCGCGTGCGGATAGGCCCCGAGGCCGATCCTCGCGCTTCGCCATTCGAGTCCGACGAGCCCTCGTCACTATCGGCGGCCTCCGCAAAGCCACCCTTATCCTTGAAAATGTTGCGGGCCCGGAGCAGGCATTCTTCGAGCGAGCCCCGCAGCTTGGTCGTGCCCGGCGCGACATCCTTGAAGCGTGCGTCCAGATTGCGATTGAACCGCACCAGTTCCGCTTGTCCTTGCTGCACGTCCTCGTACAGGTTCTTGGCGAAATCGAAAGTCACCTGCGAGACGGCCTCGTCGAATTTGCGGGTCTTCTCGGCGACCTCCTCGGCACGCAGCGCGAACGCGTCGACCGGCTCGTTGGGCATTGGCTGGCGGGCGCGCCAGTAATTCCAACAGAATACTTCCTCGTCACCTGGCGCTAAGGGCGCGTCTTTCAACGATTCGGCCAGCGCTCCGCGACCCGCGCTGGTCAGAAACAACAGCGGCGCCGCGCGTGGTTCCAGATCGTCGCCGTCCGGCAGCGGATAGAGACCGTCCCACCAGTCCTCCAGCAGGCCGTTGATCAGCTTCAGCCCGTCGCGGAATCCGGCGAATCCGTTTTGATGCACCAGGGCCTCGGTCAGCCAGGCCGCCAGCATCAGATCCTTGGATTGCGTCGCCAGCACGTCAGACGTCAAATCGATGACGGGAGTCCAATTGGCCACCGCGGGGCTGTCCAGGCCAAACGCGTCGCGATCTTCCTTGGGGCGCGCGTCCTTGACTTCTTGATAGATTGGCTCCCACCGCAAATCCGCGCCACACGGATTGTCGGCGGCAATCGGCGACAGCAGGCGATCGAAGTCCAAGATATTCTGAGACGCCATGCGATCCTCGTCACCAGAAGCTGCGGCGGTCCGGCTCGACCTCGTCGGTTTAGCCCCGCCCAATCATAGCTTTTCTCCGGGCTCGGCGTGCGAAAGCCCGCTGCCCGAATCATCGCAAGAACGCGGTTGGCGCCCGATTTCGCGCGTGGAACTCCACGCCGATTCAACCTCGTCCTTCGGCGACGACCCGCCAGTATAGAGGCGTTCCGAGGAGTTTGCAAAGCAACCGCCACCGACCGGCTAGGAATTTTTGCGACCGCACTTTGGCGGATTCGGCCCGCGCGATTCGAGTCCAGCCCCAGAGCATCGCGGAGGCGAACGGCGAAAGAGTCAGTCGCCGATGCCGGCCAGCCGCAGCGATCGGCCCAGCCGTTGCAGGGCTTTGGCATGCAGGCGGCTGGCCCAGGCCTTGCCGATCCCCAGTCGCTGGCCCGCTTCGGTGAGCGTCAGGCCCTCGAAATAGGCCCCCCGGATCAGGCTGCGGCATTCCTCCGGAAGCTCGTCGATCACCTGGTGCACCTTGCGAAAGGTCTCGGCATCGATGGCCGCCGCCTGGGGCGACACGCTGCGGCGATCTTCGACGTCGATCGAATCATTGGATTCGTCCCGGCCACTGTGGCTGGACAAATACACCACGGCCAGGGCGCTTGTCATGCTCTTGAGCCAGGACGCGCCCTGTTCGACGCTCTGCGGGGCCGCCGGGCCGCTCTCGGCCGCCAGGCGCAGCGCGTCGTTGGCCATCTGCTCGTACTTGACGCGATGGTAGTGCGCCCGGCTGACCCAGGACATTTTCGAGACGCCGTCGTAGATGGCCCCCCGAATTCGATAGTAGGCAAACGTGGTAAACTGTCCGCCCCGCGCGCCGTCAAAATCGCGGGCCGCTTCGGCAAGGCCCAGTTGCCCGTAGCTGATCAAATCGTCCAGCTCCAGGTGGCGTGGCAAGCCCTTTTGAATTTTGAGCGCCAGCGATCGGACCAGGCCCTGGCACTCGTCGATCAGTTGCTCGCGGTTTTTGCTGATGGTCGACATAGGCTATTTGGCTGACAAACCTGCCCACAGGGCTTCGAGACGCGCGCGTGCCGACGGGTCGTCGTAAAGCGTTGTGGCGATTTGCCGAGCCATGGCGTGGACGGTCGCCGAGGGAATGCCGGCCTTTTGAAACTGAATCTGCAAGACGGCGTGGATCAACTCGACCACGACCGGCTCTAGCGAGAAGGAATGGCCTGCCAGGCTCTTGGCGACTTTGCGCATGGCGGTTACATCCTCGGGCTCGACGAAGCCGGCCTGCGGCGCGCCGCCCAAAGCCAGCTCCAGGATCTGGTCCAGCATTTGCGAGCCGACTGCGGGTTCGGCGGCAGATTTTTCGGCCGGTTTAGCTGGCAAATCGTCGGCGGGTTGCCGCGATTGCCCTGAGTCGCCTCGATGGAAGGCTGCGGACATGAATTCTTCCTCGCTCGAAACGCACGGCCGGCCCCGGCGCACACGCTCAGACAGTTGAGCCACGGGGCGCGCGGATCGCGCGATTTCGCGTGGCCGGCGCGCGCCTCCGCCGACCAATATATCGAGTCACGATTCGCATTGCCAACAACCAGGCTCGGCTCGAGATTGCTGCTAGCGATGGCCCGTTCGCACGATAGTTGCAATTGCTAAAAGTGAATGCTATACCAAGTTTCCGCGTTATGATGGTGCCTTCGCAAGCGCCCCCGTCGCTTTCTCTACCCAGGTCGAAGACCATGGCCAGCGCACCGCGTCCCTCCTCTCGGCCACGTCAAGCGTGGCGCGAGAGATCTCGTCCCGGCGCCGCGACGGCCGAAGCCAAGTTGATCAAGCGCTGGTTCTGGAGCCTGCTGTTCGTGCTGCTCGTGGCGGCGCTGGCCTGGCTGATCTGGCGGTATCTGTTCATGCCGCGCACGTACTTCGCATACCTGTCGGTTACCGAATACAAGAAGCACGAAGCGCCTCCGGTGCCGTTCTTCGAGAACGACGCGCGGTTCTTCGACGCCACGATCGAGGGCCAGCGACTGAGCAATGCCGAGACGGTTGCCAGCATGAAGCAATTGGCGGCCAGCCTGGACCGGATCGTTTCGCGATCGCGTGACTCGCTCGTGTTGTACGTCAGCGCGCACGGCGCCTCGTTCAAGAGCGGAGGCAACTTCGACGGTTATCTGCTGTGCGCCGACTTCGATACGTTCAAGTCCGAGGGGGATCGCGGCATCGCCCGCGGTTACTTGAAGGTTACCGACTTCTTGCAAGAGGTCAGAAACTGTCAGGCCGGCTTGAAAATCGTGATCCTCGACGCCGGGCACTTGCCGACGGAGCCGCGACTGGGCGTGATCGTTAACGAGTTTCCCGATCGGCTGGCCGAGGCCGTCAAAGCCAGCGGCGACCAGAACCTGTGGGTCCTGACGGCCAATAGTATGCACGAGTCGTCGCACGTCGCCCATGCCAGCCATCAATCCGTGTTCAGCCATCTGGTCGTCCGCGGCCTGGCCGGAGAAGCCGACGTGAATCCGGCCGACGAAGTGGTCGATCTGGCCGAGCTCTCGAGTTTCGTTTGCGGCGGCGTGCGCGATTGGATGAACCGGCAATACGGAGAGCTCGAAAGCCAGACGCCGCAGATCTTGTGGGGCGGTGGCGATATCACCCCGGCCGTGGTCGAAACGCAGATGCACGCGATTGAGTTGCCGATCGTCAAGGTCGCCCGCTCGGACGATGGCAAGAGTGGCGAAGGACAGCCACAGGAACAGCCGCCCGCCAAGGACAAACCAGCGGCTGGCGCCGCGGCGAGACCGTCGAAGCCGCTGCCGTTCGAGCGATTTGCGCGGCGCGCGAGCAGCTTCAGCCTGCTGGCGGCCGGCGCCCAGGCGCCGCCTGTCGCCGATAGCGCCACGCCCAAAGCAAAAGCGGCTGACGATACCCCCGCCGCGGCTGATTCCAAGCCCGAGACGCCGCCGCCGGCGGATGGCAAACCCGACGATTCCAAGAAGGCGCCGGCTGATTCCGCGGCGCCGGATGCCGGCAAGAAGGATTCCCCGCCCGCCGAAGCAACCGTCCCCGACTCTCCTGCGGCAAAAGGCGCCGCGGCGAAGCAGCCACTCAAGCCGGCCGCCCCTGCGGTCGAGAAGGAATTGCCACCCGATAAATGGTTGGTGCTGCGCGAGGCCTGGGCCGAGCGCGACCGGCAAGCGCAGCCCGAGAAAGACGGCGGCTGGACGCCGATCGACTATGCTCCGCGGGTTTGGCGTCGTTACGAGAGCGTGATCCTGGATTACGAGGCGCGCCGCCGCGACGCAATCGGGAAGAGCAGCCAGCATGAACTCGACAAGCGCTTCGAACAGGATCGCGCTGCATTGCTCGATGACTTGCAGGATGCCCGCCGCGATTATCTGGGCAGCCGCCGCCCGGCCGATCAATCGGGACCCATTCGCGAAGCCCTGCAATTGCGCAATCGCGGTTTCTATCGAGCCATCGACCTGGTCGCATGGCACGCGCGGGCCAGTTGCGCCCGCAGCGACGCGCTGCGCGAGTTTCCGGAACTGGTCGACTTGCTGCAAGGGTTAAGTCAACTCGATCTACTGCTGGCCGCCGCGATTGCCGAGCCCGCTCAGAACGCGGTGGCCGACGGCTCCGCTAGGCTGGCGGCGCTCGAGACGCGGAAGAATCGGGTGCAATCGCAATTGTCGGCGCTCGAAACCGGCTTGCGGGCGCAGGCCGCGCTGGCGGTCAAGGACGCGGACAAAGAGCCCATCACGCGTGGTGTGGCGCGTCGCATCGAGGATTTGCTGGTCGTGCCGCTGTTGGATGGGCAATCGCGGATGGCATTGGTCGAGGCTCTCCAGCGCACTGGAAAGTGGCCCCCGCAGTCGCAACTTGCCTCGGCCGCCGCCGAGCGCGATGCTGCCGCGGTCATTGGCTCGCAACAGGCCGCCGTCCAGCGCCAGTCGGGGCTGAAACCTCCCTGGTCGCGCGCGATCGAGCAAGCGCAGCTCGAAGCGCGGCTCGTTGAGCTGGCGGACCCCACGGTCGCCAAAAAGCTCACCGAATCGATTCCGCCCTCGGCCGACGCCATCGGCAGCGGCAGCCGGAAATTGCGGGAGTTGAGCGAACAACTGGCCGAGTACTATCGCAACCTGCCGGGCCGGATCAAGCAAGCCGACGGCACGGCGCTCGTGCGGTCGGATCGCGAGCTGCGAGTGTTTCCCTTCGTCGAAAGCGTCGTGCTGAAGGTGAATCCCTTCGTCGAGCTGCACTGGGCGGCGCCGCCGGTTCGCAGCTTCGACTTCGCCGAGTTCGATGACAGGCTCGAGCTGGATCCGTCCGCCGGTTGGAAGGATCTCTCCGGCGCGCTCTCTGCCACCGGCGGCTACACGGGCGAGGTTCAGTTCACCGTCAACTTCGACTCCAGCAAGCTGCAAGTCGAGAGCGCCGACGGCGATCGAGGGCCGGTTACCCCCGGCGCAGCCAGGAAAATCACGTTGGATGCCGAGCACCCGACCGTGGCCTTGCACTTCCGAGTGCGCCGCTCGGGTTTGCAAGCCCGGGCTGGCGCCGAGCTGTCGTTGACGGCGGTGTCCGCCGAACAGCCGGGCCTCTCCAAGAGTCGGAAAATTCTGTGCGAGGCCCCGCCACCGGACGACATCGAGCTGGTCATCGATCCGGCGCCTGATGCGAATAACCCGGCGGATGACGAACAGCGATTGGCGAATCGGGCGCTCGTTTCGCGGAATTCGGCCGGCCCGATGGTGTTTACGTTTCCGGGGCACGTGACCTCGTTCCTTTTCAAGCTCAAGCATGAATCGCCGCGCGAGCGGAAAGTCAGCGTGGAATTGCTGGGAGTGGACGAAACCGACCCGACCCGACTGGCTCAGATCCGCAGCGTGGCCCGGACCGATCCCGATGAACTGATCAAAGAAGCAGCCCGGCCGCGTTCCAAGCTCAAGAAACTGGCCAGCATCAAGGAATTGAAATTGCCGGCGAGCGCCGCGCTCGGCACGGCGATTCCATTTCCCGCATTTCCGCCGCCGCCGGCTGAGACGAAAGAGCCCGCCAAGGAATCCAAGCCGCCCGAACCGCTCTCGATCGCGGGAGGTTTGATCGCGATCGTTCGCGATCTGGACAATCCCGATCGCGCAGCGTGGGTGAACTGGGTGCGCGTCTCGCCCTGGGCCCCGTGGCATTATGTCGAACCGAAAGTCGAATTCGACGGCGAACGATCGCTATCGGTCGTGGTTGGTCTTTCGCCGGGCGGAGCGCGGCCGCAGGATGGTCGCCCGATCAGCGTGCGCTGGGAGGAATCGGCCGAGATCGCCGAGGACCAGATCACCGATTCCGAAGCCAAGCTGGATCGCGAGAACCAGTTCCGCGATCAACTCGAGGCGCAAGTGCGCCGCGATCCAAAAGTCACGGCCGAAGTCCGGCTGAACGTCGACGGCTATCCGCGGGCTTTCGTCTATCAAGTGCCGCTCGGCCAGCGGCGGACACTGTCGAATGACGATCGCGAGCGCAATCTCGAAAGCATCAAGATCGTGCAGCCCACGCGGCTCGCAGCGTTCAAGTCGGGCGTCGACACGATCTCGATTCGACTCCAGGTTTCGGCGCCCGATACCAGCTTCCGCCCGGACGATGCCGACAAGGTCGAGGTGGGCATCGACGAGACGGGTGACGGCACCATCGACGACAAGCTGACCAGCTACGCCGATCGCAAATACACCCTGGCGGTTAAGGAAATTGGCTCCGAGGGCCGGATCTCGATCGACACCGGCGTGACGGATCTGGAATTCGAACTGCTTTCGCCGCCGCTGAACAAGCGTGCCAAACTGGTGGCGCGGCTCGCGCTACACGATCGGGCGAGTATTTCGGACAGCGTTGAAGTGATATTCGATCGCACGCCGCCGACGGTCGAGGTCGAGCCGCGCGATCCGATCGTGCATCGTGGCGAGACGGTGAAGCTGAGCGTCACGGCCTTGGACCGCGATCCGACTGGCGCCGAGGCCAGCGGCGTCAAAATCGTCAACCATGCGCTCGACAAGCGAAAGCTCGACGCTCAGGCGAAGGAAAAGCCCAAGCAAATCGAGACGCCCGATCCCGACAGCGGAAAGTTCGTGCTGGTGTTCGAGCCGCCCCCCGATCTACCCCTGGGCCCGCACACGCTACTGTTTTGGGCCAACGACAACGTGGGCTGGGAGAGCAAACCAGATCTCGTGACCATCACGGTCCGCGATAAGCGTCCGCCCGGCGCGCCGACCACCAAGGGCTCGCCCGCGCCCACCACCGGCACGATCAAGGGCCAGGTCATATACGGTAAGGACCCGGTGGCCAATGCCACGGTGTCGATCGTCGAGGGCATGGGCGCGACCATGATCGTGAAGAAGTCGGTGCAAAGCGACGGCAGCGGCCAGTTTGCTATCAAGGATCTGCCGCCGGGCGAATACAGCGTGGCTGCCCAGGGCAGAGCCAAGAACGGCCTGCGAAAGGCGCCGCCTGCGCCGGTTTCCATTCCCACCCCACCACGCGTCGTGAATGTAACCATCAAGCTGCAATGACAAGACGGGAAAGCCCAGCAAGATCTGTCGAGCGACACGATTGTATTGTCGGCGTATGGGTCCCTTGTCCGATTTCTTCCAAAGTCCGGCGATCCGCACGACTGGGTCGGGTTTTCGGATTTTGAGGAAGTTCGGGAAGCATGGATCGACCTTTCCGGCGCCAGCACATCTCTCTCGGCCGGTCACGATTCTCCAGGACACATCTATCAAGGACACAATGATGAAATTCAAGAACGCTTTTCTGTTGACCGTCGCGGTCATGATCGCCGTGGCCGCGGGTATGCGAGCGCGGACGGTCGCCGCCGACCCCAAATCGCCGGTCGCGAGCATCAAAGGCCAGGTGCTGTACGGGAAACAGCCGGCTCCCAAGATCACGATTTCTCTGGAAGGACCGTCCAAAGCTACCGCCACCAGCGATGCCAACGGCGAGTTTGTGTTCAACGATTTGCCGGCGGGGCCGTACACGTTGGAAGCCAAAGGGACGGCCAAGAACAGTATCCGCAAGGGAAGTGGCAAGGTGACAGTGCCGGAAGCGGCCAAAGAGCCCGCTACCGTCACGATCAAATTGAACTAGTGAGAATGGGGGAGATGCTGAGGAATTTGCGCCGCGGAAGATTGCATTCATACGACTTGGAATCTTTTTTCGATAGGAAGGACTATGCCGCTGCAAAGCGCGCGGCTGCAACGTTGGCAAGCATGTTGCGCGATACGCACGCGCCGGCATTCCGCGTTCAACACAGTCGATCAAGGATGGCTCGATGAAACGAATCACACAAGCGTCGCTCGTTGCCGCAATCGTTGGTGCAGCCTTGTGCGACCAGGCTGTCGCGCTGCCCCCGCCGGCTGCGCCGTTCACCCTGTGGAACTTCCTGGGCATTCCCCAGGGATTCAACAAGGTTCGTGACGCCACGAGCAATCGCCGCGGCAACTTTCCGGGAATGGAGCGCAAGCCTGCAATGAAGGCGCTCGCCGATCCCAAGAACCTCGAGTCTCCGGTGTCCGCCATCAAGAAGGCGGCCGAGATCAAGACCGAAGAGGACTTGGCGCCCCAGAAGATCAAGGCCATCAAGTACCTGGCCACGGTCGGCTGCGGTTGCTACGGCGGCGTGAAGGAAGCCCTGATCGAAGCCCTGGAAGACTGCACCGAGGAAGTCCGTTATCAAACGGTGTTGGCCATCGAAGACGCGGCCTCGATGCACTGCGAAACGTGCAATCGCGACTGCTGCTGCGACGAGGAGATGACCAAGAAGTTGGCGGAGTTGGCCTACGAGCGCAACGACAAGGGCTGCTTTATCGAGCCCTCGGAGCGCGTCCGCGAAGCCGCCAAGAGCGCCATGTGCGCTTGCTGCCCCGGCCAGGGACCCATTGGCGAAGAAGCTCCGGTCCAGCCGCCGGCTGATGAAACGATCCCGACCCCGCCGGAACCGACACCCGAAGCCGATCGCGCCGCGCAGCGTGGTTCGGCCGCCCGGGTATATCAGGCCCGCACCAAAGTGATCATGCCCCAGGGCGATGCGATCGTCTCCGATGCGATTGAAACCGAAGAGACCGTGACGGTCGACTTCGGCAAGGGATCGCAAGGCCCGGCCGCTTCCCCGGTGGTCTCGTCCTCGCGCCGCACCGATAGCGCCCCGGCGACGCAGAAGGCCACTCCCGCTTCCACCCGCCGGAAGAAGAAGGTGACCGAAGGCGGCCCCAGCTCGCGACGGGCCGCGGTCGAGCGCGGTCTCGCCACGCCAGACGGCACCGCTCAAATGCGGCAGCCGATTGGCGCGATCGACAAGATGCAGACCGCCGAAGGCCAAGGGTCGAGTCAAGCCGCCGCGACCGTCGCCTACACGAGCGACGTACCCGCCGCGGGCGTCTCGCTGGCTCCCAAGTACGGACCCCCCGCGGTCGCTCAACCCGAGGTCGACAAGCCGCGACACTCGGTCCACGGCACCGTGGCCCGCGTCAGCAAAGAAGCCGGCACCGTCGAGATTCGGTTGGACAACGCCGGCGATCGGCTAGTCCAAGGCGATCGCCTGAAGGTGTCGCACGACTACCTGTTGTACGACGGCCACGTAGTGGGTTACCTGGAAGTCATCTCGACCGGCTCCCGCGGCGTCATGGCTCGCCCGGTCGGCACGTTGAAGCTGGAAGCCGTGACCCGCGGCGATCAAGCCACGTTCGAAGTCGCTCGGTCTGCCACGGCGCGTCGCCTGCCCGCCGTTGGTTCCAAGACGGTGGTCTCGCGCTAAATCTAAATCTCAGAGTCGCTAGCCAGGCCGCCATAAGTACGCACCGGCTGCTAGGCGACCTTTACAACGGCCCAGGGAATTCGCTCTCCCTGGGCCTGTTCGTTGGTATTTCGCCGCCGCGCTCACGGCAACTCGCGCAATCGCAGATTGCGGAACTCGACCGGGG
>JANNQN010000031.1:0-14235 GCA_031400775.1 Planctomycetia bacterium | reverse complement strand
AGACTGCACCGCATTGCCCCCTCGCCGTGCAACCAAGCAAATGCGTCCTTCACATCCTCGACGATCTCCGGCAATTTGACTTCCGGAGCGAGACGGTAGTCGAGCGAAATCAGGACGTAGTTATTGGCCCGCGCAAGTTCGACGATATCTTTGGGCACGCTGTGGCGGCTGCCCATGATGAGCGCTCCGCCGTGGATCCAGACAATCGCGGGCCTCGGTTGCGAGCCGTTGCGGCGATAGACTTCGGCCTCGATTTTTGTTGGCCCGACGGTCTTGTAGACGAACGTCTCTTGCGTCCACGGCGCCTCATCGGCGGCTTGGGCCACGGCTGCTGGCGCGACAACGAATATCAGGCTGAGCACGGCCGAAAATCGCGTATTCATGGGAGATTCCTGTTGGGAGCGATTGCCATTTATACCATGAAATAATGCGACGGCAGACGGTGTCAGCCTGGTGCTACGACGGAGTCGGGGCCCAAAGCGGCTTGTCGATGGCGCTGAGGGCTGCGTATACTTCAAAAGAGACAGGCCCGGCGCTGCCTGCGATTGGTTTTATTTGGGCGCAGCCGACTTTCGACGCAACCGACGATGAGTAACGGCAAGCTGCGGCGTCAGATCACCTTCGAGGCCGCTCGGCTGATTTACATCCGCCAAGAGTCGGAATACTACCGGGCCAAGATGACGGCTGCCCGGCGGTTGGGCCAGCGGCGCGTGAAATACGCCGATCTGCCCACCAATCGCGAGATCCGCGACGAGATCCAGTCGCTGGCGCGCATCGGCGACGCGCATCCTCCTGGCAACGAGCACGACAATCGCGAGCCGCTCGGCCACAACGGGCATCTCGATCGCTTTGGCGTGTATCGCATGCTGCTCGTGCCGCTGGAGACGGTTCAGCAGAATCTCGATCGGCATCCCGAGGGGGACGCCCTGTACCACAGCCTGCAAGTCTTCGACCTGGCGCGCGACGCCGTGCCCTACGACGAAGAATTCCAGGTCGCGGCGCTGCTGCACGACGTGGGCAAGGCAATCGACCCGCGCGATCACATTGCCGCGGCCCTCGAAGCGCTCGAAGGTCACATCACCGAGCGCACCGCGTGGTTCATCGTGCATCACGCCGATGCGGCGGCCCTGCGCGAAGGCACGTTGGGTGTCCGGGCCCGCAGACGATTGGAAGCGGCCGACGATTTCGACGAGTTGATGCTATTGCGCGATTGCGACCTGCAAGGGCGGCGGCGGGGCGTTCCTGTGCCCGACGTCGACGACGCGATCGAGCACCTGCGCGCCATGTCGCGAGAGAATGGTAGCTCTTAGCCGAAGATGCGGTCGCGCTTGGCCTTGTTGTAGGCCAGCTTCTCCGCCGAAGTCATGCGGCTGAAGTCGGGAAGGGTTTCGGCTGTCGACTTGGGCTGCTTGTCGTGGCAATGGCAGACGTGAGGGTCAGGACCATCGCAGCCGCAATCGTGCTTGGCGGGTGAATTCTTGCTTGTGGATTTCGCAGTGGCTCGCGGGACGCTGACGGTACTCGATCCGCCATAACTCATCACGCCGCTTTGCAGTTGCATGTCGTCGGCCAGCGACCGCTGCGGTTTGATTTTCAATCGCTCGAGCACGGCATGATAAGCCCGCACGGCTTCCTCAGGCGAGATTTCACGATCGACGATCCGCCGCAGGAACTCGACGAAGGCCAACTGACACTCGGCATTGTTGATCTTGCGTCCGAACAGGGCCGCCCGGGCGCCGTACTTCTGAGCTTCGGCAATCAACTTGAAGGCGTCGTAGGTCGTGCCCGCTCCGCCGCCCAAAATGCCCACGATCAGGTGCGGATCGTAGGCCACGAGCTCTTCCATCGAGCGCGGCCCGTGATACACGATCTTCAAGAAGATTGGTCGCCCCGCCGTGGCGACTCCGGCCAAGGTGCGGGCAATCGAATCGTTCACGAACTGCGGCGTGCTTTCGGCCGTCAGTCCTTGCGGCGCGTTGGGATCGAACACTTCGAGAAAATGTCGGAATCCCTTTCGCTCAGCCTCTTCGCGAAACTGCCGATAGGTTTCGAGCGCGACCAGGTCGTCTTCGAGCCGGTTATTGAACGTCACACTGTACAAGCCCAGGTTCGCGCCGCGCGCCCGTTCGGCCGGCTCGCAATCGACATGACCGCATTGAATGTGGTCGAGCGTGGCCGTGCGGAAGGGCTTCGAGGGCTCGGCGATGTAACGGCCATGTCGGACCGCGAAAATATCGCTGGCATCGTTGGCCCGCGCTGCCGGAGTGACGTGGCTCGTTTCGAACAGCCGCTCGCCGATCGCCAGCGCCTCGTTGGTGCTGGCCGACATGAGCATGATGTCGATCAGCCCCTGCCGCGTGACCTGGCGAATCGCATCGCGATATTCTTCGAGCGTGCGCATCCGCCCCTCGCCGGCGTGCATCTCGGGGGACTTGCCCGGCGAGCCGATGCCGAACGCCATGTCGGCGTCCTTGGCGTCGGCCAGGATAAATTCCTTCGAGCCCGAGGGATCTGCGTGAATCGCGGCCAGTTTACGATCGAGAGATTTTTGCATGAACTATTTTCCCTGCTTGAGCCGGTCGAGCACGGTGTCGATCGTTTGTCGCAACACCTGGCCGCTTTTTCGCATCGCCTGCGTTTCCTTGGGCCACAGCTCAATCTCGTGCGTGGCCATCACGCCGCCGGCTCCGACCACCGTGGGCACGCTCAGAGCCACGTCGCGGATTCCATAGCAGCCGCGTTGCACGCTCGACACGGGCAAGATCGCCCGACGATCCAGGGCGATCGCTTCGATCACCTCTTGAATGGCCAGCCCGACGGCGAAACCAGCCCCGCCTTTTTTCTTGATAACTTCCGCGCCCGAACCCTTGGTGCGGGTGAACAATTCGCTGGCCAGATGCGGGTTCCAGCCGGGAAACTTTTCCAACGGCAAGCCCGCCACCGTGGCGCTGGACCAGATCGGCACCATGCTGTCGCCATGCTCGCCCAGGATCAGGGCCTTCACTTGCGTGGGCGCGGCCGACAGTTGCTGGGCGATCAGGGCTCGAAAACGAATCGTGTCCAACTGCGTTCCCAGACCCAACACGCGCGACGGCGGCAACTCCAGCCGCTGGGCGGCAAGATACGTCAGCACGTCGACCGGGTTGGAGACGACCAGCACCGTGGCGTCTCGCTTGTGTCCGGCCCGCTGGATGTCGGCCAGGATTCCTAAGAACAAGTCGACGTTGCGATTGATCAGGTCCAACCGGCTTTCATCCGGCTTGCGGCGCAGCCCGGCCGTGATGCAAATCAGATCGCTGGATGGAATGTGTTCGTAGCCGCCGGAGGTGATTACCTGATCGGCCATCAGGCTGGCGCCGTGCAACAGATCGAGCGCCTGACCAGCCGCCATATCGGCGTTCGCGTCCAAAATCGCCAGCTCGCGCACGACTTTTCCGGTTTGCAAGGCAAAGGCCGTGCATGATCCGACCAGTCCTCCGCCGCCGATAATACTGACTTTCATATGGGTCTTTCAGTTCCGTGACTTAGAGCTTGGGGACAAAACGTCCCGGGAGGGGGACAGTCCCATTTTTCTCCCGGGGCACCGAAAAATTGGGACAGTCCCCGACGTTTTGTCCCCAACCTCTTATTTTCCGGCGAGCGCGGCCATGACCCGCTCGGTGATGGTTTTGATAAGGGCTTCCTGGTCCGGGCTGCCATTGCCTTTGCCGTTTGTCGCGGCCGGCGCCGGAGTTGACTTATTGCCGCCGGGTCGCATCGCGGGGGGAGCCTCAAACGCGCGGCGCTCGATTCCGTTTTCCTTCCAACTATCGCGAAATACGTCGTTCGCGCAGATGTCGCAATTCTCCATGCCTTTTTCCAGCCGCGCGTCCGTGTAGCCCCACTTGGTCTTCAGGTCCAGCAGCTCGCGCTCCTTCGTTTCGGTGAAGTAGTTCACGCGGCCCAGGTCGCGCGAGAGCATCAAGATTCGGCAGTAGGCGTCCAGAATCTCGGTCCACCAATACGCCTTTTCGACAGTCTCGCCGAAGCTGACCGTGCCATGATTGGCCAGGATGATCACGTTGCTCTTTTTCACATACGGCAGGATGGTGTCGGCGAAGGCCTGACCGCCGGGCGTTTCATACTTCGTGATCGGCACGTCGCCCAGGAACACTTCGACCTCGGGCAACACGCACTGCGGAATCGGTTCGTGCGCCACGGCAAAGGCCGTCGCATGGGGCGGATGACAATGCACCACGCTCTTTACGTCGGGCCGCTCTTTCATGATCGCCAGATGCAGCAACACTTCGCTGGTTCGCTTGCGCTTGCCGCTAAGCTGCTTGCCTTCCATGTCGCAGGTACACAGGTCCTCCGGCTTCAAGAAGCCCTTGGAGACCATCGTGGGCGTACACAGCACTTCGTCCTTTCCCAGTCGGAAGCTGATGTTGCCGTCGTTGCCGGCCGCGAATCCCTTGTTGTAGATCCGCCGACCGATGTCGCAGATCTCGAGCTTGAGTTGGTGTACGTTGTTCATTCGCTTTCGATTCCTTTAGAGTCTGACTGCCAGGTTCGCTTTGTATTTTCTGGTGGAAGCCGTGGTCACGGCTGCTGTCATTTCGTTGCGCGGACAATTTGGATGTCGTCGAGGATCGCGGCGTTGTAGGCGTCGATCGGTTTGATGAGCGGCAAAAACGGCTGCGCTGCCTCGCCGCCTTCGCTGATCGCGATGCGACTGCCAATGCCGGCCCCCAGGTCGTCGTACACGACCAGCTCTTCGCCCGCGGGCTCGCCCGCGCTCGACAATTCCGCCAAGCTGAGCGGAATCGCCAGGCGATACGCCCCGCCGCTCAGGCTTGGATGAGCCCGATTGAGCGTGACCGTTCCAATGACTTCGCCGATTCGCATAGTGGTTTCCCCTCGAACGCGTGCCCTCTCCGAGCCCGCAATTAATTCAATCGTTCTGGTGCAACCGTCGACCGCTCGGGGCGCCCAGCACGGATCAGTTCGCGCGATAAACGCCGCAGTTCGAACGTGCTGCGCGACCGCGGATCGATCACCAGCAAGTTGGCGGCAATCATCCCCACCGCCTCGCTCACCGCCGCCAGGCTGTGCGCCAGGGCCGCACGCACGCCGCGCTGGCGGTTGGCCAGGCACAGCGCCGCGGCCGGCATGTCGGTAATCAACAAACCCAATTGCTTGTCGACGACCACCTTTCGAGTTAACGTGTCCACGGCAGTCGTCAGCTCGCCCTGCGGAAGTCGTTCCACGACGGTTCCCTCGCCAATCAAAGCGGCAACCAACGCCGCGGGATCAAAACTCGTCTCCGCCGTCGCCAGCACCACCTTCAATTTTGCGGCTTGCGGCGCGCCAGTCGCCGAAGCCACCGCCACCGCGAACTTCCGCAATTCGTCGCGGGCCGTCGGCGTAATCACAGCGCCCCGCGGCACAATCAGTCGCGACACGTCCTTCAGCTTTCCTTCCACTTCGGCCAGGCTCACCACTTTGCTGGTGAGCACCAGCGTCCGCTCCAAATCCCGCTCGCTCGACACGGCCGGTTGCGCGACCCGCGCCCCCGTAACGTTCAACTCGCTCAGCACGGCGCGTACGATCCGTTCCACCTCGGCACGCCGCGACGAATTCAGACCCGTGAGCGCCATGTCAATCCTGTACTCCCAGCACGCTCCACCGAACGGGCGTGTTATCGCTCTTTAGCAGTGCCCGCGTTCCCTTGCCATCGCTGGAAAGGATGACTCGCTGGCCTGTGCCGGCGCCCCAGGCGTCGACCGCGATCACCGGCTCGCCGTCGGGCGTGGCGCCATCGCGGCCGTAGAACTGCACGACCAGCAGCTTCCATCCCGCCAGGGACGAATGCTTGACCGTTGCGTTCGCTGTTCCCACTACTACGCCCAATTGCATCGCAGTCGCTCGGAGTCGTGTCGGTTGCTACTTACCCAGAATTCGCAAGTCGTCGATCAGCGAGCAGCGCCGCTCGCGCGTGAACGTCAATGGCGTCGTCACTCCCTCGCCGGTCGGCGTGGCGATGGAGAACGACAGATAACCTTCGCCGCCCAAACCCAAGGAGGCCATGCACGGCCCGTTTTTCACGAACAGTGTCGTGTCCAATGCGCGGCCCATCTTGGTCATGTTGCGCACGTTGTTCGAGTGGATGATGCTGGTGTGGCGGAAGCCGTGCTCGTAGTGCTTGGCCTTGGCGATCGCCTCATCGACGTCGCGGACGCGAACGAACGGCAGAAAGGGCATCATCTGCTCGACGGGCACGAAGGGGTTGAACTCGTCCGTTTCGCCGAACACCAGCTCGGTTGTCTCGGGCACGCGCTTGCCGGCCGCCTTGGCCAGCACGGCCGCGTCCTGACCGATGAAATCCTTGGCCGCCACCTGGTGCTTGTGATCACCCTCGCCCACCTCGGCGATCGCCACCTTCGTCAGCGCTTCGATTTCGCGAGTGTTGAGTCGCACCGCGCCGGCACGTTCCATCGCGGCCATCATGGCGTCGAAGACCTGGGAGACGACGAAGACCTCTTTCTCGGCGATGCACAGCAAATTATTGTCGTACGCGGCGCCTTGGATGATCGCGCGGGCTGCCCGATCCAAGTCGGCCGTTTCGTCGACCACCACCGGCGGATTGCCGGGTCCGGCCACGATGGCTCGCTTGCTCGATTTCATTGCCGCCCGGGCGACCGCCGGACCGCCGGTGACGCAAATCAACTTGACGCCGCGATGATTGAAGATCGCGTCGGCCGATTCGATCGTTGGCTCGGCGATGACGCAGATCAGATTGTCGATGCCCAGGTCACGATAGATGGCCTGGTTGAAACGGCGCACGCCCTCGGCCGCCACGCGCTTGCCGCCGGGGTGCGGATTGACGACCAGCGTATTGCCGCCGGCGATCATGCTCACCGCATTGCCGGTAATCGTGGGCAGCGAATGGGTCACGGGCGTGATGGCGCCGATGACGCCGAACGGGGCGTGTTCAATCACTGCCAGGCCATTGTCGCCGCTAAAGACTTCGCTGCGCATGAACTCGACGCCCGGCGTACGCTCGCCCAGGGTCTTGAGCTTTTCAATCTTATGCACCAGCCTGCCAATGCCGGTTTCTTCCATCTCCATGGTGCCCAATTCGACGCACTGGTCGATCGAGATGCGGCGAATGTGGTCGATGATCCGTTTGCGATCGGCCACCGTGCGCTCGCTGAGCTGCTCGAAAGCCTCGGTGGCCGCGGCCACGGCTTCGTCCACGCAGGTGAAAATGCCGTGGCGGCCGCTGTAGCCGCGCCCGTTGCTGCTGGGAGCGGCCGTGCCCATCCGGGTCAGCACCTGCTCGACGACGCTGCGAATCAGTTCTTCGGTGGCTTGCATCGGTTTGTCAGTTTCCTGCTTGAGTTATGTTGTTATGGGCCGATCGCGGGCGATTCGTCTGGCGGCGAAATTCGCCCTACGCGCGTGAGCTGTCGCGATTGAAGACGCAATTCTGATCCACGTGTACCGTGTCGATCAGGCCGACGATCACGGTGTCGATCGGCAGATTCTTGGTTTCCGGGGTCATGCGAGCACTCGAACCTTGCGTGATCAGCACGTACTCTCCTTCGCCGGCGCCGACCGTGTCGACCGCGACGAAAGTTCGGCCCGTGGCCACCAGCGATTTGCGATCCGTCGGATCGATTCGATAGGGCTCGACCACGAGCAGCTTGTGCCCGACCATCGTGTCGACCTTCTGCGTGGCCACGAGCGAGCCGGTTACTTTGGCGACGAACATGGTTATTGACCTTTGCTTTCCAGAAGTTGCTTGGTTTGTCGCGCCACGATCAGCTCTTCGTTGGTCGGCACGACCCAGATCTGGCTGTGGCTATGCGCGGCGTGGATGGCGCTTTCGCCCTTGGCTTTGGCATTGGCGGCCGGGTCGAGCACGATGCCCAACTCGGCCAGGTTCTCGGTCACCGCCGTGCGAATGTTGACTCCGTTCTCGCCGATGCCGCCGGTGAAGACGATCGCATCGGCGCCCCCCAGTTCGACCAGCATCGCGCCCAGGGCGTGACGAATGTCGGAGGTGAAGACGTCGAGCGCCAAGCGAGCCCGCGTGTTGCCCGCGGCCGCCGCCTGCTCCAGGTCTCGCACGTCGCCGCTGACACCGCTCAAGCCCAGCAGTCCGCTGCGCTCGGCCAGGTCCTCCAACACCTGCTCCATCGTCTGCCCGGTATGCTTCATGATCACGGGAATGGCGAAGGGGTCGAAATCGCCCGCGCGGTTGTTGTGGGCGATTCCCGACTGCGGGCTCATGCCCATCGAAGTGGCCACGCTCTGGCCATTGCGAATCGCGCACAGCGAGTTCGATCCGCCCAGGTGGCACGAAATCACGCGCAGGTCATCGCGGCCCAACAGCTCGGCCATGCGGGCACCGATATAGCGATGGCTGGCGCCGTGAAATCCCCAACGCTTGACGTGGAACTCCTCGGCCCAGGCATAGGGCGCCGGGTAATAGCGGTTGCGATCGGGCACGGTTTGGTGAAAACCGGTCTCGAACGCCGCCACCAACGGAATTTGCGGCAACTTTTCGCTCAGTAGGCGCATGGCCGCGATATACGGCGGATTGTGCGCCGGCGCTACGCCGCTCATCTCTTCCATGGCCGCAAGCACCTCGGGCGTGACTCGCTGCACGCCGCTGATCCGCCCGGCGTGAACGGCTTTGAACCCGATCGCCGAAACTTCCGAGGCATCCTTCAGGCAGCCGATCTCCGGATCGGTCAACTGGTCCAGGCATTGTCGAACGGCCGCGGCATGGTCGGGCACGTGGGCCACCAGTTCGCGACGCTCTCTGCCAATCTCGACCACGCAACGACTCTCGCTGGAACCGATCCGTTCGATACCGCCGCGCGCAAGCTGGCGCTCGTCGGCCATTTCAAACAGCCGATACTTAAAGCTCGTCGAGCCGAGATTGGCCACCAGGACCTTCATTCCACCGCGTCCTTCGGTTAAGGATTCCGCGCGGCGCGGACTGTTTCCGCCGCCGCCCTAGCCAGGCTTACGACAGGTAAGCCGCGACCAGGCCTTCGGAGGGACGAGGAATGATATGGCTGGCCACCAATTCGCCGACCTGCGAGGCGGCCGCGGCGCCGGCTTCGACCGCTGCCCGCACGCTGCCCACGTCGCCACGCACGACGGTCGTGACATAGGCGCCACCGATGGAAATACGCTTCACGATTTCGACGTTGGCGGCTTTGGCCATGGCGTCGGTGGCTTCGACCAGTGCGATCAAGCCCTTGGTTTCAATCATTCCGATTGCATTCATGATAGGTAAATGTCCTTGTTGAGTTGGAATAGAAATACTGCCCGTCCGCGTTTTACTTCGCCAGCTTGCGCGACTCGGGAATGACAATGCCCAGATCGTCGTGCGGGCGAGGAATAACCTGCACACCCACGACTTCGCCGATACGACCCGCGGCGGCGGCGCCGGCGTCGATGGCGGCTTTGACCGCGGCTACGTCACCGGTCACAAACGCGGTGACCAGACCGCTGCCAACCTTGTCCCAGCCGTGGAACTGCACGTTGGCTGCTTTCATCATTGCGTCGCTGGCTTCGACCAGGGCGATGAACCCCTTGGTCTCGATCATGCCCAGCGCTTCGACGTTCTTTGCCATAAAACACTCTCCGAAAAAAGAGGGAAACAAGTGACTTCGAACACAATTTTCAACTTGGCTCTAAATAGTCTCGATCTATCGTTGTCGCAACAGCTCGACCTTGGTGGCCCGATCCAGGTCGGCCGCGTTGCCTTCGTCGGTATCCAGATGCACCTCGAGCTTGCTGGTCTTGTCGGCCCGCACCAGCAGGTTCTCCAGAATCACCGAACAGGTGCTCTCGATTCGCAGGCTCATGCGATCGCCGTTCTTGACGCCATAGTGAGCGGCGTGCTCCAGGTTCATGTGCACGTGCCGCTCGGCGCGGATCACGCCTTCGGACAATTCCACCACCCCGCTGGGTCCGACCAGCACGCAACCGGCGCTGCCGGCAATGTCGCCGCTGGCTCGCACGGGGGCATCGATGCCCAGCGAGATCGCGTCGGTGAACGCCAATTCGACCTGGCTCCGCGGGCGCGTCGGTCCCAACACGCGCACCGAGGGCAACATCCGCCGCTTGGGCCCGACAACCATCACAGTTTCCTCGGCCGCAAAAAAACCGTCCTGATACAGGGGCTTCATCACGGTCAATTTGTGGCCGCGTCCGAACAACGTCTCGACGTGCTCGTCGGTCAAGTGCAGGTGCCGCGCGGAAATGCTCACCACCAACTCAGAGGCCGCGCGCCCGCGCGATCCAAGCTGCGACGCGAGCGTGCCGGATACGACTTCGCGGACGATCCGTTCGACGACCTGGCGATCGAGTACAGCGGGCATGGTCATTTTGCGCTTAGGTGATGTCGAAACGTGTTAATTAACTCGGCTTTGGCCGTCCGTATTGTCCGCTACATGAAGCTGCACGCCGGCCTCGGCGGCACGGTCGCGCCAAGGATCAGGAATTTCGTGGTCTACGACCAGATGCTGGATATCTCCCAGCGCGCACAAATGGGCCAGGCTTTGGCGGCCGAACTTGGTGCTGTCGGCGACGACGATCACTTCGTCGGCAGCCCGCATCATGGCTTGCTCGGTCTCGACCAACAGCAGGTTGTTGTTGAAAAAGCCCCGCTCGTTGATGCCGGAAACACTCAGAATCGTGCGGCGAACATTGAGCCGCTCGAGCATCTTGTTCGCGTAAGGACCAAGTGCCACGCCGGTGCGCGGATAGACATATCCGCCCACAATCACCAGGTCGTTATTGGCGTTCGATGCGAACAAGTTGGCAACCGGGAGCGAGTTCGTGACTATTTGCAATCGACGACCCACCAGCAATCGGGCCACTTCGTACGTCGTGCTGCCGCCGTCGAGCAGCACGGCGTCGCCGTCTTCAACCAGCTTGACCGCCTCCTCGGCGATCGCTCGCTTCTTGTCCCACTGGGCCGGCTGACGCTCGTCGAAGTGAGGCAACTTTGGCGAAGGACCCGTATAAAAGACGCCGCCGTGAGTTCGCTTGGCGCTACCTACGTCTTCCAGGAAATCCAAGTCACGGCGGATCGTGGACTCGGAAACCTTGAGCTGGTCGGCCAACTCCGGAAGCGAGGCAAAGCCCCGAGACCGCACCATTTCGAGCAACTGATTGCGGCGTTCTTCAACTAGCAAAGTGGCAGAACCTTATCGCTGGCTTCCATTTAACCGCCATATTCTATCTAATTATGGCAGACTGTTTGTTGCATATCAACTATATCTTGCGTTTTAGTGATAGATATCCGTCGCCACTTTGCATTAATTCTTCCATTTCTAGCGTAATGTCTCTTAGCATAAGGACTTGCACAGCCTTAAACTGGGCCCAATCGCGGATTCGACGGGTTGCCCCCGGATTGCCAAGCTGAAAGAATCGCGCTCTATGGCTCTGATCCTGCAACTGACGAAAAAACTGCTCGCGCCACCCTGCCCCGCCACCGTCGATGGCGTTCGACTGCGGCATTACCAGGATGCTTCCGACGGCGAAATCTGGCTCGAGCTCCGGCGGCGGGCATTTGCCCGTCAGAAGCTCGGCGTCGGAGACTGGAACGCCGACGACTTCGCCCGGGAGTTCCTGGCAAAATCCTGGTGGCGGCCGGAGGCGATGTGGTTCGCGGAAACCGATTCGCCTGCTCTGACTGCCTCAGCAGTCGGCACCGTCACGTTGGCTCGTCGTGGCGACACGCCCGAAGCGAGACCGGCGGTTCATTGGCTGGCGGTGCTGCCCAGTTGGCGGCGCCGCGGCGTGGGGCGACTGCTGATCACCAGCCTGGAAGCGGCCGTGTGGGAAACCGGCCAGCGGCAAGTGTGGTTGGAAACGCACGCTCAATGGGGCGAGGCGGCGCAGCTATACGAATCGCTCGGCTACGGACCAGCGTGACCCGTCGAGGGCGCACGAACCGCCACGCGCCGTCCGTCGAGCGCGACCTTGCCGCTGCTCAATAGCCGCAGCGCCTCGGGATAGGCAGCGCATTCGGCCTGGAATACGCGCGCCGCGAGCGTGTCGGGCGTATCATCGTCCAGCACGGGCACGACCTTCTGCAAGATGATCGGCCCGTGGTCGTACTGGTTGTCGACGAAATGAACCGTGCAGCCGCTGATCTTGGCGCCATACTCGAGCACGGCTTCGTGAACGTGGTGCCCGTAGAAACCTTGCCCGCAAAACGCGGGGATCAAGGCCGGATGAATGTTGAGCACGCGATTCTCGAAATCGGGCGGAATCGGCAAGTACGTGAGAAAGCCCCCCATGACGACCCAGTCGGCGCCCGCGGCCCGGCAAGCAGCGAAAACCGCTTCGCTGTAAGCGTCGTCCGTGGAAAATGCCTTGCGGTCGACTGTGAGCGTCGCAATGCCGGCGGCTTCGGCAATCGCCAGTCCGCGGGCCTTGGGGGTGCTGGAGATGACCAGCAGGATTTCAGCGGCGAGCTGGCTGGCGGCGATTTTTTCCAGCAGGTTCTTGAGCGTGGTGCCACCGCCCGAGATGAGCACGATCAGACGCAGCCTGGCTGGCCCCTGGGATGTGCTCACGTGGCCACCACCTGGACGTAGAGCTTCGCCCGAATGGCGCCAATTTTTAGTTCCGTGGCCGCAACTCCGGCCAGCGAACCCAACACGATCTGGGTGGCGAGCGTTTCGCGGCAAATAAAGTCGGCGTGGCGATCCGCCGCCGCGGCCAAAGCCGCATCGTCCGTTTCCAAACCCACGCGGATCCGATCGGTGTATTCGCAGGCCATCTCCTTGCGCTGGGTTTGAATCGCATGCACGAGTTCTCGCGCCAGTCCCTCGGCGAGGAGTGATTCGTCCAACTCGGTGGATAGCACCACGACGCAGGCCGCTCCCTGGGCCGCGGCCCAACCGGGCTTGGCCTGCAGCCGGATTTGCAGATCTAGCGCGTCGAGCGGCACGTCGCCGCCGGGCAGGGCCAACGTGACCACGTGCTCGGCCTCCAACCGGGTCAATAGCGCGCTGGCGTCGGCGGCGGCCAGCGCCGTTTTCAATTCACCCAACTGCTTTCCCAAGCGCGGACCCAACCGCTTGAGATCAGGTAGCACACTATAAGAAATGTATTGATCGGCCTTCTCGGCGAACTCGACCAGCTTGACGTTCAGCTCTTCGGCAATCAGCGACGAGTGTTCTTGCAACCATCCCTGATGCCGCCGATCGACCAAGATAACTTCCACCTTGGCCAGCGGCTGGCGAACTTTCAGTTTCGCGCCCATCCGGGCCGAGCGGCCCAGCGAGACAATCTCGCGCACCAGGTTCATTCGCTCCGAAAGCGGCACGTCGATGGCCGCCAGGTCGGGCTGTGGGAAATCGGTCAGGTGGACGCTCTGCCGCACTGTCGAAGCGAATCCCGCGACGGCCAGATTCTGCCAGATCGATTCCGACAGAAACGGCACGAACGGCGCGACCATCTTTCTGGTGGTGAGCAGGCACTCGTACAGAGTCCAATAGGCATCCAGCTTGTCGACCGCGATCTTGTCCTCGCTCCAAAACCGGTCGCGGCTGCGGCGCACGTACCAATTGCTCAAGGCATCGACAGAGGCCGTGATCTGACCGCAGGCGGCGAAATTGTCGTAGGCGTCCATGTGCTCGATCACCGAGCGAAGCGTGGCATTCAGCTCGCTCAGGATCCAGCGGTCCAACTCCGAGCGCTGGGCCAGTGGACGATAGGTTTTGGCGGTTGATAGTTCCTGGGACGATAGCTGATCGACGCCGCCACCCAGCGCCGCGGCCGGGTCGAAGCCGTCGATGTTGGCATAGATCACGAAGAAGCTGTAGACGTTCCACAGCCGCAGCAGGAACTCGGGAATGCTGTCCTTGATTGACTGCTCGTTGTAGCGGATCGACGTCCAAGGTGGCTGATTGGCGAAGAAATACCAGCGCAGGGCGTCGGCTCCGTAGCGGTCGAAGATCTCGTTGGGCTCGCGGTAGTTCCGCTTGCTCTTCGACATCTTCTGTCCGTCTTCGCCGAGCATCAGCCCCAGCACGATGCAATTCTTGAACGGGTGCGGCCAGGTATGCGTCGGTCGGTCGGGATCGGTCGAAGTCTCGTCTCCGAACAACAACGTACTCACGGCCAACTGGCTATAGAACCAGCCACGCGTCTGATCGATCGCTTCGCTGATAAAGTCGGCGGGAAACTGCTCGGCGAATCGCTCGCGGCCCTGAT
>JANNQN010000030.1:0-5228 GCA_031400775.1 Planctomycetia bacterium | reverse complement strand
AGAATGTGCCCGACGACATCGCGCCGGCCGAGAGCGCGCGGTTGGCGCGGATCGTATTGGGAATTGAGTCGATCGACGCCAGATAATCGGCGAAGTAATAGACTGCGAACGTATCATGATTCACGATCAAGCTGACGAACTACGACACCTGGTCCGGCTGCGAGCCGCGGGCGGCGCGCCGTTGGGCACGATCGTGCCGCTGGTCGTCGTTGCCGGTGGTAAGGGAGGAGTCGGCGCCACGACCGTCGCCGTCAATCTGGCCCTGGCACTGGCCCGACAGGGACGCCGCGCGGTTTTCGTCGATGCTGATCTGGATCACGGCGGCAATTCGCGGCTTACGCAGCATCCCGAGCAGGGATCGGTTCTCGACGTGCTGGCAGGCCGGCGCAGCGTACACGAGGTGCTCGAGCGCGGACCGCTGGGCGTGCAGGTGCTCTCCGGCGCTTGGGCCGAAGGCGCGCCGGTGGAGTTTTCGGCCGCGGCGCAGCATCGGTTCATTTCCGATCTGAAAAACCTGGGCGCGCACGCGGACGTCGTGGTGATCGACGCCGGCAGCAGCCGCAGCCCGTTCGCTCGCGGACTGTGGCAGGCCGCCAGCGTGGTGTTGGCGGTCACGACGACCGACCCCGGCTCGATCATGGAGTGCTACGCCGCGATCAAGGTGCAATTGGATGCATCGGAAACGGCGTCGGTTTATACATTGGCCAACCTGTCGGACCAGCCCGAGGCGGCGGTCGAAGTGCAAGCTCGTATTGCCGAGGCCTGCCGACGTTTTCTCGGCATGCAAGCAATTGCCGCGGGCGTGGTGGAAACCTGCCCGACGACTGGCGTTGCGCCGCCGCTATTGTTTCCCGCCGGCAGCCAGGCGGCCCGATCGCTCGACCAAGTGGCCGAAACGCTGTGGGCACAAACACAACTGACGGCGCCCTACGGGTCGCGCCGGCCGGAGGCCAAAAGCGCCTGACAAACCGGCAAAGCAATCGACGACGCTATCAACACCATCAACTATCGCCGCGCTCGGGTGTTGCATCCAATTCGCGGGGGAGACAATCGAAGCAAAACGACTCAACTCGGAGGCCCGACTCGACCGATACTATAAGACACCTCAGACAGTCGCGCTGGTGGCAAACTCTGCCGATTAAGTAGAGATTAACGCCACCGACGCGAAGTCGCGGGCCAGGCAATCAGATTGCACCGATCCCGCCACGAGCGCGGAATCTCAGCGAAATCAATCGTCGTGACGGCGGACGAAGCCAAGGAAGGCTTTCACCCTTTCGCGACATACGACGGATCTCAAAAGGCGGCTCGCCGCCGAATCATCGAACACGGAGGACGCGATGGCGATGACCACATTGGCGCCAGAGGACGTGGCGCAAATCTGGCAGAACTTCAAGGCAGATCCGGACAACCAGGAGATGCGCAACCGGCTGGTAGAGATGTATCTGCCGCTGGTGAAGTACAACGGCGAACGTATCTGGTCGCGACTGCCCGAGGGAGTCGAGCTTGACGATCTGATCTCGGCCGGCGTCTTCGGGCTGATGGATGCGATCGACGCCTTCGACCTCTCGCGCTGCGTCAAGTTCGAAACCTATTGCGTGCCGCGCATCCGCGGAGCGATGCTCGACGAGCTGCGGACGATGGACTGGGTCCCACGCCTGGTGCGCTCCAAGGCCAGCAAGCTCAACGAAGGCTTGAAGACCCTGGAAGCCCGGCTGGGCCGCACGCCCACCGAGATCGAGCTTTCGGAGTATATGGCCATCAGCGTGCCCGAGTTGGAGAAGATGATTCTCGAAGCCAACGCGGTCAACCTGATCAGCCTGAACAAGAAGTGGTACGAGACCGACAGCTACAAGGATGTTCGCGAGATCGACATCCTGGAAGACAAGAAGGGCGAAGACCCGACCCGGCGGATTCAGAAGAACGACCTGATGCGCCTGGTCACCAAGGGCTTGAATCGCAACGAGCGGCTGATCATCATCTTGTACTACTACGAAGAGCTGACGATGAAAGAGATCGGCGCCACGCTGGATCTTTCCGAAAGCCGCGTGAGCCAGATGCACAGCTCGATCGTGCAGCGCCTGCAAAGTCAGTTGCAGCGTCGCCGCCCGGAGTTTGGCACGTAAAGGCTCGACAGCCGCTCTGTGCCGTGGGGGACAATCCCTCCTCGCGATCCTTTGCGAACTTCAAGAAACGGCCAATCGGCCGTTTCTTTTTGCGCGCGTGTGGCACGAGTTCGAGAAGCGGGTCAATTCGCTCGGCCTGTCGTGATGCCGGCATGGTCCCTGTCCCTCAGAGTTAACCCGCTATGGGTTTCTTCCCTCTTCACGATGGGAAACGGCCCGCCCGCCGAACCGCCACCGCGTCGTAGGTGTTGACGATTCCGTGGACTCACCGACGTTCGTCACGGCGGCGTCCCGGAGCCGAGCCCCAGTTCATGAACAGCCTGCCACATGTCCGTTCGCAAGGCCGGGAGGAATCGATAGAGCAGCCAAGCGGCGACAAGTGCTATCGCCAATGCTTGGAGCGAAATACTAGGACCGAAAGGAAGGCTCTTCGCCACGATGCGAACAATCAACAGGCCAAATGCCAAGCCGTAAATGGGGAAGCCGACGACCGGCGAGATGCTCGGCAGCGATACGTGCGGCTCGAACTGGCACGCGGCAGCACACGAAGTCAAGGCGATATCCGTCGTGGCTATCTGCTCATAGATTCGTCGCAATCGCTCGTCGTCGATCATCGCACGCCGAACCTCTTCGGCCCGGTCGGGCATTAGTTCCCCGTCAAATAGCGCCGAAATCTCCTCGGGACTAATTGGCTTCATGGTGCTGATCCTCTCGATAGATGGCGGTGATAGCCTGGCGAGCGGCGTACAACCGAGACATCACGGTCCCTGCCGGAATGCCGAGTACGTCGGCTATCTCCCGGTATGAACAGCCGCCGAAATAACGCAGTTGAAGGATTTCCCGATGTCCCTCGGAAAGCCGATCAAGAGCCTCGCGCAGGTCCGAGTATTGATCGCTTGCCCAGGCGGCATCGGGTGGAATTTCCACACCCTCGATTGTGGCAGTCGCTGGCCTTGAGTGTCGTCGCCGCAGCAGGTCACGACAGCAATTTCTGAGGATCGCGAGCCACCAGCCTTTAAACGGACAAGAAGGATTGTACTTGGCGAACGCCCGGTGCGCCTTGATTGCTGCCTCCTGCACAGCATCCTCGGCATCCTCCCGGCTGCGCACAATGGAGTAGGCATACGCTGCCGACCAAGGCAACAGAGGCTCAATGCGCCGCTGGAAATCCCAACCTGATTTCTGCTGGTCCCAAGTCATCGCATTCCTCGCTGCCAACTATGACAGTTTTTCAAGCGTCAGAATAATCTCAAGCAATTGGTCCCGGAACACAATGACGACGACAGTTACCACTAGCAGGAAAACGGCGCCAATGCAGATCGCGATTAAGCCTAGCCGCCGAGCCAAGGTTCCACGACCGCTTCCGCGGAGCGCCAGGGCACCGAGGACAATGGCAAGGATTGCCTTCTCGGCGCCCAACAAGCTGACCATGGCCAGCAAACTTAGCACCATTGCCGAAATCCCGAAACCGACCCGCCGGCCGGCACAATACGCATCGGTCATCTCTTCTCGTCCAATTTCCTCTGTCGCCATTGTTGTGTCCTTTCACTGAAATCCTGCTCTCCAGTTGACTCCCTGGAAACAATACGGCCGACGGCTACGAACTATTCGCTGGTGGAAGGAAAAACGGGACATCGCAGATATTGACCGAGAAGGCGACCGATACCGGATTGGGCCTGGCGGTGAGTGTCGGCGCTCCGGACGATTGTCAGCGTGTCTCTAGCACAAAAGATGACGCCAATGCGATGTCCGCGCCGAGGGACAGCGCAGCGTGTGCCTCGTATCCAACAATCGCGCTATGCCTTTTTCTCTTGTGTGACCAATCCCGGCCCGCGGGCGTCGAACTTCCGGATAGCGAACCGGGGGGCGCGTGTGGTATAAGTCTGCCACACGCCTTCGCACCTTGCCCCGACTTCCCAGGCAATAACCCGCATGGCCAGCGTCGCAAGTCCCAACCTCGCCAAGAACCAGCCGCGCGAGATCATCGCCTGGTGCATGTACGATTGGGCCAATAGCGCCTACTCGACCGTCTACATCACGGTGCTGGTCCTGTACCTGCAAGGGGCCGTGCTCGAGGGCGACGCCGGGCTGACGGCCTGGGGCTGGGGCATCGGCATCACCACGCTCTGCTCCGCCATCTTGTCGCCGATCCTGGGCGCCATCGCCGACGCCCGCGCCAACAAGCGCCTCTGGCTGTTTGCCACCACGATGATGGGCGCCAGCGCTTCGGCGCTCATGTTCTTCGGCACGCCCGAGCGGCCCTGGTTCTTCGTGGCGATGTTTCTGATCGCCAATTTGAACTACGAGCTGGTGCAAACTTTTTACAACGCCTTTTTGCCCGAGATCGCCGACGACCAGAAAATGAGCGAGGTCTCGGCCTGGGGATATGGCACCGGCTACGTCGGCGGCGGCCTGATGCTGCTAGTCGCCATCCTGGTGCTGAGTTATGGCGAGTCGTGGGGCTTGTCGAAGGAGAACTACTTTCTCCCGCGACTGTGTCTGCTGCTGATGGGCATTTGGTGGGCCGTGTTCAGCTTGCCAATGTTGTTGGTGGTGCGCGACAAATCGCCGCCAAGGCGGAGTGAGGCGTCGCTGTGGGCCACGGCCGCGATGGGCCTGCAACAAGTCAAAAGCACGCTGGGCGAGATCAGCCGCTACAAAATGCTGATGATCTTCCTGATTGGCTTTTTGATCTTCAACGACGGCGTGATGACCGTGATCTCGCAGGCCTCGGTCTTCGCCAAGCACAAATTTCAGATGGAAGATTCGGCCCTGGTGCCCGTCTTCCTGATGATTCAATTCGTGGCCTTGCCGGGTGCGATCTTCTTGGGCTGGATCGCCAACAAGATCGGCCAGAAGAACGCGCTGCACATCTGCCTGGCGATTTGGGTGCTGGTGCTCGTCAGCGGCTTTTTGATTCAAGAGGTGTGGCAATTCTGGGTGATGGCGGCCGTGACGGCGCTCGTGATGGGCGGCACGCAGTCGGTCAGCCGCACGATCATGGGGCTCATGACTCCCGAGTCGCGGACCGGCGAGTTCTTCGGCTTCTTCAACCTGTCGGGCAAGGCTTTCAGCATGCTGGGGCCGATCATGTTCACCGAGATC
>JANNQN010000029.1:0-14403 GCA_031400775.1 Planctomycetia bacterium | reverse complement strand
CAGCAGTTGTTGCAACGCCGTCCGAGCAGTCATCGTCACCGGTTCCATCGCCCGCCTCCTTGAGTAAACTGGAATCAAATTCAATGCCCAATTTACTCAACCCCCGCAGAGAGCGCCAGAGGTTTTCAACGCGCCCGAAAGTTCTACGATCAGCCACTGCGAACACCCTGCAATGCATGCGAGGACAAAGGGCGGTCCGAGCCGTCCGCACGCCGTTCTTGTTGGGCGCGGCGCACCGTGCTAGGCTAAAGATCGTGGCGCTGGCACGGTGGTTTACCGGGGCTGACGCCGGCGCACATGTCGCGCTAGGGGCCTTCCGACCATGTCTGAGCTCACCGCGGAACTCGTCTCTGACCTCTCTGCCAAGCGCGATCAACTGCTGAACCTGCTGGGCGGCTACGGCACCTGCGCGGTGGCCTTCTCCGGCGGCATCGACAGCACGGTCGTGGCCAAGGCCGCGCAACTGGCCCTGGGCGATGCGGCGGTCGCCGTCACCGGCACCAGCGCCAGCCTGGCCGCGGGCGAGTTGGAAGAGGCGGTCGAGCTGGCCCGCTTGATCGGGATTCGCCACGAGGTGATCGCCACCGACGAGTTCTCGAACCCCGACTATTTACAGAACGCGCCGGACCGCTGTTACCACTGCAAGACCGAGCTGTACACGCATCTGGAGGGTCTGGCCGAGCGGCTGGGCGTGGCCGTGGTGCTCAACGGCGCCAACGTCGACGATCTGGGCGACTATCGCCCCGGCATGCGGGCGGCCAAAGAACATCGCGTGGCCAGCCCTCTGGCCGAGTGCGGCTTTCGCAAGGCCGACGTGCGGGCATTGGCCGCCGAGTGGGAGCTGCCGACCTGGGATAAACCGGCCACGCCCTGTCTGAGCAGCCGCGTCGCCTATGGCGAGGCCGTGACACCCGAGCGGCTGGCGATGATCGATCGGGGCGAGCAGTTTCTGCGCGAGCAGGGCTTGGGCGTGGTCCGCGTGCGATACCACAAAGGGGACGTGGCCCGATTGGAAGTGCCGATCGAGGCCTTGGCCCGACTTTGCGAAGGGCCGCTTCGAGATACTTTGGTCGAGCGATTCAAAGCGCTGGGCTTCAAATTCGTGACGCTCGACCTGGAAGGCTTTCGCTCGGGCAGCTTGAACGTGCTGGTGACAATCGCGGGCCTGGGCCGTTCTTGAAAAGTAGCAGGCATACGCCGTATGCCGTCGCCTGCTCCACTCCCAGCTACGGCACACAGGCGTGTGCCTGCTACGTCACGCCCCCTGAATCCGCCGCGAGGCGTGCGCGTGGTGGCGGCGGACGATCGGCTTGGGCTCGCGCTCGAGTCGGCTGCGCTTGTATCCATACTCCAGGGCAAACCACTCGGCGTATCGCTCGCGGTCCACGTAGCTCGTGTTGCGGGCGTCGACCAGGTGGCCCAGCTCGTGGATCAGGATGTTGTTCAGATAAAAGTCGCGGACCGAGGCCTCGGTCCATTCCAGCCGCCAGACGCCGCGGGCGTGCTGCGACCAGCGACCGCCGTACATCCGGGCTTCGTTGACCTGGTTGGGCGTGGGCGGACAATGATAGACCTCGACCAGGTTCTCTTCAATCGGATAGAGGTACAGGCTCGCACCCCATTGCATGCCGTAGCAGGGGAAGCTGGCCTTCTTGCGCGTCATGCGGCTCATCTGCACGACTTCCAGGCTGGCGAGCATCTCGGACGGGAACCGGCTCAGCCGCTCGCGAATGTCGTTGGGCGAGAGGATGTGCCGGAAGCCGACGCCGGGCTGCTGCACGATCACGCGGTAGCCGCGCTCTTCTTCGGTCGGCTCATGCCAATCTTCGGGGGGTATAAATGGCAGGCGTTCGTTACGCGGCACTCCGCGCACGCGCTTATTCGCCAACACCCCCGGTCGCCGGGCTTTGGTCAATGCCGCGGCGCCCATCGGTTGCGACTGGGGAAACCGGCCACCGAATTTAAGGTCGCGGCGTTGCATGACAGAAAACCCCAAAGGTGAATTGGCAGCACAAGACAATCCTTTGAGGGGCAACTCTTCCTGTCCGCCCCGCTGCAACCCCGATCTCGCACGGCTGGCACAAGCCCCCGCACGAGTGGCTGGCGTGCCCTCGCCAATTCCATCCTACGTAGGCAGCCGGATGACTTGCAATAGATTATTTTAAGTCGCTTATTTCAAAAGACTTAAGACGATCCGTTTATGCCGATTATTTCGCCAGAAGGGGGTCTTGACGAGAGCCGTTTTGCGGCTGGTGAAATGGCCCTGGCGGCGTTTTTTGCACTGGCGCTCGCGGGTTATTGCGCGATCGCCACGACCGTCAGCGCGACGGCGCCGAGAATTAGAATCGTAAGTGCCGCGGCGCTCAGCCAGGTGGGCCATCGCGCGGCGCGCGCCGCGCGCAAAAAACGCGCGCGGCCGCGCTGAGGCCGCGCGGCGATATCGCTGAGCGAGTCTTCCAAATTCGCCGCGCCGGGCGCGATCGAAGCAATCTCGACCGGCGCAACAAGTGGCGCGATTGGCGGTTCGCGCGGGGGGGCGACGATCGGCGGCGGCACCGGCAACGCGCCGCCGAGCAACAAGTTCGCGTCCGCTGGCGGCGCCGCGGCTGGCGGCGGTTCGACAGCACGCGGCGCGATAGGCGCCTCGCCGGTTAGTCGCGCCAGCTCGATCGGAATCTTCACCGTCGCGGCGCGATTCAAATTAGAATCGGTATCCTGCAAAGACGAGGAGCCCTGCGGGAAATCGGGAGGCAGCGGGTTTAAGTCCGGTGCCGAGCCTGAGACAAGATTCGCCTTCGACTTGGCGTGCGAGCGCGCGGCGGAGGCCGGCTCGGCCGAGATCATCAAGGTCGCGGTGGTAACGTATCCCAGGGCCGCTTCGCTCTCCAGCCACGCGCCCAAAGCGTGTTTGACCTCGCCGGCCGATTGGTAGCGGCCGTCGGGCGATTTTTCCATCATCCGCCGGCAGATCGCCACCAGCTTCGACGGGGCATCGGGACGGTCCAGCAACAGGCTGGGCGGCATTTGTTGTTGATGGGCCGCCATGCGTTCCATCGAAGTGCCATCGGCGAATGGCGGATGGCCGCTGAGCAGAAAATAAAGCGTGCAACCCAGCGAGTACATATCGGCCCGATGATCGACCGAGCGAGGATTGGCGGCCTGCTCGGGCGCCAGATAGTCGGCCGTGCCCAGAATTTGGTCGTCGTGGGCAAATCCGGGAGTTGGCCGGGTTTCCGGCGTGAATTTCGCCAGGCCCATATCCAGAATCTTGACCGTGCCTTGGAGATCCACCAGCAGATTCGCCGGCTTGATATCGCGATGCACCAGGCCGCGCTGATGCGCGTGCTCCAAGCCGGCCGCGGCTTGCGCCACGACGTTGGCGGCGGCGTGGAATTCGAGCGGACCATCCTGCTCGACGATGGCTTGCAGATCGCGGCCCTCGATGTATTCCATCACCAGGTAGTGAATCCGACCTTCGTTATCCAGGTCGTAGGCCCGCACGATATTGCGATGATCGAGTGCCGCGGCGGCCTGGCCCTCGAAATGAAAACGGGCCAGGTACGAGGAGTCGCCGACGCGATTGTGCGGCAGGACCTTGATGGCCACGCGGCGTTGCATCAGCACGTGCTCGGCCAGGTACACGCTGCTCATGCCGCCGCTGCCCAGATGGTCCAGCAGCTTGTATTTGCCCAGGAAGAATCCGCGATGGCGGCCGTCGAGCAGCTTGGCCGATTGCCATTCGGTCAGCAGGCCGGAGCGGACGAAATGCTCGGCGCAGTGCCGCGCGTCGTCCAGTTGCCGCAGCGTCGCTTGGCGTTTCCAGTCGTCGACCGCTTCGGAAAGCCGGCCTTCGTTGACCAGCTTGCTGCGGCCCACGAGTGCCACGAATTTGTCGAGTGACAACATGCTCATGGCGGCGAACCACTTGAGTGCGAAATACTATGTGTGAGAATACTTACGGGCAAAGGGTTCGGAAAGGCCCGCCGCGGCTGCCTGACCCTCAGCGGCTCGCCCCCGGGGGCGGCACGCGCAGCCCTGGATCGATCGAAATCAGCAAGTTGTCCATGATGTCCGACATTGTCCTGTATTCGCGAAACGGTTGCCATCTTTGCGACGTGGCCGCCGAAATTCTCGCGCGGCACGGCCTGAAATTTGATCGGATCGACATCGATGCCGATCCAGAATTGCGAGCCCGCTACGACGCTTGCGTGCCGGTGGTCGTCATTGACGGCCGGGAGCGATTTCGCGGAAGGGTCGACGAATTATTGCTGCGACGATTGCTTGCCAATCGCAAACGGAGCTAAGCGATGGCAGGGCGATCCTCGTAGGCCGCCCTGCCAGGCGATACAATGGCGCGCCGGCGCAAGGTCAATGGTAGCAACGCGGGACGCATCCATGTCCGATTGTTTGATCGTGGGAGGAGGGGTCATCGGCCTGTCGCTGGCCTATGAATTGGCCGGCCACGGACTGCAAGTGCGGCTCATCGATGCCGGCCAGCCGGGGCGCGAGGCTTCCTGGGCCGGGGCCGGAATTCTTCCGCCAGCCTGGTCGGACTCCGACAATCCGCTCGAACAGTTGACGGCACTGAGCAACGCATTGCACGCTCAATGGTCGGCCGACTTATTGAAGACCACCGGCAACGACAACGGATTTCGCCGCTCGGGCGCAATTTACCTGGCCCGCGACGCCGACGAGGCCCGTCGGCTGGTTCAGTTCGCCACGCTCGCCGGATCGCGCGGAATCACGGCCCAGCGCCTTTCGGCAGCCTCGCTGGTCGAGCTCGAATCGTCCTTGCTGCCGCGAGGCATGCTGGAAGCTGCCTACCACGTGCCGGCGGAATGCCAGATTCGCAACCCGCGGCATCTCAAGGCGCTCGTGATCGCTTGCGCGCAGCGCGGCGTCGAGATTTCGCCGAATGTTTCGGCCGAGGACTTCGAAATTCGCGGCGAGCGCGTCTGCGGAGTGCGCACCAATCGTGGCTTGCTGCGGGCCGATGCGGTTTGCGTCACGACCGGCGCATGGTCGGCGGCCCTGATGAAAAAGCTGGGGGTCACGCCGCACATCAAACCCATCCGCGGGCAGATGGTGTTGTTGTCGACCGCCCGGCCCATGCTGTCACGAATCATCAACGAGGGCAGCCGCTATCTGGTGCCGCGAGTCGATGGCCGGCTGTTGGTCGGCTCGACGGAAGACGACGTCGGATTCGATCGCGGCACGACAGCCGCGGGTGTCGCCGGCTTGCTCGACTTCGCGTTGAGCCTGGTCGGCGATCTCGATTCGGCGACCATCGAGCGGACTTGGGCCGGCTTGCGCCCTGCTACGAGCGATGGCTTGCCCTATCTGGGAGCGCTGCCCGGGGTGGAGAATGCCTTCGTTGCGGCCGGGCATTTTCGTAGCGGCTTGCAACTTTCGACCGGCACGGCCGTGGTGATGTCTCAATTGATTCGCGGCGAGCAACCGCAAATCGACCTGTCGATGTTCCGCGCGGATCGCGATGTATCGCCCAGCGAGACATCCATCTTGGCCGCGCGCCCGGCGCGCGAGGCCCCCTTGCACTAATGAAAACAGTCCGCTGACGAAAACCCGCGGTTGTCGACCATAAACCTGCGTCTTTCAGAGACTTCCGTTAAAACCGTCGCTGCATTGAAAGACCCCGTAAGACCCGAAAAGACCCCATTGCGGGTGTAGCTACACCCGGTTCGGCCGCGGCGATCGTCACTAGGACGCAAGCGTCGATTGCGGCAATGATCTTTACGCTCTCTTGGAGAACAATGGAGGCCGGCCTCAAGAATCTCAGGGGACAAGTCGATAGCGTTTTGATTTTCGACACGGCAATTTCATACTTGGCGTCCTCTTTAGTTCCCTGCCGCCGCCGTGTGGGTCGAGTGCCTTGAGAGTCGAACGGCTTTCGACACATCCGCGGTCCTTGAACCAAATGTTTGACCGCAGTCCACCGCACGGTTCCAATGTCGGTGAACGTCCCTTGGTACGAGGACGAGACAGTGCCAACTGCCATCGAGCACACCGAGCCGTTGGGTTATCCTTTGGAGAATTGGTGCCGACGCGGCACTACTGCACGGAACCCAACATCGTGCCAGGGAGAACTCCGATGAAAATACGATTATTGCTGCTAGCCGTGGCGTGGATTGCGGCCAATTCTTCGTCGGTCGTTGCCGCCGATTGGCCACAGTGGCGCGGACCGCAGCGCAATGGAATCTCCGGCGAGCGCGGGCTATTGAAACAGTGGCCGGCCGATGGACCGAAGCTCGTATGGCAGGCCAAGGACATTGGCGATGGATATTCGACTCCCTCGGTGGTTGGGGACAGGCTTTACGTGATGAGCAACACGGGCATGGACGACGAGTTCGTGCAGGCTCTGGACACGAAAGACGGTCAACAAATCTGGAGAGTGCGCGTCGGCAATGTCGGGCCGAACACGGCATTGCAGTACCCTGCGGCGCGATCGACGCCCACAATCGATGGACCCCTGCTGTTCGCGCTGGGCTCGGACGGGGATCTGGCTTGCCTCGAAACGGCCTCGGGCAAAAAAGTCTGGCAGAAGAATCTGCGCTCTGACTTCGGCGGAAAGCCGGGCGCTTGGGCCTATTCCGAGTCGCCGCTGGTGGATGGCGACCTGCTGGTCTGCACACCTGGCGGCAAAGAGGCCACGCTCGTGGCGCTCAACAAGAAGACCGGCGAGACGGTTTGGAAGTCGTCCACGCCCGAAGCGGATCTGGCGAACTATGCATCGATCATCGTCGTGAATGCCGCAGGGCGGAGGCAATACGTTCAATTCTTGTCCAAGGGGCTGGTAGGCGTGGACGCCAAGACGGGCGAATTGTTGTGGCGCTACGACAAATCGGCCAAGGGAAGCACCGCCAACATCCCCACGCCCGTGGCCCAGCAAGGTTTTGTCTATAGCAGCACCGGTCGCGGCGGCGGCGCGCTAGTGGAACTCACATCGGACGGCGGCCAGATCGAGGCAAAAGAAGTTTATTTCCTGCCGAAGTTGCCCAACAGTATCGGCGGTTCAGTCGAGGTCGGTGGGAAATTGTACGGCACCAATGGCCAAGGACTGTTGTGCGTCGACTTCGCCACTGGCGAAGTGAAGTGGCAGAACCGATGCGTTGGAGCTGGCTCGGTCTGTTATGCCGACGGACTCATCTACGTCCACGGCGAGAATGGGGACATGGCGCTCGTGGAGGCCACGTCGGAAGCGTACCACGAAAAAGGGCGTTTCACGCTCCCTGATCAGCCGGATCGCGGCAAGTCGCTGGCTTGGCCTTACCCGGTAGTCGCCGACGGCAAGCTCTATATCCGCGACCTGGGCATGTTGTGGTGCTATGACGTGAAAGCAAAGTAGGATCGCGGCAGGGCTCGTTAGCTTTCCACCCAACACGTCGGTTGGCGCGGAGTTACAATCGTGGATTCTTGCGAGCCTGGCTCGGTTTCGGGCTCAGCCCATACGGGAAATGTCAGGTAAGTAACCCAGCCGGATCGAAACCGTGACCAGCGAATACAGATGTCATCATCATTGGCGGAGGAATTGGTGGCCTCACGACGGCGTTGGCCCTGAAACGACTTGGGCTCCGCTTTGTCGTCCTTGAGAAATCGCGGGGCCTCTCAGAGGTGGGAGCAGGACTGTGGCTCGCGCCCAATCCACTTCAGGTTTTGCAGACGCTGGGAATTGTCGACCAAGTGACGGCACTGGGCTATCCGCTAAAGCGGGTCGAAGTCATTTCGAATCGAGGCACGGTGCTTCAACAAGTTTGCCTTGCAGACTATCAGTCCGAGTTTGGGTTCTCGACGATTGCGATCCACCGTATTCGACTGCAGAGATGCCTTTACGAACAACTGGAGCCCGAGAGCGTCAGGTTTAATTGCCTCATACGTGAGATTTCTCAGGGAGATGAGCGGGTTCAAGTTCGACTCGAATCGGGCGGGACGCCGACCTGTAGCGTCTTGGTCGGGGCCGATGGACTTCATTCGCAAGTCAGACAGAGCACACTTGGCCCCAGCGGGATGCGTTTCTCCGGCACGAGCAGCTATCGAGGAATCGCGCCGCTGGAGCGGCCAGGTTTTGACAAGGCCAAGGGGGTCGAGATATGGGGCCGCGGGTGTCGTTTTGGCTGCTCTCACATCGCCCCCCGGGAGATTTACTGGTATCTCACGTTTGATGCGGCGCATGGACAGCGAAGGTCTCCCGAAGAGATTCATTCGCACGCTCGCACCCTCGTCGCTCAGGAATTCAAAGAGTATTTGGACGTCGTCTCGAACACGCCACCGCGACAGATCATTCACACCGACATTTCCGATCTGAAAACACTCAGAACGTGGAAGAATGGCAGGGTGGTTTTGCTGGGCGATGCCGCTCACGCCACAACTCCGAACCTCGGCCAAGGGGCTGCGCAAGCGATCGAGGACGCCCTGGCACTAGCCAACTGTCTCCAGTCGCACGGACTCAACGAAAACGCGATTGACCAGTTCGTTCGGTTGAGGACCAAAAAGACACAATGGATCGTTGATCGGAGTTGGTCCATTGGACGAATTTGCCACCTCAGGAATCCGATTGCCGTGGCGACCAGGGATTTTGTTGTGCGCTGGTTTCCGAAGTCGCTCGAACGGCGAATGCTGCGAACAATCTTCACACCTGCCGTACAGTGAGGACCAGCCTTAGAGCGAGCGGACAAAACCGTCGGGGACTGTCCCCCCCTCTGCTTGAGGTTTTGTCGCCAACCTCTTAGCCGCCACGAACAGCCAGCGCATTAGCGAAATTGCTTCGGCGGCATCTTGATCTGCACCGCGCCTGGCGTTGCGTATGGAAAGAACTTGGCGGCTGAGAACACTGAGAAGGCGTGCGAAGCTTGTCGCCTGGCGTGCCGACCGACAGCGGAGCGCAGGCCCAGCGATTCCGGCTCGCTGGGCAATCGGCTAAACTAGACAACACACAAGCGCCCGTAGCTCAATTGGACAGGTCAGCGGACTTCTAATCCCCGATATCCCTGTACTGACGCGGTCAACCAAGAGACCCTGCTGACATGGCCATGGAAACTCCGGCACGTATCGCGGTGATCGGCGCGGGTCCCATCGGCCTCGAAGCCGCCTTGTACGCTCGCTATCTGGGATACGACGTCGACGTTTACGAGCGGGGTCGAGTGGCCGAGAACCTGCTGCGATGGGGACACGTGCGGATGTTCAGCCCGTTCGCGCTCAATCGATCGCCGTTGGGCCTGGCCGCGCTGAAGGCCCAGGATCCCACCCGTCAGCCGCCGGCCGATGACGAGTTGCTAAGTGGTCGCGAATTCGCGGCTCGCTACCTGATTCCGCTGGCGCAGTCCGATTTGCTGGCCGACAACATTCACGAGCAAACCGCCGTGGTGGCGATCGGCCGAGAGGGTCTGATCAAAGGCGAGTTGGCCGGCGACGAAGCGCGCGACGAGCCAGGCTTCCGCTTGCTCTTGGCTAGCGCAAACCCGCTAGAGCACGGCCGCCAGCGGTTCGCCACGGCCGATGTCGTGATCGATGCTTCGGGCACGTTCGGCAATCACAACTGGCTGGGGCCGGGCGGGCTGCCGGCGCTCGGCGAGCAAGCAGTTCAGGAGCATATCGAATACGGACTGCCCGACGTACTGGGCGACGACCGCTCGCGCTATGCCAGCCGCAGCATCTTGCTGGTGGGTACGGGCCATTCGGCGGCCACGAACCTTGTTGCTCTGGCGGAACTGGCGGCTCAGACGCCCGACACGTGGATCACCTGGGTCGCGCGGAGAGAACTGGACGAAAAGCATCCGCAGCCGGTAGCGGCGATTCCGGACGATCCGTTCCAGGAGCGCGTCCGCTTGACGCAACATGCGAATCGACTGGCCGCCGACGATTCCAATCACATCTCGCTGCTCTCGGGCACGGCCGTCGAGGCTTTGACATGGCACGCCGATCTCGAGCGGTTTTCGGTCCGCCTGACGGGCAAGCACGCCGGCGAGCTCGAGTTCGACCGCATCATCGCCAATGTCGGCTATCGGCCCGACCGCCGACTGTTTCGCGAGCTCCACGTTCGCCACGATCCATTTCACGAAGGGGCGCTCGAGCAACTTGGGGACGAAGGCCCGGGATCGACGGCGTCTCCGCAAGCGCTCCTGCAACCGGAGCCCGATTTCTACATCCTGGGCGCCAAGAGCGTGGGCCGCGACTCGCGGTTTCTGATCGGCACGGGCCTGGACCAGGTTCGCACGCTATTCACGATCATCGGCGATCGGCCCGAGCTGAACCTATACGCCACGATGGCCCGACTGGTCTAACGTGTCGTTCTTACTCGCCGTGATCTGTCGAAGCGAGGACCTGCAGACCGCCTGCTACTCGAACGAGGTTATACGACTGGCGCCAAACTTTGAGGACAGTTCCGTCTTCGCGCAGGAGTTCCCAGGTCACTGTTCCTAACGCGGCTCGTCGGCCGATTGGTACGACGTCAAGGTCTTTGAATCGGCAGGAGCGACATCCGTCGCCGTAGTAGCCGTCAACCGCAGCCTGAAAGTAGCGCTCAACATCCGCGCGCGATTGTAGACATCCCACCGACCCATCTCCGCTCAAGGCAACGTACGGGACGAGATACAGGGCCGCGATTCGAGCGCCACTGAAAGTGCCGAACGCTTCGACGAAGCCATCAAAGAATGCGGCAACCTCGTCTCGCAATGCTTGCCTATTCATAGGTGCGATTCCTTGACGGGTTTACACGCCAGCAGCGTGGATAGAAATCCGATCACGGCCAGTGCCAGCATCATGCCGATCAGCACCAGCAGCGTGTTATCGCCTTCGGCCAGCGGGGGCATTTCCGGATCGAGGCTGATGAACAGCGCCATGTAGAATACGCCGGCCGTGAATGCCCAGCCCGACAGCAGAATGTGCAATTTCCCGCGCGAACGCGCGGTCCAAAATCCCGCCAGCAACCAGGCGACGATCACATAGTCGACAATCCATAGCGGAGCGTATTGCCAATGCCCCCAATTAATCGCCGCCTCTCCAATCGCGAGCCCAACGGCAAACACCAAGGCCGAGTAGCGTGACCAGGTGAGAAGCATGAGCGATGTCTCCACAGGGATGTCGTCGCGAATCGTCCTCGTTTCCTCGTCCACTGCTCGATTTCCTGGGTTCACTTACGGCGCTTCCTTGGCTCGCTGGTACTGATCGAAAGAATAGACGTCCAAAAGCGGCACGCCCGACAGCGTTCGCTGGAAGGCCGGCTGCTCATGGTCGATCAGCCAGCGGTCGGCCGCGCTCCAGGCACTGGGGCGGCGCTGAATGACGTACCAGCGGAACGTGCCCTCGTCGTCCGGCAGTCGCTCGAGAAGTCCCCAGCGCTTGAGCAGCGCCAGGTTTTTTGGAGGCGCCGCGCCGAAGGCAACCTTCTCATCGCCGGATGTGTGGTCGGCCAACCAGGCCAACGTCTCGCGGTCCAGGGCGTCCCAATAGTACGTCGGTTCCATTCCCAGGGCACTCGCGCCTTTGAGCCCGCCGATCAAGCGGTTGTAGAACGACAGCCCGTGCGGAAAGTAAAGGACTGAATCCACCGTGGGCGCCACGAGCGCAATTGCCATGGCTATCTTGGCCCAACCTTGCGCCACGATCTTTTCGGGCAACAGCAACGAGTCGCGATACAGGGCCCGGCCAATTCCCACGCCGATCAACGCCGCGAAGAACGCGAAGCTGGGCAGGATCAGCCGTTCGGCGTCGTGGGGGGGCGAAAAGGGCAACGCCCTCACGATGACGAGCGTGGCCCATTGGCACACGATCAGAATCGCCCCACGATCGGTTCGCCAACGGCGCAGCGATGCCACCAAGCCGATGCAGCCGATCAACATCGGCACCGGCGAGATCGTGATCGCGGTCCAGACCAGCGTGTTGTACCACGGCAAGGGATGATCGAGATCGTGCATCCGGCCGAAGAACTGCGTGGTAATGTTCAGTCCGGGCCGAGAAGCCCGAGTGAGGTTCAGATCGAAAAACGTTCGCAGGCCCTCGACCGGCGCGTCCCAAAGTGGCGGATTGAGCGCGACGAAAACGGCCACGGCAATCGGCACGCCCACGGCCAACGCGCGCACCGCCCGCAAGTCACGATACAAGACGGCCCAGGCCAGAAAGGGCAGGGGGGCGAGCCAGCCGGTGAATTTGGCCGAGAAAGTCAGTCCCAGCGCCACGCCAAAACCGCCGAGCAAGCGCCAATCGCGACAGGCCGGTGCGAACAGGGCCCAGGCCAGCAGCCAGCAGGCCGTGACTGGCCCATCGAGCGTCGCGAAATTCGCGTGCGCGAAAACTCTTGGCATCATCAGCAGCGCGGCCACGGCCATCACGCTCACCGCCCACACGCCGTACTCGCGCTGGAGTCGATAGAACAGTGCTCCCAAACCCAACGAGAACAGCAGCATCGGCGCCAGTCGGGCCCGGGTCAGCGGATCGAGACCTTCGGGCGCCGTTCGCAATCCGATCGCCACGAGAATGCCCGACAGGGGCGGATGCCCTTCCCGCACCGTGGTGTAAGGCCAGTTCGCGGGCGAGCGGAGGGCTTGCAAGAACGAAGGGCCGCCTTCGTGAGATTCTTCGGCCACGCGCAGGATCTGCTCGGCCCGAAAAATCGTATCCCCCTCGTCCCACACGAGCGGGATGCTCGACGAGGTAGCCAAGAGCAGCGCGGCGCAGCCGACCGTCACGCCGCAGGCCGATAGAATGGGGAAATATCGAGCGGGAAGTTTCACGCCCAGGATCTTAACATGGCGACTGGCCCCGCGCCGGCGCCTATTCCGGCGTGACGGTGACCAATTCGTTGCAGACCGCTTCGATCTGTGCGGCGTTGATCCGCACCTGCTCCTCGGCATAGCCCACCAGCAGGGCCAGGTCGCACAGCCGATTGATGCGTCGCGGGTTGCCGGCCGTCAATTCGTGGAGCGCCGTCAGGGCATCGGCGGTGAAGATCTCGTGCGCGGCGCCCGCCGCTGTCAGTCGATGAGTGACATAGCTGACGGTCTCTTCCAGGTTCAGTGGCCGCAGCAGGCACTTAACACCCAGGCGAGCCTCCAAGCCCGGCAGTCGTTCCAGGGCCGGCAGCAATTGCGGCTGGCCGATCAGAATCAACGTCAGGGCCGGCTTGGCGCCCGCTTCGAAATTGGTCAACAGCCGTAAGGTTTCCAAGGCGTCGGTATCGACTAGCAACTGGGCTTCGTCGATGGCGACCACGGCGTGCTTTTCGCGGCGCGTGTTCTCGATCAGAAAGTTCTGCAAACGACGCACGCTCTCGTCGACGGTAGCGATCGCGCTGGGAGCGGGCAGCGCGCCCATCTCCGCGGCCAGGTAGGCCAGCAGCTCGCTCGAGGTCATTCGCGGAAACACCAGGTGCACGAACGGCATCTGCGAATCGTCCAACTGCCGCTTGAGCGAATTGATCAGAAGTGTCTTGCCGGAGCCGGCGTCGCCGGTCAACAGCGCCGCGCCGCGCTGATTCTCGACCGCATAGCGCAGCTTTAGCAGCGCGCCCTGATGGACCTCGCTGGGATAGTAAAACCGGGAGTCGGATGCGTTTTCGAACGGCCGGCTACTCAACTGCCAATAGGCCTTGTACATCGCTATTTTCCTTTGCTTCGTTCTGCCGGCCCCAGTGGGCACAGACGAATACGATTAGCCACAGAGTTCACAGAGGCTTCGTTATTGACCGGCGATTGAAAGGCTGATTCCGGTGGCAGAGCGAACGATTTTGCGGACTGCCGATTCGCCGCGTCCGGGCGGCGGCAGGAAGTTTTCGATGATGCCGGCGACGTGCAGGCCGGCTCGCTCCATCTTCGCACAGGCCGCGGTCAACTGTTCTTCGAGCGTCCAGCGGACATCCTGAATCATGTACGTCGCGTCGAGTCGGATCGTCGAAGCAAAGCTGGCGAAGTCCGAGATCGTGGTCTGTCCGGCCATCGGCATCACGTCCAACAGCACGAAATCGTAGTGCTCGCGCAACAGGCCGAAGCTCGTGGCCGTGCGCTGCGACGTACACAGGTCGGAGATCGAGGCATCGGCCGCGCGCCAAGGCATCACCGTCATTCCGTCGTCGATCGCAGCGACCAGGGCCTCGCCCAGCGGCAACTGGCCGCGCAGCACATCGCCCCAACCGGTATAGGTCGCCAGTCCGCATGCCGTGGCGAGCGTGGGATTCTCGAAATCGGCATCGACCACCACGCCCCTCAGACCGCGCTCGGACAGATACTTCGCCGTGGCCAAACACACCGTCGTGCGGCCTTCGCCGCGCTGCGTGCTGGTGATGGCGATGCACTTATGACCCTGCCCGCAACGCTCGATCAGTTGATCGGCAAAGCCCGACCAGGCGCGGCTGGCCTGCGACAGCAGTTTTTGACATGCCGGCGGCCAGGTTAGCCG